>JANXOP010000250.1 GCA_025357755.1 Kofleriaceae bacterium | reverse complement strand
GTCGGCCTTCGCCTTCGTCACCTTGGGCGCGGGCGCCGGCGGTGGCGCCGGTGCAGGCTCTGGCGCGGGCGCGGGTGCCGGCGCAGGCTCTGCCGCGGCGACCGGCGCGGGCTCCGGCGCGGGTGCCGCCGGCGCGGGCTTCTTGCCGCCACACGCCGCGGCGACGATCGAGACGAAGAGGATGAAGTGCTTCATACTCGGGCACCCTATCGAAACCGCCGCGCTCGCGAAGCCTGGCGCGCACCGTTCCGCTGACGATGACTGTCACCGATGGCCCGTGCGGCCAAACGCGTGGCAGCTGTATTTATTGACGACAAATATATACGCCAAATCATTGCCAACGAACCTGCGCATGGCTACGATCTGTCCATGGACCGCCCGCGAAAACGCCACGTTCAAACCGAGCTTCACCTCCCGAAGCTCGACAAGAACGGCCAGCGACGTGGTGGCGCTCGCCCGCATGCAGGCCGCCCGACCACGGGCGCGCATGCGGGCGCGTCGCACGCCGCGCGTCCGGCGGTGAACGAGCGCCAGCCGCAGCACATCACGTTGCGCATCACGAGCGAGCTTGGCTGGCTACGTCGCCTCGACATGTACGCCGCGATCCGCGGTGCGCTGCGCATGGTCCTCGGTCGGCACGAGGAGTTTCGGATCGTGCACCTCAGCTTGCAGAACACGCACCTCCACCTGATCGTCGAAGCGAGTGATCAGGCGTGCCTCGCGAACGGGCTGCGCGCGTTCCAGATCTCGGCCGCGCGTCGGCTCAATGCCGCGTACTCGCGCCGGCGTCGCACCGAACGCACGGGTCGCGTGTCCACGGATCGCTATCATGCGGAGCCCCTCGGCTCGGTTCGCCAGGTCCGCAACGCGCTCGCCTACGTCATCAACAACTGGCGTCGCCATCGCGACGACGATGGCGCGTTCACGCTGCTCGGCGGCAAGCTCGATCCGTACGCGAGTGGGCTCGCGTTTCATGCGTGGCGCGAAGGGCTGCCGCGCGAGCTCGCGCTGCCGAAGGGCTACGAGCCACCACCGGTGAGCGCGCCGAGGAGCTGGTTGATCAACTACGGCCTCGCGAAGACGACCTCGATCAGCATGCTCGAGGTGCCCGGACCGCGGAAGATCCGCACCGTCGATGCGTGAGCCCGAGCTCGGTGTGCGTCAGTATCAGTAGATGATCGTGCGCCCACCGAAGTTTAGGGTCGCCTGCTCGGCGAGCGACGCTCGATACTCGTCGGGCACATCACCGTAGTGTTTCGGCGTCCGTACGTAGCCCGCGCGCGTCGCAAACCAGATGTCGAAGCCCGGGCTTTCGAGGCCGACGACCGGCGTGTCGTCGATGTCGGCGTAGACCACCGGGTACTCGCCGACCGCATCGGCTGTACCGACGTAGATAAATCGGCGGCTCTCGGATCCGCCCGGCAAGAGAAAGCAGTTCCCGGTGAGGACCGCGGCGGCGACCTGGAATGTCCGCGCGTGTCGGGACCCGAATTCGGCCTCGATCAGATCGAGGAAACCGAGTGGCTCGAGCGATGGCAGGAAGCCGTCCTCGAGCGCTCGATCCTCGGTATAGCGTTGCATCAGACTCGGGCGCTCGGCGGCGCAGGTCAGCAACGCGCGGACGCTGGGCGGTATCGGCTGTCCGTTTGCAAAGCGCAGTGCCGCTAACTTCGACCTTCGTGGTGCGGGTAGAGGACTGGGCGGCCCGATGCCGAGCTGCTGGCAAGAGTGCTCGACGGCAGCTCTGACCAGCGCCTCTCCACGTAACAGTTGGTCGGCCATGCGGCTCGATTCTAGTGCAGAGCGCGCGGCAAAGCGCTGAGTCACGTGTGAGAGGGCGGCCCAGGATCTCGAGCCCGAGGCGTTCGAACACGCCGAGGTTCGCATCGCGGATGATCGGTGACGTTCGCGGATCGACGAGGCAACCAAGCGGCTGGGAACGTAGCGGCCACCAAGATTCGTCGCGATTTTCAGGAGCCGCTAGGTTCGACCGAATTACAACCCGAACGTCTTTTTTGGACGGAGCATTTTGCTCGTGAGCTCATGAAGAGAAGCGCAGCGGCAGATGTCGATGCAATACGCGCTGCGCACGGTCTCGGTGAACGCGCACAGCTCCGGTGAGGTCCGCCACGCACGGTCGAGGTGATCGAGCTCCAACCTGTTCGAAGGTTGATCACGGGCAGCCTCGAGGATGCTCGCCTGCAGCTGGACAACAACGCAATCCGCGCAATCGCGGCATCGCGTCGCGCTCGATCGCAAGACGGCGAGCTATGTTCGGTCCTATGGACGGTGTCCCGATGGTTGCCCCCGACGGACCGGTTACGTGTTGCGGCATGGAGACGCACTACCTCAGCGGTCAGCGTGGTCCGATGCCTGGATCGCTTTCGGTGATGTTCCAGTGCGACACGTGTGGAAAGCGTACTGCTGAAATCGTACCGCTCGGACCCAGATTACCGAGCGCTACACGGTGCTGGAGCTGCGGCGCGGCGCGTGACCGCGCCGGCTCGTGCACCGACTGTGGCTTGCCTGCCCACCAGCTCGACGCGCTCGCCCAGTTCGTATCGCGGCTGGCGGAACCGGCGCTGGTCGCGGCTCGATTGCTCGAGGCGGGCTACTACCGGACCGGGCTCGCGATACTTCACTGCGCCGTGGCTACTGCCGCCGGGCCCGACGCAGCGGTCCGCGAGATGCTCGATCCGCTCTTTGCGGCCGCCGGCTGAAGTGCGCCTTCTCTGGCTGCACCAACGCGTGCTTCATCTTCTCGAGGTGGTTGCTCGAGGGAAAGATCGCCGACCGAACGCACCTCTTGCGCGCGCCCGCACGCGGTGCGCCCGTCGTGATCGGACGCACGTGCAACATTCGTACGGCGACTAGGGTGGCCGACTGCTCTATCGTGAGTGGTCTATGGTCAGACTACTTCTCGTATTCGGATTCTTCATGGGTTGCGGCAGCAGCTCCACGCCGCCACCACCCACATGCAATGGCACCTCGTGCTCGTGCCCGGCGCAGACCTCGTGTGACATCACGAGCTCGGGCTGCTCCGGCGAGAGCTGCTCGCTCGCGTGCACGAATGGCAACACGTGTAGCGGCACGTGCGGCAAGTCGTGCAGCATCAGCTGCGCCGGCTCCTCGATGTGCGACGTCACGGTCGGCGCGAGCAGCAGCATCAGCTGTGCCGGCAGCTCCACGTGCTCCGTCACGTGCACGGGCTCGTGCTCGCTCTCGTGCGCGGGCGCGTCGACGTGCGAGCTGACGTGCCCCGGCGACGCGGCGCCGCACGCGGTCACCGACAGCGGCTCCTGCGGCTAGGGCCGCCCGTCCCGGTTGTCCAACGAGCTTATTCGAAGCCGAGCTCTCGCAAGATCTCGAGCGCGACGTGGTCGCGGTACCGCTTCATCATGGCTACCGCTGGTTGGCCATCGAAGCCCTTCTCGACGAGGAGCCGCGTGGTCTCGCGCTGGCCAAAACGTACCGCGGCCATCACGACGTCGTCTTCGCCGGCTTTGCCACCGGCGTCGACGAGGAGCCGCAGCGCCTCGACGTGACCTTTGATCGCGGGCCAGGTCAGGATCGATGGGCCGTCGCTCGTTGGCTCGAGGCGCACGCCCGCATCGATCAGCGCCTGCCAGGTCGCAGCGGCGTCGAGCATCATCGGTGGACCGAGCTCGACGAGCTCGAACCTCCAGCCACCCCACGTGTCGTCGCGCACGAGCTTCGAGCTCGGGTTGGTACGGACGGGCCACAGCCTGTCGTATGTGAGGTAGTGGGCGTGGTTCGTCGAGAGCACGTAGTACGCGAGATCGTCGGGCGCATACGCGAAGACGTCGTCGGGCGCGGGGTTCGCGAACATCCCGGCGCGAAGATGCGTCCCGCCGAGCAGCTCGTCGGGCAGGGTGACGAGGTAGAGCGCCGCGGGCTCGCGCTTGGTCTTGGCCACGCGTGAAGTATATGCCACCGGTGCGCGCGCCGAAGCACGGTCCCTCGAAGGCGACCTCGATCAGCATTGCTCGAGCTTGCCGGGCCGAACGCACCGTCGACGCGTAGGTGAGTCGCCGACACGCCGCGCAAGAACGCGAGCGTGGTGCGGATCCAGCGAGCTTGAACCGTTCGCTTCTCGACCCTCGTCGAGCGCGGCGGCTCGCGGTCGGCGCAGCAGTCGTGCAAAGCTTGCGAAGTCACCAACGCGAGAAAGTCTGGGTAGCGTCTCTGGGTCATGTCGCGAGCGCGTCGCTACAGCGTGTCGCCCATCAAATCGTCCGGTGAAGCCCATGAGCACGACCGCCACCAGCGACCGCCTGCGCGCCCTTGCCGACCACGTTCGCAGCGCGTCCGCGAGTGGGCTCGCGCTCGAGAAACATAGAACTGACTTCGAGAGCGACTCAACCCGGCTCACCACTGCACCGGGAGCGCGGCCACCGAGCTCGTGGGTCCGCGTGGACCGAGGCCGAGCGCACCCGCGCTGTTATCGCCCCAGCATCGCAGTGAATGATCGGCGAGTACCGCACATCCGTGGTCGCTCGTCACCGCGATCGCGACCGCGTCCTCCGTCCCTGCGATCTCGCGCGCCGTGCGCCACGCCCAGTCTCGGGTCGACGAGGAACCAGCGCCCCAGCACGTCACCACCGAGTGGGCACGCGCCTGCGTGATCGCGCAGGTCCGGCCGCGCCCGGTCGCGATCGCGGTCGCCGTGATCGCGGTGTCGACGAACCACGCTGAATCCGCGAATTCTCGATCGTGCGTGGCGCGTGGCGGCGCTGGCCGCTGCAACTCGGGATGGTCCTCCGGATCGGGATGTGGACCGGGCGGCCAGGTGACGGCGGGTGGTGCGGGGTCGCGCCATTCACAGCGGATAGTTCGGCCGGGCGCGCGGCGACACTGGGCATCGTCGGGCACGGCTTGATCACCGAGCTGGCCCGCGTCGTCTGCTCCGCCGCACCACATCCGGCCTTGCTGGGTGAAGCAAGCGAAGCGTTCTCCGATCGAGATCAGGTCCGCGCGTTCGAACACCTTGGCGGCGATCGGGGCGAGCGCCGGGACCGGATGGTCGCCCAGGATGCGCACCGGATCGAATCCCCAGCAGCGAGGCGGGGCGGTTGCGAAGCGCGCGCACGTCAAGGCGTCGCCTGCGATCAGCGCGATCACGGCAGGCGATCGCCCGGCGACCTTGGCTGGCTTGATCGAAGGGATCGAAGCCGCGTGTCCGACGCTGCCCGGGTGGCCCCAGCACCACACCGCACCCTCGCGATCGCGCGCGCAGCTGTGCTGACCACCCACGACGACCTCGACCGCGTGTTGGATTGCTAGCGCCTGCACGGGCACCGCGCGATCCACCGTGGTCCCGTCGCCGAGCTCGCCGTCGTGATTTGCACCCCAGCACCAAACCGTTCCGTCCTTGCGGACGACGCACGCATGGCCTGGCCCGACCGCCAGCGAGGTCACGTCGGTCAGGCCGATCGAGGTCGGCGTGGGCACGCCTGGCCCCCAGCACCGCACCTCGCCGCCGTCCAGCAAGGCGCAACTGGAGATCCCGACGCCGATCGAGCGAACCACTGGATCCGCGAAGGTCGGGGACACCGAGAGCCACGTGAGGAACACGACGATCCACGCGATCCGCATCCCCAGCGATAGCACCAGGCTGCTGCGAGTTCCACGTGCAGCCGTACGAGAGCTGCCTCGGTCGGCCAAGCGCGATCACCGGACGCGCCAAAACTCGCTGAGCGAAACGTGCGGTGAACTGGTCGCGCCGACCTCGAGCTCAGTTGCCGCCGCGGACTACGCTACTCGCCTTGTCTTCGGCACGGCGTAGCTGCGACTCGATCGCGGCGGGCGCGGCCGATGGCACACGCTGGTCCTGTCGCGGAGCGGCGAGGCTGACGACGATCTGAGCGATCTCTTTGTCGAGGTCCGCGAGCTGCGCAAGCAGCTCGTCGAGGCCCGCGTTCTTGTACATTTTCGCGGCGAGCTTCACGGCCGTCGTCGCCGCTGCCAGGCTCTGGTGGGCCGCCGGAAGCTGTCCCGATCGTGCGAGCTCGAGCGCTTGCAGGATGGTCGCGGCCGCGGCCGAGCGAATCCGCGCCACCTCGAGATCGATCTTGATCGCGCCCGCGAGCGCCTTGGGATCGCGAGAGGTCTTGACCGAGACAAAGGCGCCGCGCTCGCGTACCCCACTCTTGCCGATCACGTCGTCGAAGTGCAGCGTTACCTGCGCGAGCTCGGCGATCGAACCTTCGCCACGGGCGGTGACCCGGATCGGAATCATCAAGTCGCGCGTCTCACCCGCCGGAAGATCACCGAGTAGCGCGTAGAGCTTGCCGTCTGCGCCGACCGCGAGTCCCGGCATCGCGGTGATCACGACGCCAGGGCCGGGCTCGATCTCGAGCTGGAGGTTGCGTGCGACCGAGGACTTCATCTTGACCAGCTCGGCATCGAACACCTTCGCGACCTCGTCGGCATGTTCGAGGTAGTGGAACGAGCCGCCAGTCTCGCGTGCGATCTGGGTCATCAATGTCGTGTCGTAATCGAGCCCGAAGCCGAGCGATGTCACCGAGACCCCGGCCTGACGGATGCTCGCGACGAGCACTGGTAGGGCGACGCTCGAGTTCGGCACACCATCCGACAACAGTACGATGCGATTGATCCCGTTCGGCATCATGCCGGCGCCGAGCTGCGCCAAGCCGACCCCGAGACCTCCCGCGAGATCGGTGGTGCCGGTCGCATGGATGTTCGCGATCGCACGATCGATCGACCCGCGATTCGCGTGCGAGATGGCGACGTTCGGTACGAGGACCTCGGCCTTCGAGTGGAACACCACGACCGAGAGATGGTCGCCATCACGCAACTTGCTCGCGAGCTCGCGCGCACTCGCGCGCAGCGCATCGATCGGCGCACCTTCCATCGAGCCCGAGGTGTCGAGCACGAGTGCGAGATCGAGCGGAGGTCGGCGTGACGTTGGCAGCTCGCTCGCGGTGATTCGAACGCGGATGCCGAGCTCGGAGCCGGCGTTTGCCATCACGAGCGACGTCGTCGGCTCGGCGGTCATCGCGACCAGGTTCGGATCGGATGCGGCGACGAGAGGTGCAGCGGTGCCGTGGATCGGCGGTTCGGGGTGCTTGCCATGTGCGCACGCCGTCATCAGTAGTGCGATCCACGCCAAGCTCGTTCGAGGTGTCATTCCTGGGGTTCACGCACGAAGCTTTCGAACGCGCTATTTTCTGGTTTCGGATCGTCGACGACAAAGCCGACGTAGACGCGGCCGCCGCGCCGCTATTCAAACTGGTTTGCGATCGGCGCGGCTTTCAACTACCTGTCGAGCAAGAGGCCCGGGATGCCTTCGGCACCGGTCTTGACCTGCAGTGACGAGGCGGCGAGCTCGTCGCGCGTGACGGGCAGGTACGTGCCACCCAGGTGCGCCGAGAGAAACGCCTCCGCGAGGGCGAAGAACGCGATGTTGTTCTCCGGTCGCGCGAAGCCGTGGCCCTCGTCCGGGAACAGCGCGTAGGTCACCGGCAGGTCGTGCTTCTGCATCGCCGCCACGATCTGCTCGGACTCGGCCTGGTTGACGCGCGGATCATTCGCGCCCTGGCCGATAAGGAGGGGCTTGGTGATCGCGGCGGCGTGGGTGAGCGGCGAGACCTCGATCAGGTGAGCCTTGCCTTCGGGGGTCGTCGGGTCGCCCATGCGTTTGTGGAACATGGAGACGATCGGCGCCCAGTACGGCGGGACTGTCGACAGGAGCGTGATCAGGTTCGATGGACCGACAAGGTCGACGCCGCACACGAACGCATCGGGGGTCATCGTCAAGCCCACGAGCGTGGCATACCCGCCGTAGCTGCCGCCGATGATGCAGGTCTGATGCGGCGCCACGATGCCCTGCTGCTCGGCCCACTTCACGGCGTCGAGCAGATCGTCGTGCATCTTCATGCCCCACTGGAGATTCCCCGCGTTGAGGAACTTCTTGCCGAAGCCCGTCGACCCGCGATAGTTGACCGACAACACCGCGTAACCCCGATCCGCGAACATCTGATGGAGATTGTTCGGGCCCCACGTGTCGCGCGCCCACGGTCCACCGTGGACGAGCAGGACCATCGGTTGCGGCTTCACTGGATCCGGCCGCGTGAGATAGCTGACGAGCGTGAGGCCCCGACCACGCCGTTCGTCGCGGGGACGGCGAGCAAGAGCGGGTGGGCGCGCGCCAATCGATTGCCCGAAGGCGCCACGTGCACGGTCGTGCCGAGAACCCGGCGATTTCGGACTACGCTCGTCCTCATGGTCCGACGTGCAGTGTGTTTGATCGCGGCGCTGGCGGTCACTGGTTGCAAGTCGCCCTCGTCGTCGTCGGGTGATGGCAGCATCGATACGCCGCCCGTGGGTGCGCCGACCGCGTCGTCGTGGCTCGGCACCAACGTCTCGGGCGATCTGCCGTGGACCGACATCACCTATCAGCTATCGCCGTTCGACACGGCCCCGGCGCAACGCGATGCGCGCGGGTACCCGGTCGCGGGCGCCTCGGGCACGAGCTCGACGGACGTCGGCTTCTTGCTGCCTTTCGGCACGTACAAGATTTCTTACAAAGGGGCCGGCACGCTCGCGGTGTCGGGGATCGGGGTGCTGGCCGATCCGTGGCAGGTCGTTGGAGACGAGCACCGCGCGACCGTGACGATCACGAGCACGCCTGGAGCGTTCGGTCACGCGTTGACGCTCGGGATCACGAACACCGGGGCGCAGACCGTCACCGACGTGCACCTTTACTTCCCCGGCATCGACTACGACACGACCGCCGAGTTCTTGCCGGAGTTTCTCGCCCTCTTGGCACCCTTTCGAACGCTGCGGTTCATGGACTGGGAGGCGACCAATAACTCGACGCTCGCGAACTGGGCGGATCGGCCGGACGCGAACCACTTCGGGCAGGCCAGCGGCGTGCCGTTCGAGCGCATCGTGGCGCTGATCAACCTGACCGGTAAGGATGCGTGGATCACGATCCCCGAGCACGCGACCGAGGACTACATTCATCAGCTCGCACGGTTCATGGCGGCGAACCTCGACCTTCCGCGGATCGCCGCGGCGCGCCAGGTCCAAGGCCTCGCGACGCCGTTCCAGCTCGTCGTCGAGAACAGTAACGAGACCTGGAACACCGGGTTCACCGCGTACCAGACGTTCCTGAGCGCCGCGAATGCGAATCCGCAGCGCTACACCGGCGTCTACGACGGGACCTACGGTCCGTCGTTCATGAGCCAGAATACGAACCTCATGCGGGTTGGCCAGTACGAGGCCGATCGGCTGGTGACGATCGGGACGATCTTCAAGCAAGAATTCGGGGCGAATGCCGCGGTCGTCGCGCCGGTGCTGGCGGGCTGGGCGCTCGGGGCGGCCTACAGTGATGTCGGGCTGCGGTTCATCCGCGCGAACTACGGAGATCCGAAGGCGTACGTCGCGTACATCGCCCACGCGCCGTACTTCAACGCCGACGATGCGCAGACCGGCTCGCTCGATGCGGTGTTCACCGCCATGAACGCGAACATCCAGGCCATGGACGCGACGTTCTTGGAGTTCGTGAAGCTCGGCCAGGAGGACGGCATCGCGATCGCCGCCTACGAGGGCGGTCAGAGCCTGACCGGCACGATGAACCAGACGATCAAGCACCTCGCCCAACACGATCAGCGGATGTACGACACCTACAACGCGTACTTCGCGCTGTGGCGCAAGGACTTCGGCGACGCCTCGTTCTGCCACTTCACGCTCGCCGGGACGCCCAACATTCCGGAGCCGATCTTTCAATACGGCTACTGGGGTTCGATCAGCTCGGCGCACGAGGATCCGCATGCCTGCGCGGCCGCGCTTCCCACCCTGACCGGGACCGAGTCGATCGACACGGTGGTCCATCACTGCCCGAAGTATCGAGCGCTCGCCGAGCAAGCCCTGCAGTAGCCGCGTTCCGGAATTCGCGTAAGCTCGGCGCGATGAAGGCCGAGCTCACCGCCTTGCTCGGCGTGGCGAGTGACGACGCGCTCGCGCGCGCGGCGGCGCGCTGGCCCGAGGCCGTGCCGGATGCCGCCTTCGTCGCGTATGTCGCCGAGCGCGCGACCCAGCCAGATCGCTCGCGCTTGCGGATCGAGGATCTGGTGCTGGCGTGGTGGGCGAGTAAGGGAAGCTCGGCCGCGATCCTGGCGTTCGAGATCGCGCATGCCGCCGCACTCGCCAAGCTCTTGCAGCGCTTTCATCGGCTCGATGCCGACGAGCTCACGCAGCTCCTTCGCATCAAGCTCTTCGCGGGCGAAGCGCCGCGGATCCGCGAATACTCAGGGTTCGGCTTCCTCGAGAACTGGTTCAAGATCATCGCGGCGCGCACGTTCCTCGATGTCGCGCGATCCAGAGCGCGCGAGCGGATCGATGATATCGACGACAAGCTCCTCGAGGGTATCGCTGCACCGGGGGCGGATCCGCAACTCGCCGCGGCGCGCGCCCAGTTGGTCGCGACCGTGAAGGTGGCGCTCGAGGCCACGATCGCGGAGTTGCCGGCACGCGAGCGCACGTTCCTGCGCCACGTGATGGTCGATGGCTTGACGCTCGACCAGATCGCCTCGACGTATCAGGTGCATCGCGTCACCGTCGCGCGCGGGTTGGGCAATGCGCGGCAGCGCTTGCACGATGCGACGCGCGCGCTGGTGCTCGCGAAGCTCGGGATTGCGGCCGATCAGCTCGCGAGCATGCTCCAGCTGATCGATAGCCAGATCCACCTGTCGCTTCAGCGGCTGTTCCCCGATCCGACGCTGTAGACCGCGAGCGCGATCGCCCGGCGGCAGGTATCGCAGCGATGGATGTGATCCTCGATCCGCGCGCGGCGGATCAGGTCACCCCCGCGCTCGACGAACGAGGCGAGCTCGGAATCGCTCGGACACTTGAGAGGAGGGTCGCGAATACTGTCCGGACGCCAGCCGTGGGCCGGGCGTAGCATTCGTGGCAGTGTCCACTCGGTGAGCGAGGGATGCCCCGACGACAGCGCGGTTGCCGCCTTTGTCGAGCACACGCTCTCGGCCGAGGCCCGCGACGCGCTCGAGGTGCACGTCCATGGCTGTGCGAGCTGTCGCGAGGCACTTGCCCATGTCATCGCGACGAGCGAGCTGCGCGAGCCCACCGCGCCCGGCGAGAAGATCGGCAGGTTCGCGCTGCTCGAGGTGCTCGGCATGGGCGGCATGGGCGTGGTTTATTCGGCCCACGACCCCGAGCTCGAGCGCGACGTCGCGATCAAGCTACTTCACATCGGCACGACCGAGGAGGCGCGCCAGCGGCTACTTCGCGAGGCGCAGGCACTCGCGAAGATCGATCATCCGAACGTCATCAAGGTCCACGACGTCGGCAATCACGACGGCCAGATCTACATCGCGATGGAGCTCGCCGATGCGGGCACGCTGCGCACGTGGCTCGCGACGAAGCGCACCCGAAAGGCCATCATCGACGTCTTCGTGCACGCGGGGCGCGGGCTCGCAGCTGCCCATGCTGCCGGCCTGGTCCATCGCGATTTCAAACCGGACAACGTCCTGGTGTTCAAAGGTGGTCGCGTCTGCGTCACCGATTTCGGGTTGGTCGGGACGGCTCGCGCGACCGATGCCGATGTAGAGATCACAGCTCCTGGCCGCGCGACGTCGGCCGCGAGCTCGCCGCGCGAGCTCACGCGCACCGGCACCGTGATGGGGACGCCGCTCTACATGTCGCCCGAGCAGTACGCGGGCAGACCCGCGACCGCGGCGAGTGATCAGTTCTCGTTCTGCGTGGCGCTGTTCGAGGCGCTCTACGGAACGCATCCCTTCGGTGGCGCCACGTTCGTGGAGCTCGCGCTCAACGTCGGTGGCCCGCTCGTGCGCGAGCCCGATGGTCCTGCATGGTTGCGCAGGGCCGTGCGCCGTGGCCTCGCGACGCTTCCCGCCGAGCGATTTCCATCGCTGACGCTGCTCGTCGACGAGTTCGCGCACGACCGCGCGAGACGACGCGAGCGGCTCGCGGTAGGCGGCGTGATCGCCGGCCTGGCCGCCTTTGGCCTCGTCGTCGCGACGAAGCCAGCTTCAGCGGTCGCCTGCAATGGTGGCGACGCGCAGCTCGCACCGGTGTGGAACCCGGCGCGGCGATCCCAGCTGGACGCGGCGTTCGCGAGCTCGCCGCGCCCGCATGCCGCGGAGACGTTCGCGAAGGTCGCAGGGCTCGTCGATCACTGGAGCGCGACGTGGTCGATCGGCCGTCGCGATGCCTGTGAAGCGACGCGCACGGGCGATCAGTCCGCGCACGCTCTCGATACGCGCATGGCGTGCTTGAACGATCGGCTCGATGATCTGGACGCGACGCTCGATGCGCTCGCGATCGGCGACGGGGTGACGGTCGATCACGCGCTCGATGCCGCGATGCGCTTGCCGAGCATCGCGGCGTGCACGCATCCGAACGAGCTCCTGGCGCCCGAGGGCGCGACGGCTACCGTGGAAGTGCGCGCCGTGCACACCGCGATCGATCGCGCGGCTGCCGACCTCGCGCTCGGTCACTACGAGGCCGCACGAACGCAACTAGAGCGCGTCCTTCCGCTCGCGCGTGCGACGACGTTTCAGCCGCTGATCAGCGAGGCCGAGCGGGTGCTCGGTGCCGCCCGGTTGAAGCTCGCCGATCCACACGCGGTCGAGAATTTTCGCGAAGCGATCCGCCTCGCGCGCACCGTTCGCGATACGCCGGCGGAGATCCACGCCTCGGCGGGGCTCGTCGTCGCGCTGACCACGCTCGCGGGCAAGTACGAAGCCGCGTTCGAAGTCGCCGAGCTCGCCGATGCGGCAGCCGCGAGTATCCATCCGAGCGCCGAGTTGCAAGCAACGCTCGATACCGCACGCGGCGATCTCGAGCTCGCGCGTGGCAAACCGGCGGTCGCACGAGCTCGCCTCGAAGGTGCCCTCGCACGAAGCGAAAAGGAGCTCGGCCCCGATCACGTCGCGGTCCTGACCACGCTCGAGAGCCTCGGCAACGTGCTCAAGGCGCAAGGCAAGTACGCCGAGGCGCGCACCCAGTACCGCCGCGTGCTCGTGACTCGCCAGCGGATCGAGGCGCCCGATCATCCGGATGTAGCGAGCGCGCTCGATAACCTCGGTAGCGTGGCGCGGGCGGAGGCCAAGCTCGGCGAGGCGCAACAGCTGTACGAGCAGGCCCTCGCGATCCGGCAAAAGGCGCTGGGGCCAGACCATCCAGCGGTGGCGGCTAGCTACAACAACCTCGGCACCTTCTACGCCGAGCGCGGTGATCCGGTGAACGCCCGGCGCTACTTCGACCGTGCGATCGCTCTGTACGAACGCGTGTACGGCGCCGACAGCGTCGAGGTCGCGGACTCGCTCTCGAATCTCGGGAGCTCGCTCGTCGTCTCGCACGACTACGCCGGCGCGACGAAGGTGCTCGATCACGCGCTCGCTCTCTATGCGGCGAAGCTCGGAAATAGCGATCGCCACTCCGCGTACGTGATGTCCGAGCTCGGCGTGATCGCAGAGCGCACCGACAAGCTCGACGATGCGCTCGCGCGTATTCGGCAGGCCGAGGCGATCGCGGTGAGCGTGCAGGGTGCGGATCATCCAGATATCGCCGACTACCTGTCGCGCGAAGGCAGCGTGCTCACCGCCATGAATAGGGTCGCCGAAGCCGAGCCCGTCCTGGTCCGCGCCATCGAGGTCTATCGCAATGCGTACGGCCCCGACCATCCGCGCGTCGGCATGGGACTCGGCGGACTCGCGCAACTTCAGGCCGCGCGCAACGATTACAAGGGCGCTCTCGCCTCGTGGCAACAAGCGCTCCCGATCTTCGAGGCGACGTTGCCAAAAGAGCATCCGAACATCTCGTTCGCGCTCGCCGGCATTGGCGATGCGCTGACCGAGCTCGGGCGCGGCCCCGAAGCGCTGCCGTTGCTCGAACGTGCGCTGGCGATCCGCGAGCATGCCCACATGCCGCCGCCTTCGGTCGCCGAGATCCACTTCTATCTCGGTGCCGCACTCGTCGGCACGAACAAGGCGCGCGCCCTCGAAGAGATCCATACCGCGCTCGGGCTGTACACGCAGGCGGGCGATGCCGACGACATGCACGAGATGCGGACCTGGCTCGCGAAGCACCGCTGAGCGGGTGCGACACCCCGTGTTACCGCGCGTGAGCCGTGGGCGTCCGGAGGGATATGACGCCCATCTCGCGCCTCACCATCCTCTCCCTCGTCTTCGCCGGTTGCTACGAGCTCCCTCCACCCAAGGTGCCTCGGCCCGAGCTTCCGACGATCGTCGCTGGCGCCGCGATCGAGGTCGATTCGCGAGACACCACGGAAAAGCGCCCGGTGACCTCGCGCGATCGCGTGTGCGTCGGTTCGGATTGCTCGACGGTCTCGGTCACGAGCAACGAACGCGTTGACGTCCATCGCGCGTCGGCGACCTACAACGGGACGCCGGTCACGCTCGGCCAAGCGCAGGCGCTCGGCGATCCGTCGTACCTGATCGACCTCCAAGCGATGCAAGATCTCACCGCGACCTGCAACCACGCGAAGGTACCCAAGTACATCGGCGAGGCGCTGTTCTTCGCCGGTACGCTGTTGATCATCAACGGCGCGGGTACGAGCGACGGCTCGATCAAGGAGCCCGACTTCGGTCTCGGTATTGCCGGCATGGCGGGCGGGCTCGTCTCGTACGCACTCGGCAAGTACGTCTTCGGTGGCCAAGCGTGCTCGGAGGCGCAGGCGATCTACGATCGGCGACGCGACGAGTGGACGTCGCAAGGCGATCGCGATGTCGAAGGATCGCTCGCCCGCGAGCTCGAGACGGTCGCCAACACGTTCAACCAGCGCGCACACCCGACCGCGTCGGTCACATCGGAGTAGCGCGTCGTCGCCCGGGTTGGTGACGAGGAGGCAGGTCGAGGCCGCGACCAAGCTCACGGACAGACCGCGATGAGGTTGTCGAACCGCGGCTGACCGGACATCGCCACGGGGGCGTCGTGTTCATACGTATCGAGCGCTCGCCGAGCAAGTTGGTGGTCCCGGCAATAAGTGAACATGTTCATTTTTGGCTTGCGGTGCGAATCAAACATGAATATGTTCACTTTTGTGACGAGTACGAAAGGCGAACAAACCCGGCAGCGGATCGTGGATACGGCGCTGGGCCTGTTCGAGCGGCGTGGTTACGCCGAGACCACGCTGCGCGACATCGCGGATGCCGCGCACATCTCGATCGGGCTCACGTATCGCTATTTCCGGCGCAAGGAGGAGCTGGTGCTGGCCCTGTACGAGCAGCTTTCGCTGGAAGTGGCCGACACGGTCAAGCTGCCGGCCGGCACGGTCGGACAGCGCTGGGCGGCGCTCGAGAGCACGCGGTTCAAGGTGCTGGCGCCACATCGTCGGACGTTGCTCGCGCTGGTTCAGGCCGCGCTCGATCCCGAAGGCGCGCTTGGCGTGATGTCGCCGGCGACGGTCCGCGTGCGCGAGCGTTGGCGAGCCCTGCATCGCGCGGTGACCGAGGGCGCGAAGGGCCAGCCACCAGCGGCGTTCGCCGACCTGCTCTACGCCATCGACCTGATGCTGGTGATCTTTTGGACCCAGGACCGCACGGCGAACGCACGGGCGACGCGCGAAGCGATCGAACGGATCGCGAAGCTCGTCGACGTCGTGGTCGCGTTCCCCGGCGCCGCCGGTGCGATCGCGGAGCTAGCGGGGACTTTTCACAAACTTTCGAGGAAACCATCATGACCACAGATACCCTCGGCGCTCGGATCGACCGGCGCGCCACCACCTATGCTGACCTCCCCGTGTTTCGCGCGGTGCGCGCCGATCGCGTCCCGGTCGAGCGGTTCCCGGCGTTCTTTCGCGAGCAGGCGGTCGCGGCGCGGTTCTTTCAGGATCTCATCTGGGCTGCGACGGAGATCCACTCGCCGGAGCTCGCCGCATTCGCGGCTGCGCACCGCAAAGTCGACTCCGGACACTGGAAGTGGAGCGAGCACGATCTCGCCGCAACCGACCAGGCCGCGCTGACGATTGACGACTGCTTCGCGATCGAGTTTCTCGAGACTCGGATCCAGATGGGCCGGATGCTCGCGGTGTTTCATGACGCGACGCCGACAGAGCGCCTGGTCGCGCTCTGCGCACTCGAGACGGCCGGGACGATCACGCTCGGCACGCTCTTCGCGTACGTCCAGCGCCACCGGCTCGATCACGTGCTGTACCTCGGCGCGCCGCACGTGCACATCGAAGAGAACCAGGTCGAGGGCCTGCGCGACCGGCTCGGTGCGACTCTCGAGGCAGGCGACCCGAAGCTGCTCGGGATCGTCGACACGATCTTCGACGCGCTCGGCTGCATGTTCGCGCGCGGTGCTCTCCACCACTGGCCCGACCTCGTGGAGGCCGCGTGACGCCCGCCGGCGAGCTCAGCGCGCTCGGCGCGTTCTACGGGATCGACGTTGCCGGCGTGCTCGCGCACGACAGTGCTGCGCTCGAGCGCTATGCAGAGTGGGTACTCGGCCGCGACACGTTCGCGGTTGTCACGCTCGGTCCACGCCTCGAGCTCGCGACCTCGAGGTTCCGCGCCGCCGCCGAGTACTGGCCCGCCGCGATCACCGGAGTAAAACGCGAGCTCGGTGGCGCGGTCGAGCCGACCTATTATGTCCGCACGCTTTGCCCGTGGGCCGACGGCATCGCCTGGCTCGGCGCCGCGGCCACGCGGATCCCGCCGGCCCGCACCCTCTACGGCCTCGGCTTCCAGGGCGCCGTGGTCAAGACCTACGCACTCACCGACTGCGGCTTCGTGTCGTATCGGCTCGCCGGCGACGACGTGATCGCCGAGCCGAAGGAGTACCGGGCCGACGTCGTTTGGGACGAGATGTTGTGGCCGGATCCCCGATGGGCCGCGATCGGAGAGCTCGGTCGCACGCTCGGATTTCGCACCGCGGGTCACGTCGGTCACCACCATGGTGAGATGAAGGTCTACGTCGAACGCACCGGCGCGATCGCGACCGATCGGTCGTTCGCATGAACGCGTACGTCGCCTATATCCGACCGCGCTCGATCCCGGTGACGATCGCGATGGCGCTCACCGGCTGGCTTGCCGCGCCCACCCACGACCACGTCGTCACGGATCTCGCGTTCCTCGTGATCGTCTACTCGATCCTGCTATGGGGCGGCACCAACGCGTTCAACTCCGCCGAGGATCGCGACACCGGCCCGGTCAATCTCCTTCCCGATCCTCCGCCGCGGCCGCGGCACCTCCGCGCGTTCGGGCTCGCTCTCATGCTGGCCGCGATCATCGCCGCGGCCGTGCGTGGCGCGACCGCGATGCTGCTCGTCGCGGCGGCGGTCTCGCTGTCGCTCTTCTATTCCTGGCGCGGTGGCCCATGGCGGCGCGGCAAGGACCTCCCGGGCATCGACAACCTGATCAACGCGCTCGGCTGCGGCCTTGGTAGCTTCGCACTTGGCTGGGTCACCACCGGAGCACCGCTCTCGGCCAACGCGATCTACCTCGGCCTCGCATGGACGGTCTGTCTATTCGGCGGCATGCCAACCGCGCAGATCTTTCAGCTCGCTCCAGACGAGCGCGGCACCAACTGGACCTCACTGCTTGGCGCTGCCCGCACGCTCCGCGTCGGCGCGCTGCTGTTCGCCGTCCACCTCGCGCTGTTGGCGCCGGTCTCGCACCGCGGTGCCGCGTCGACGGTGTGGGCCCTCGGTGTCGTCGCCGCGATCGGCCACAGCGCGTGGTGGTCGCGCACTCCCTTCCGCGATCCATACCGCCGGATGCTGCGTCAGATGGCCCTGCTCACGACCGCGCAACTTGCGTGGGCGCTCGGTGCCGCAGGATGATCTGCGCTGCGACACGAGCGATCGTGGGGACACGATCGAAACCGCACGCGGTCCGGCGGCTCACGGACAGACCGCGATGTTGAGGTTGTCGAACCGCGCCTGACCGGGCATCGCCACGGCGGTGAACGTCCCGGCCTGGAACCAGGTGGTGGCTGGCTGGTCGATCGACGCTGGGTCCGCGTACGACGCGAGCACGCTCCAGTGAGCGCCGTCAGCGCTGGTCTCCAACGACACGCTCCCGGCGGCTTCGTGGAGCCGCAACCAACGATGAGCGACCGGATCGTAGGGAACAGAGCTCTGCGTGCCGCTGTATTCGACGAACAAGCTGCCGGAGTCGAATCGAAATCCTCCGAGCTCCCCATCCGCATTGGCGAGGAAGAAGTGCGCCTGGGCGCCGAACGAGCTCGAGGGTGCCTGGACCAGCTCGACCCGCGCGGCCCGGCCGCGGATCAGCGTGGTCGCGTTGGTGCTCACGCCAGCGTAGTCGTTCGAGCCCGGCTGGTTTTGAGCGAGCGTGAACGTCAACTGGCCGGCATCGAGGGCGACGGTGGTGGCGGAGTTGAACTGCGTATAGCCGTCGAGGTTGGTGGCGAAGTTATCGACCGGCTCGGCCAGCAGCGTGCCGTCGCAATCCTTCGGGCTCGCGACGACATCGACGTCGCCTGGTGTGGCATCGCTTTGCGCGCTGTCGATCGTTGTAACTTCGAACCCGAGCCGGCCACATCCAGTCACGCCTAACGTGACCAGTCCGAGCCTCCGTGCCCAGTGCCGCATACGACCACGCTACACCCGAAGCGTGTGAGTCGCCGTGGACGCGAGGTCTACGCTCGTTGCGAGGGTCGGCGCGGTGCGAGCTCACGACCGTGCACTGGCGCCTTCGGACAATCGATTGGCGCGCTCGCGTTAGTTGGGGTCGCCTAGATTCCGCGACCGCAGAGCCAACCACGAAGTCGATCTCATTCGACCGAAAGCTAGCCAGTTAGGTAAGAAGGACTCCCATGCTGCGTATGAAATCTTCGGTGACCGTCGCGACCCTGGTACTGGCAGCAAGCCCGGCCTACGCGCATCGCCCCTTCTGGCCCGCGGGCGCCAACGGGACGATCGCGACCGCGTTCCCGATCGAGAATCCGGTCGATTCGATCGTCGTGAATCAGGTCGCGACCTGCGATAGCCAGGTGCTGTGGCTGCGGTTCGATGCACACGCAGGTGATCAGATTTACATCCAGTCGGGGGTGCCGAAGGTCGACCGCTTCGATAGCTATCGTCCTGCGCTCGCCTTGCTCGGACCGGGCATCGTCGGCTCGGTACCGATCAAGGCCGGTGGCCTGCCGGGTCGACCGATCGATCCACTCACGGCGCGCACCACGTTCCACGACAACGAAAGCTCGACCGATAGCTGGGTCTACGTGGAAGGACTGCAGCCGATCCCCGAGACGGGCACCTACTACATCGCCGCGTGGCCGAGCGAGTTCAAGAGTGGAAAGTTCTGGGTCGCGGTGGGCACCGTCGAGAACTTCACGCCGGCAGACCTCCCGCTGTTTCCGATGTGGCTCCAGGAGATGGATGTGTTCTACGAGAAGACCGCGCCGGGGGATCCGATCGTGCAATGCACGCCCGATGCTGCGTTCGGGCAGCCCGATGCGCCGGCCGGATCGGGATCGGGAGAGTCCCAGTCCGAGACCGGGCAGTCCGAGGCCGGAGGCTGTCAAGCCACGGATGGCTCGACCTCGCTCGTTGCTTTGATGCTGGTGGGCTTGTGCGTGACGGGTCGCAGGTACCGTAGGCGCACCGATGCCCAGTAAACAACCCCGCACCATCGCCGCCATCATCGGCGACGATCTGGCGACCGAGCGCAACCTCGCCATGCTCGATGCGATCGAGAAGACGAACAAGAACAAGAAGCGTGCACCCCTGAGCCGCGCCGTCGTCGATGCACTGCGGATGCAGCGGACGCGCGGCGACAAGAAGACGACCGTCCCGCTGCCGCCGAGCATGCGGGCGCTGCTCGCGTACGACGCAAAGCTCGTGCTCACGTGGCAACCGGTGTTCGCCATGCACGGCAAGGCGCTCGCGGGACGTGCAGCGATCTTCACCTCGACCACGATGGCCGAGATCTACGCGAAGAGCATGCTCGCGAAGGCGTACCGCGATTTGAAGAAGAGTGCCGAGGTCGACCGGCCGGCGCTGATCGAGCTCGGGCTCGCGAGTGATCAACGCGTCTTTCTTTACGTCGCCGAGGAGGCACGAACCAAGGACGGCGAGTATCCGATCTTGCGCTTCGACGACGAGCCTTGCACGTGGATCACCTCGGGCTGCCTCCAGGACGAGATTCTTTCGTTCGGCTCCACCAAGGGGATCGCCGGCATCCCGGGCGCAGTCGCGCGCCAGAAGAAGGCGGAGACGGCGGTCGCGCGCTGGCTGGAGCGCGAGCCGACGCAGCGCTTCGTCGAGGACGACGACTGATCGGCGTCCGTGTACGATCCGCGACCGTGACGAACGATCTCGATGACAAGAGCAAGCCGAGCCAGCAGCTCGTGATGACGCCGCAACTGCAGCTGGCGATCAAGATGTTGAGCACGCCGTCGGCCGAGCTCGCCGCGCTGATCGCCTCGACGCAGGGCCTCGAGCCGGCCGAGCTCGGTGATCCGGACCTCTTGCAGGTGCCCAGCGATGAAGAGCTCGAGCTGCAAGTGGAGACCGGCGTCACGCCGTGGAGCTTCTTGCTCGAGCGCCCACCCGAGCTCGCTGCCTCCGATGCCGACGTGTGGATTTTCGGCAATCCACCGATCGCTCGCGCGAATCGATCCGCGTGGCCCCACGTCCGTGGCGCGACGCGCGACGCCGCGTGGGTCGTTCGCGCGTTACGCCAACGCGCGAAGCTGTTCGAGCAGGTCGTCACGGCGATCTTGCAGGCGCGACCGGAGCTCGCGGTCGCGCGGGGACCGATCAAGCCGGTCTCGGTTCGGGCGATCTCCGAGCACCTCACGATCCACGAGGCGACGATGCGGCGCGCGGTGTCGGCGTGTTGCATCCAGAACCTCCACGGTGCGTTCCGCTTCGACGTCACCAAGCGCGGCGTGACGACATCTGCGAACATGCTCCAGTAAAATGGCGAACAAGAAGCTGACGGCTACGTTGTCACCCGAGGACCAGTGGAGGTGGCTCGAACAACGCGGTGCCGATGTCGTGTGGCGCAAGGTGACCGCGAAAGACATCACCACTGCCGAGACGAAGCTGAAGTTCACGTTCCCACCGTCGTACACGGCACTCGTCACCACGCGCGGCGCGCCCGGACTCGGCAAGAACGCGAAGGGTTCGTACGAGCAGCTGTCGTATGCGGTCCTGACCCCGAAAGAAGTGGTCATATTGACGAAGGAGCTTCGCGAAACTCTCGACGCCGACATGTTCGAGGAGCCGAGCTCGCTCGCTCGCGTGACCAAACAACTCGCGAACGCGGTGTTCTTTCAGATCGGCCAAGACGCCGGCGAGGGCTTCGTCTATCTGCTCGACACGCAGGACAAGAACGGCGAGATGTCGATCGCCGATTACGCGCACGACTACCTCGAAGAATTGATGTGGGAGCCGAGCAGCAAGGTGGTGTGGCGCTCGCCATCGAAGGCGATGTTTCAGGCAACGAGCCGGATCGCCGACGAGCTTCTCGACTGACACCTGAGACCGTGACGACTAAACAGACCAAGAGCGCCGCGGGGTCTACTTCAAAAGCGGCGCACCACCAGGGGTGAAAATTTGTGCGGGGCGTCCGTCGACGTCCACTCGAACCGCCGACAACCTCGTGCGACGTCTCGAACGTCTCGGCTTCGACGTCGAGCTCAAGCCTTCGAAATCACAGGAGACCGCGAGCGTATTTTCGTAGCAGGATCGCGCGGCTTGCGATCCACGCTTTGACGACCGATCACCGGAGTCATGTCGCTCGATCGTGGCTCGAATCGAGGCCGGTCAGGCCATCCGCCTGGCGCGGCGGCGCCCGCGGCTCGAGCAGCTCGATGCCTAGCCTGACCGCCGACTGGGCTCGAGCGCGCCGGTCGAGCGTACATCGACGCCCGCAAGGTCACGGCCATCGCGGCCGACGATGGCCTCACGTCGATGGGCTGGGCTCGTGTTCGCGGTCTGGTTCGTCGTGTTTCGCGTGGCGTATTTGATCCGTTCGTCGGCGACGTGATGTGCATCGGGCGCAGCACGACCGCGGCCCTCGATGTCCCACGGGGGCCGTTGATGTTCGTCGATCGCATGCGCTGCGCGGCACTAGTCGGACCGCCGCAGGACGTCTTCGAGCGAGCTCCCTCGCGATCCTCATCGGCCGCAGCACGACCGCGGCCCTCGATGTCCCACGGGGACCGTTGATGTTCGTCGATCGCATGTGCTGCGCGGCGCGGCATCACTCGGACGGTCGCAGGACGGCTACGTGCGAGCTCCCCGCGATCCTCATCGGCCGCAGTCCGACCACGGCGCTCGATGTCCCACGGGGGCCGTCGATGTTCGTCGATCGCGTGTGCAGTGCTGCGCGGCGCGGCATCACTCGGACCGTCGCTCGACTGCAGCACCGCCTCGCAGTAAGCGGCGGGTCATCGCTGTTCGTGACTACGCTCGTTCGAGGCGCTTGGGGCAGGTCCTCGTCTTGTAGATCGTCTTGTCGGCGACAGGCCGTACGCGATCGAAAGAGTGGCATCGAAGCAGCGACGTGGGCGCGCCCCACGTGGGGCGTTCTCGTGAACGCGATCGAGTGCAACGGTGTCCGGAACGCGGACAGTGTGTGATTCGAGAAGATCTCCGCTGGACGATTTCCTTCCCTGCATGCGCTTTGTCGTTGACGTGATTTGTCGGGTCGCAACACGCGTCTCCGCGACCTCGATCTCTTCGCTCACGAGACGCACTGGCTTCACGTCTCGCAACGCCTTCGCCGCGCAGCTCGAGACGGTCGCCTGCACCATCGAATCGTCGTCGAGAACGCACGCCCTCGAGCCGAAAAAACCAGTGCTACGGTGACCTCCTCAACGCAACGAGGAGTGGGTGATGATCGAAGTGGGTCAAGCGTCTGCGGAGTCGAATCACATCGACGGAGTCATCG
>JANXOP010000224.1 GCA_025357755.1 Kofleriaceae bacterium | reverse complement strand
CGCCAGCGTGGCGCGGGCGCTTTGACATCGCGCTTGAGCTTCGCGCGCAGCTGCTGCTCGCGGATCTTTGGCTCCACGTCACCTTCTTCGTCGAACACGTCCTCGGCGTACTCGCCATCGGCGTCGAACACGAGCTCGAGCGCGTCGAGCTCGCCGCCGAGCCAGCGGTCGATACTCGTGCCTTCACAGACCTCGTCCTCGATCGATTCTTCGCGCCGCCAGATCCGGCCGCGCCCGTCGATCGAGATCGGTTCGCCTTCGCTGCTCGCGAACTGCCAGCGTCCGTTGTCGAACGTGACGTCGTGCGATGGCGCGAGCTCGAGCGTGTCGACGAAGATCCGACCCCCATCGCAGCGTGCGTAGAGCTCGATCAGGGGTTCGGGGAGGCCTTGCGGCAGCGCGACCGCTGGGGGTGCGAGATCGTGGAGACCAGGGGTGGCGTTCTGGATCACGCCGAACACGCGGTCCAGCCCGTCGCTCTCTGCGCGCCGTTTCTTCGCCATCAGTGCGAGCTTAGCGGAAGAGCGCCGACGGCGACGATCGGCTCGCCCGCCGTATCTGCACCCGAGAACACCGCGACTACGCGCGTGCCGTAGGTCGGCATCGCGATCTTCGCGAGGTCGTCACTGCCACCGCCCGGCACCGCAGTCTTGCCGATCGACGTGCGCACGCCGCGCTCGTCCTCGACGAGCACGTCGATCGTGCCGGCGCCGAGGCCCTTCGCGCTGACCGTGACCTGACCTTGATCGACGGCGAGTGCGAGCTCGCCGCGGAGCAAGAAGTCGAGTAGGCCGGTCTCGTACGCCGCGACCTCCGGCATGATCACGGCGAGCTGCTCGAGCATGCAGTCGTCGTCGATCGAGAACGAGATGATCGAGTGCTCGACGCGATAACGCGCGATACAGGTGCCGGCCTTGTTGTAGACCGTGGCGCCCTCTTCGCGACCGCCCGCGACGAGGTTGAGCTTCGCGGGCAGCGCCGGCAGCGGACGCGCGAGCGACGGCGACATCGAGGTCACGCGGCCCGAGGCGGGCAGGGTGTTCGGCGAGAAGTACGTCATCGCGATCTGGTCAGCGAGGCCGGTACCGTCGAGCGACGTGAAGTAATCGCGGAGGTGAAGGCGCGTGATCACCCGACCGGGCAGCGGCACGCCGAGCCGGCCGTACGCGAGCGCGGCGATCCGCTCCATCCGCGAGCCGACATCTTCGCCCCCACCACCGAGAGGATCGAGGTGCGCTTCTTCATCCCCGCGCACGCGCGACGGCGTGCCTAGATCACCGAGCGTGTGGATCATCGCCCCGGCCGCGATCAGTGCCGCGGCCATCGCACGCGAGCGCTCGCCTGGCGTCGAGGCGGTGACCGCCTTCGCATACTGGTCGAGAAAGCCTGCGAGGTTGAACGGGTTCGTCTTGTCGACGACCCAGTCGGGCGCGGGCACGCCGTGATCGGGAAGCGGCGAGATGCCACGCAGCACGCCCGCGATCCCGCGCGATGGGCGCACCCACCCGTGATGGGTCATCGGATCATAGAAGTGATTCGCGCCGTGCGCGGCCGGCACGTCGGCGAGCACGGCACCGGCCGAGATCCACGCGAGCGCGGTCTGGCGACCACGCGCATCGGGGACCGCGCCGTGGGTCGGCGACAGCAGGTGCAGATCATCGATCAGCGCCTTGGCATCGGCGGGCGGAATGGTCAGCGGCTCGAACAAGCCGCCATTGAAACCGAGCGTGACGAGGCGACGGTTCAAGCGCGAAGCGAGCGCGGCTTGCTCCGCGAGACCGGCGTGCGTGGTCTGGGCTTCCCACGCACCCGCGGAGCTCGCGGCGAGGACGAGAGCGAGAACGGAGGAGAGGCTCTTGAGCTTCATGTCACTTACCCGGCGTTCCGCCGAGACCCATCGGCACCAGCTGCTTCAACCGCGTGTACACGCCTTGCTCGAGCGCGACCGCATCCTCGACCGACGCGCACTGGCTGTTGCCGCACGTGATGAGGACGACCACACCGCGCGTTCCGTCGAGGAAGCCGACGCCGCGAATCTCGTTCTCGGCGGTCTGGAACGAGCGGCTCGCGACTTCGTCTTTTTCAGTGACGCCCGGCAGCTGCGAGATCAGCTCGTCGTAGCGCTCCTGCGCTTTACCCGGCTCGAGGCGCCACACACGGATCGCGATGTCCCAGCTCTCGGGACGGCCGAGCGCTTTGAAGTGCTGCGACGAGTACGTCGCGGTGTCGGGCTCGTCGGAGAGCGGGCCCGTTTCGAACTGACCGTCGTACTTCGTCCGCGCCTTGATATCGACATCGGTGAGCAGCTGCGCCGCGACGACGTAGGGGCCTTCTCCGCGACCCGGGCGCAGATCATCGCCACTCGGGCGCTTGCCCTCGAGCTCGGCGCTCGCATCGGCGAGCTCCCAGGAGGTGAGTGCCGAGACCGCGGTGCCGCCACCGACGAACCGCAGGTGGCGCGCGTGCGAGAGCTCGTTGCGCCAGCGCTCGAGCAGGACTTGATTGTCTTCCTGCGCGAAGTCCATGCGTAGGCCGAGATCCGTGAACCGACGATCGCTGCGATAGGCGATGTAGCCGCGCTTGTAGACCAGCAGCGTGAACTCCGTGACGCGCGTGCCCGAAGGCACCGACTGGAACGAAGGCACGCGATAGTTGCCACCCGCATCGGTCGACCCGACGTACTCGTGGGCACCTGCCGGCTCCGGCAGGGCGCTGCCACGCTCGAGCGTCCACGCCGCGTAGACGAGGGCGCCGGCGATCGGTGCATGGGTGGTCACGTCGACCACCCGACCGTTGAACGGCCCCCGCATCGACCCCGCATCCGCCGAATCGGGGCGAACGCGGAATGGCGCGGTGCGCACGTTGCCAGGGGTACAGGCCCCCGAGCTGGCTGCGACCGCGGCCACGAGCGCCAGTGCCGCGAGTTTTCTGAACGGGTGTGAGGGCTTGCGCGGCACGGAGCGGCCCGGTCTTAGCAAGACGCCATCGGCGTTGCAAACCGGCCCGGCGCCATTCCCGATCGTCGGGGTTTTAGACAAACTCAGTCCCAGGGGTGTGATGCGTTGTTCTGTCTGTGGCCACGAAAGCCCGCCAGGTTCGTCGTTCTGCCTTAACTGTGGCAGTGCACTCAGTGCCGTTCAGCAGACTCCCGCTCCGAGCGCGGGGTTGCCCGTCATCTGTGGTGTGTGTCGAGGAGAAAACCCGCCAGGAATGAAGTTCTGCCGGGCCTGCGGATCGGCCCTGGCATCGCTGCCACCGATCGGTACCGGGCCCACCGCGCCCGGACAGGGATTCGCGCCACCGCAACCGATGGGGCTGCCTTCGTTCGTGCCACCACCGGCAGCCGCTCGCCCGGTGATCGCGCCGG
Source organism: Kofleriaceae bacterium (assembly GCA_025357755.1). Lineage (GTDB taxonomy): Bacteria > Myxococcota_A > Polyangia > Haliangiales > Haliangiaceae > JABFXX01. The sequence goes on along the minus strand of JANXOP010000224.1, from coordinate 20,793 downwards.
TGTCCGGCAGCACGATCACGTGCCCGCGGTGCGGGACCTCGACGCCCGTTGGCTTCGCGTATTGCCAGCAATGCGGCCTTCATCTCCAGGCCATCGCACCGACCGATCCCGGTGCGATGCCCCAGCCCCGTCCGCCGACGAATCAAACGCCACCGATCGCGCCGCCCAGCGCGGGGTTGGTCGCGGGCATCGATCCTCAGGGTGCGACGATCGCGCAGCCGGACTCGGTGCGACCTTCGCAGCCAGGTTCGGCCGTGCCGGTCGCGGTCCGGATCGCGACGCCCGCGGTCGCTGCCGGTGCTGCGTGGGGCACGGCGGTGCTCGTCAATCGCGATGGAAGTGATGGGCAGCGATTCCCTCTAAGCTCGAACGACACGGTGATCGGTCGCGCGGGCGCGGACATCTCCTTCGACGAGGATCGGTTCCTCGCCAAGCAACACGCGAGGTTCGAGCGCACGCCTGAAGGAAGCGTGCGGATCCACGCGATCGACACGCTCAATGGCGTGTTCAAGAAGGCCGACGGCCCGGTCGAGCTCGCCGATGGATCGACCGTGCTCGTCGGTCGCGAGGTGCTGGTGTTCGAGCGGCTCTCCCCCGAGGAGAAGACGATGCACCCGCTCGTGCGTCACGGCGTGTCGCTGTTCGGATCGCCACCGCGAGAGCCCTACGCGCGCCTTCATCAGATCGTACCGTCGGGCGGTTATCGCGACGTGCGCCATCTGATCACCGAGGAGACCGTGCTCGGGCGTGAAGAAGGCGACATCGTGTTTCGCGACGACGCGTTCATGTCGCGCCGCCATGCCGCGATCACGTGGGACGGCAAGACCGCGAAGGTCACCGATCTCGGTAGCTCGAACGGCACGTTCGTCCGCATCGCGGGGCCGACGCCGCTCAAGCACGGTGACCACGTGCGGATGGGTGACCAGCTCTTGCGCGTCGAGCTCGTCGCCCGGTGACGCAACTGCTCGACATCGCGGTGGCCGCTGCCAGCGATGTCGGCCAGGTCCGAGATCACAACGAGGACAGCTTCCTCGTCGGCGATCTCGATCACGGCACACTCGTCGATGCCGTCGCTCGACCGTGGCGTGCGACCGCCGAACGCGGCGTGCTGCTGGTCGTGTGCGACGGCATGGGTGGCGTCGAAGGCGGTGAGGTCGCGAGTGATCTCGCGGCGCAGGTGATCTGGCGCGAGATGAAGGCCACGCCCGCGACCCGCGATCCAGAGGTGTTCGCGCGCCTCCTGCGACGAGCGACCCGCGTCGCGAATCACGATGTCCACGCGATGGCCAAGCGCGAGCCTGGCTTGAAGGGCATGGGCACGACCGTGTCGGCGGCCGGTGTCGTCGGCGATCGCCTGGTGATCGCGACCGTCGGAGATTCGCGCGCGTACGTGCAGCGCAACAACACCCTCGTGCAAGTCACGCAGGATCAGTCGCTGTCCTCGGCGCTGCTCGCCGCCGGTCACGACGAGATCGAGGCCGCGAATGCGGGCTCGGCGATCCTCCAGGCCCTCGGCGTCGGTGACGATGTCGAACCATCGCTTTCGATCATCGAGTTGCGGCGCGGCGATCGCGTGCTTCTGTGCAGCGATGGCTTGCATGGCCTGGTCGGAGACCCGGCGCTGGCGATCTTGATGGCCGAACCTCACACCGTCGGTGAATCGACGATGTTGTTGATCACCGCCGCACGCGCCGCAGGCGGCAGCGACAACATCACCGCGATCGTGCTCGATGTCGGCGGCGATCGGCTGGCGGCCCCGCGCGACGACGCAGATCTGCCGACGTTCCGCGAGTTCGACCCGCAAAAAGAAGGTGACCCGGCGCTCACGGACACCTCCTACGTCGCGCGGCGGTTGGCCGCGCGGATCGGCCTGCCGTCGCAATCGATCCCACCGTCGATTCCGGTGACCGGCCAGCACGCGATCATGGTGTCGCGCGTGGGGATCCGGTTGCCCGAGACCGCCCTCCCGATCGAAGATGTCGAGGGCCCTGCGCGCCGCCACCTGAAAACGGGTGCCACCAGCGCCTGGCTGGTCGGCGCGGTCGCGGTGGTCGCGTGTGTGATCGCCTGGGTGCTCGGCGGCCGGTAGCGACCGACCTGTTGTCCCGACGTGTAGACTGGCAAGGTGCGTGTCGTCATCGACCACGTCGCCGGTACGCGGCGTGGCCAGCGTCAGGAGCTCGATGCGTCGAAACGCATCCGGTTCGGGCGACATCCCGACTGCGAAGTCGCGTTCGATCCGTACCGAGACATCGATGCGAGCTCGCGCCACGCCGAGCTCCGGCCCGTCGAGGCAGGTTGGGTGCTGGTCGATCTTGGCAGCTCCAATGGAACGTACATCGACGGCCATCGCGTGACCGAGGCCAAGGTCGCGTCGCTGACGCCACTGGATCTCGTGTTCGGACCTGGCGGCCCCCGCATCCGCTTGTTTCTGGGCGACGAGACGGCGATCTCCGCCCTTCATCCGCCCGTTCTGGAGAAGTCCTGGCCGCCCTGGCTCGTCCCGGCGATCGGCGGTGGCAGCTTCGTGATCCTGTTCGTGCTGCTGCTGACTCGTTGTTAACTACTGAAAATGTGTGGAAGCGACGTGCGTTAGCTCTGAACTTCTGCGAAAATTCGGCTTCGATGAACTGCCCTTCGTGTAGTTCGCCGCTCGAGTCGAATGCTCGATTCTGCGGTGTATGCGGTTATCGCTTGCAGGTGGCTCAGCCAGCACCTCCAGTGGTCGCCGCAGCGAGCGCTGCTGCGCCGAAGCCGGCGTCCAAACCGGTCATCCGTGCGGCAGTGAAGCCGAAACCTGTTGGCGACGAGATCTACCTCAACCAGGTCCTCAACAATCGCTTCAAGATCGAAGCGAAGATCGGAGAGGGCGGCTTCGGTGCGGTCTACAAGGGCACGCAACTCGCGACCGGCCGCAAGGTCGCCCTCAAGCTGCTCCATCCCGAGATGACGAAGGACGAGAACCTCGTCTCGCGGTTCCGCCGCGAAGGCATGGTGCTTTGCAACCTGCGCGACGCGCACACGATCACGACCTACGATTTCGATCAGACCGCCGACGGTACGCTCTACATCGCGATGGAGCTGCTCGAGGGTAAGAGCCTGCATCAGGTCTTCCACGAGCAAGCACCGCTCGAGTGGAAGCGCGTGTTCAAGATCCTGATCGAGATGTGCAGCTCGCTCTCCGAGGCCCATGCGCAGGGCATCGTGCATCGCGATCTCAAGCCGGAGAACGTCTATCTCGAGACGCGCCCCGGGAACCCGGAGTTCGTGAAGATCCTCGATTTCGGCATCGCGAAGGTGATGCGCGGAGATTCGATCGATCCCCAATCGCCGCAACTCACCGCGACGGGGCAGACCCTCGGCACGCTCGAGTACATGTCGCCCGAGCAGTTGATGGGCAAGGCGCTCGACGGCCGGAGCGACGTCTACGCGCTCGGCGTAGTCGCGTACGAGATGATCACGGGTGGGTTGCCTTTCCCCGATGCCAAGGGCCCGGCCGGGCTCATCACCGCGCAGCTCAAGCAAACGCCGCAGCCACCGTCGGTCCGCTTGCCGAAGGCGAACCTCCCGCCCGCCGCGGATCGTGCGATCTTGAAGGCGCTCGAAAAGGACAAAGCGAATCGCCACGCAGATGTCAGCGCGCTGGCCGCCGCCCTCCAAGAAGTGATCGAGGCGGCGCGCGAGCAGACCAACCCGGCGATGATTCCCTTCGGTGGCGGCGCGAATGGCCCCGTGCGCACCCAGGGCGCGGAGTTGCTCGAGACTCGCAAAGGCGAGATGCCGAAAGTCACGCCGCCGCATCTCCCGGACCCCACGCCCAATCCGGCCGCGACGCCGAATCCATTCGGCTTGCGGATGAACACGCCGAGCCCGGGCGCATCGCAGGTGCCGCCTTCGAATCCGTACAATCAAGCACCGTATCCGGAACCGCAGAATCGTCCATCGCAGCTGCCCGGCATGGGCGCGCCGATGATGACGTATCCGCAGGCCCCCCAGAATGGCCAGAGCGGACTCTACGGCGACACGGTTCGCACGCCACCCAAATCGAACCGCTGGATCTGGATCCTCGTCGGGCTGCTCGTCCTCGGCGGGCTCGCCGGTGCCGCGGTCGCGCTGTTGATGAACCGCTGACGTCCGCGCTACCGCGCGAGGAGCGAGTGCGCGCGTTCCTCGCCTTGAGGATCGTCCGGTCCGGCTTCGAGCCAGCGCTGGTACCACTTGCGCGCTTCGCCATCTTCGCCACGCGCTTGTGCGATCGTCGCCGCGAGCTCGAGCGCTTCCGGCAGGTTCGGCGCGCGCGCTCGTGCGCGGGCACACGCTTCGCCCGCAGCTACACGATCACCGCGCGCGAGTGCGGCGCGCGCGATGCCCAGTTGTGAGCGTGCCGCGCGCAACGAGGGCACCCGATCTGGATCGAGGTTCGGATCCGCGGGCACATCCGCCGGCGGCACCGCGCGATCACCTTCGCCCCGCAATTCATGGCGCAGATCGAACGCCCGCATCCGACCGCCTGCTTGTGGATCGGCGACCCACAGCTGCAGCGATTGCGGATCGAGGATCACTTGCTGGATCTGGCGGCCGTCGTCGATCACGCCGCGATGTCCGGGTGGGCGAGGGCTGTCATCTGTCCCGTGCTGATCGCGCAGCACTGCAGCGAGCGCGGCGGTATCGGGGAGCGGCGCGCGCACGAGGCGAGCTGCGCGCTCGATCCGTCCCGGCGCGAGCATGCGCTTCGCGCGATCGTTCTCGGGATCCGAGGATAGGGCGTTCGTCGTGAGCGTATCGGCAAACACCGGCAACTTCGGATTGCGTTCGACGATCGCTTTCTCCGGCGTGCGCTCGACGATCAACCATTTGCCAGTCGAGCCATCGACGATCACGATCACGGCCGAGCCCAGCGTCGGAGTTTGTTCGACGAGCTTGACGGCTTCGTCGAGCGTCTTGGCTTGCTCGAGGATCATCCGTGCGAGCAAAGCGACCGGACGTGCGGTGCGCGTCGGGCGGATGTCGCCGGTGCGTGCCGGATCGACGAGCACCGCGAGACCTTGCGCGTTGATGCCGGTCACCGTGCCGAGCTGCCCGGGCCAACCGACCGCGGCCCAGGCGATCCGGCCATCGGGATGCACGATCTCGATGACCGGGACCGCGGCTTCCCCACCGTCGGCGAGGCCGGGCAGCGACATCGTGCGGCCGATCCACACCCGCGCGGGAGTCGGTGCTTGTTGCGCGATCACGGTCAGGCTGTGAGCGAGCCCCACGATCTCGCCGCTCGACGGCGCCGGCAGACCGACATCGAGCGTCGCCTGCATCCGGAGTAGATCGTCGAAGCTCACGTCGGTGCCGCTCGCGTTTGCGCCGCGCGTCATCCCTGCGACCATGCGCAGATCGCTCTCTCCGAGGCCGTCGTCGATGAAGCGCCAGCGCCATGCGAGGCGCATGTTGTGGGTCGCATGGCCGAGCCAGCCATCGTCGGTGATCGTGGCTTCGATCGACGGTCGAACGGCCGCGACCATGGCCGGGAGTAGCGGGGCGAGAAGCCTACCGTGAGCCGCCCCGATCGCGTGGGCATCTCCGGTGGCGCGCAGCACGGCCAGGCCGCCGAGCCACTCGAGCGAGGAGGTCCCATACGCGAGCGTTGGCCGTGTGCCCGGTGTCGGCTGCATTTCGGTGATCTCGCCCGACACCGACCCACCAGGCACCTCGTACGCGACCGAGCGCTTATAAATCACCCACGCGACCACGAGCGCGACGCCCACCATCGCGATCGCGATCATCCCGGCTCGCCACGGTCGGGGAAAGTTCGTCTTGCGTGCGCCGATCACCAGGTCCGGCATTCGCCGACGTAGTAGCAGAAAGTAGCGCCTCGCTTGGTAGTGATTGACCGTTCCGAACCCGGTTGCTAGCCTTTGACCCTGCTCGGGTCCTATGTCGCGAATCGGTTTGCTGATGAGCACGATGGCAACCGCTGAGCCCATGTTGGTCGCGGTGATCGGGCTGCTCGTCCTCGTGATCATCGGCCTGGTCGCGATGGCGCTCCTCGTGCGTCGCCGCGGTCGGGTGACCGACCCCGCCACCGATCAGGTGCGTGCGATCCCAGCCCCGGTTCCGGCGTCCGCCGCACCTCCGCGCGTACGGTCACGACCCCAGATGGTGCGCGGTGGTGGTGGCGGCCTGCTCGCGATCGCGACGTCCACCGCGATGGTGTGCCCGACCTGCCGCACGGAGTTTCACGGCATGACGTACTGCACGCGCGACGCGCGTCGGCTCGTGCCGCCCGAGGCGATGCTTGGCGGTCCGCTGCGTGCGGCAGGTGGCGGAGCGAGGAGCGCGGGCCTCGTGTGCATGGCGTGTCGCCGCGCGTACGAGCCGGGGCTGCGCAGCTGCCCTCACGATGGCAACGAGCTCGTGCCATTCCCGGTCTACAACGCGACGAGGCCACGCAAACGCAACGCGACCGAGCCAGCAGGGGTGGTCGCGCGGATCTGTCCGGTGTGCGCCAGCAAGTACGATCTCAACGCTCGATTTTGCGGTCACGACGCGGGCGAGCTCGTAGTGATCAACTAGTCCCAGGGTAGCGACGCCATCGAGATCTCGATCGACGGATCGAACCTCGGGCGGAGCACGCCGTCGGACGCGACTCGATCCATGTGCATGTACGTGCCGTTGCGCGGCTGGGTGTAGACCTCGACGGTTCGCTCGGCGAGCACGATGATCCAGTACTCGGGTACTCCGTTGTTCGCATAGATCGGGAGCTTCACGGTCCGGTCTTTGCGGAGCGAGGTGTTCGAGACTTCGATCGCGAGGAGAGCCTCGGTCGGGATGCCTCGCGGCGTCCGCCTTTTGTCGAAGACCAGAAGGTCAGGCTCGGGCATCGAGTCTTCGCTCGCAGAAAACGGAGAGTGCGCGGCGATGCCATACAAGTTGATCGGCAGTGCTTGCGCGAGGATGTGCATGAGCACCCCACTGACCGTGTAGTGCGCCGAGCCCTGCGGCGTCATAGTTACCAACATCCCATCGAGCAGCTCGATCGGTTCGCCCTCGAACCAACCACGCTCGATGAGGGTCTGGTACTCGAATCGAGTGAACCGTCGTAGAGCCCCGTCGACCTGCGGATCCATGCTTTCGATGTTAGCACCATACACGCCACGCTCGAATGCGCGTTCCGTGCCGCGCCAACGCGCGCGAAATCACGAGGTCTGTTCGTCCGGGTGTCCGGTCACCGGACGGGTTCGTCCGGGTCTCGTCGGACAACCGGACGCCGAGATCAGTCCCAGGGGCAGCGACGCCCTAGATCGAGTCGCAGAACTCGATACGCCTCGGCACCTTGTACGGTGCGAGGTTGCGCGCGCAGTGATCGATGATCTCTTCTGCGCCGCACTTGGTCTTCATCACGACGCGCGCGACGACCATTGCGCCCGCCATCGGATCGGTGACGACCGTGGCCTGCGCTTGTTTGATCTTCGGGAACGCTTCGAGGCAGCCTTCGACCTCGCCGAGCGCGACGCGCTTGCCATCGACCTTCACGACGTCGTCTTCACGACCCGTGATGACGAGGCGGCCGTTCTTGTCCATCTTGCCGAGGTCGCCGGTGCGCAGCCAGCCACCCTTGTCGGTCGCACCGATCGCGGGCATGCCAGACGCGCGCGTCGTGATCGGCGGGCTCTCGGCATCGAAGGGGCCGATCGATTTCGGCGAGAGCGTCTTGGACTTGACGCAGATGATGCCCTCTTTGGCGGGCTTGCCATCGGCGCCGACGATCTTCACTTCGACGCCACCGAGCGGCTTACCGACTGTGGTCGGATACTTACCGGTGTCGTCGAGCGCGACGGCGCCAGCCTCGGTCGAGTGGTAACAGGACAGGATCTTGACGCCGTACTCCGCGAGGAAGGAATCGGCGACCGCCTGATCGAGGCGCGAGCCGGCGGCGATGTAGCGCGGATCTTTGAGCTCGACCTTCTTCGCGGTCGGCAGCTTGGCGAGCTCGGCGTACAGCGCGGGCGTACCCGGGAGGACGTCGATGTCGTGCTCGCGCATCAGCTTGCCGATCCGGCGAGCCGAGACTTCTTCTTCGAGGAACATCGTCGCGCCGAGCTTGAGCGTCGGCATGAAGCCGATGTCCCAGCCGTAGGCATGGAACAGCGGCACCGCGACGAGGACCTTGGTCTTGTCGGTCATGCCGAGCGCGGTCACGACGTGATCGACCGAGGCGAGCGTGTTCTTGTCGGTGCGCAACACGCCCTTCGGATCACCGAGCGAATCGGCGGTGAACAGGACCGCGATCGGATCGACGCCGTGCTTGGGCGGTTCACGCTTGTAGACCGCGCACGTGAGCAGCGTGCCCTGGAGGCGACGGCGCACCTCCGCGGCATCGGCGTTCGGCGGTGGCGGCGGCGGATCGCCGGCCTTCGGGGGCGTCGTCGGGCGCTGGACGCGCGAGCGGGGCAGGGTGCTCGGGGGCACCGGCGCGCTCGTGCCGTTCGCGCTGATCGAACCTTCGCTGCCACGCGGTCGCGTGACGAGCGCGCGCAGCGGCGCGGCCGCTAGGATCAGCTCGAGCTCACGACCTCCGGTGGTCGGATCGATCGGAACGATCGCGGCGTCGAGCTTCGAGAGCGCGAGTGCGAGGATCACGAAATCGGGGACGTTGCCGAGCATCAGCCCGACCCAGGCACCCTTCTTGATGCCCATACTGTTGAACTCCTGCGCGCGGCGATCCACACGATGGAGCAGGCCGCGCCACGACAAGTAATTGTCGCGGTACACGACAGCCTTGTTGTTGCCTTGAGCCTTCGCGGCTTTTTTCAGCCAATCGTAGAGGAGTGTCATGCGTGGTGCACGGGTCGGACCCGGGCCGGGCGCACCATACCCCATCGACCTCGAATGCTCAACGCGGGGTTCCCCCGATAGATTCTAGGCTTGCCCGCAGGCGGCTTGATTTGACCCCCGATTCGGGGCACGAAGGCGGCAGATGAGCACGGCGCCCCGCCCCCAGACCGACGACGCCGAGCCTGACCAGGGCCCGGGCGACGCCGACGGCTGGGCGCTCCTCGACGCGCTCCGGCGCAAGCTCGACGACCAGGGCACCCAGACCCGCAAGACCTCGGCGCAGGTCCAGCAGCTCGCGGACTCGATCGCGGCGCTAGTCGGCCAGCAGCGCAAGCGGGCCAAGTGGCTCAACGTGAACTCGTTCGTGGCCTACCTCATGTTCACGCTGCTCTGCTGCGGCGCGTTCTACTTCGTCTATCAGAGCCGCGTGCACGAGGTCGTGAGCGCGCGCGATCGTGCCGCCACCGATCGCGATGCGGCGGTCCGGCGCGCGGACGAAGCGAACGCGAAGCTCGCCGCGCGCGATGCCGCCGATGGCAAGGCGTGGGACGCCTGGCAGCAGCTCGAGGCCGGCAAGCGGGACGATGCGATGAAGAAGATCACCGAGCTCAAGGCCGCGCCGCTGTCGCGGTTCGAGCACGAGGTCCTCGCGGCGCGCGCGAAGCAAGCCGAGATGATGCAGGTCGATGCCGCGCTCAAGTCAGCCGCGAATGCGAGCAAGGCGGGCAAGTTCGGCGAGGTCATCGTGACCCTCGAGGGCGCTCTCAACCTCTCGGGTGCCGCACCGCGCGCTGGCGAGATTCACTATCAGATCGGCATGGCGCAGCTCCACGCGAACGAAGTCGACAAAGCGGTGACGCACCTCGAGGCTGCGGTCGGCACCGATACCAGCGACGAGGATGCGCGGTTCCAGCTCGCGTCGGCCTTCGATCGCGTCGGCCAGTGGGGTAAGGCCCGTGGCGAGTACGACAAGTTCGCGACCGCGCATCCGCAGAATCCGTCGGCCGTGTTCGCGATGCGACGCAGCGCGACGCTCGCGCGGATGCCGGCACTCGCGCCTTGGGTAGCGGCTCAGCAAGCGCAGGCTCAGCAGGCAAAATTGCCCGTCGTCGCGACACCAGGCGGCGCAACGGCGGCGCCGAAGCCCGCGACCCCGAGACCTGCGCCTGCGGTGAGCGTGCCGCCGGGCATCTCACCCGCGATCGCGAAGCCCACACCACCGCAGCCGGCGCCTCCGGACCCCGCGACACCCTAGATGACGGCGCTGCTCGCGCCACCCGCCGAGCCGTTTCGTGGCGAAGCGCTCGCAGTCTCCGGCGAAGTCGCCGCGCGGCTCACGCATTCGTGGCGCGACGAACCGCGGTGCCCGCGCTTCACGGAGCTCGCGTATCTCCGGCTCGCGCACGTCACGTTCGAGGGTGGCGTGGCGACCGGCGAGCTCGTCGTCGCGGCTGCGATCGCGGAGCGCGCGGTCGAGCTGTTCCGTCGCCTCTACACGCTTGGCTTTCCGATCCGTCAGATGCAGCTGGTGGACGCGTACGAAGCCGACGATGAACGATCGATGAGCGCGGACAACACTTCGGCGTTCAACTTTCGCGTCGTCGCCGGCACGAACATCCTGTCGCAACACGCGCGCGGGCTCGCGATCGATATCAACCCCGTCGAGAATCCGTGGCGCAAGCCGGATCGCATCGCACCACCGGAAGGTGCGGCGTTCGCGGATCGTCGCGTGATCCGCCCCGGCATGTTCGTACGTCCCGGGCCGGTAGTCGCGGCGATCGACGAGCTCGGCTGGGAGTGGGGTGGGGACTGGCTACACGCGTTCGACGACCACCACCTCGTGTGGTCGCGCGGGCGCTAAGGCAGCATCTTCACGCGCGACCAGTCGTAGCCGCTCGGTCCCTTCGAGAGCCACACGCTCACCGCGCGTCCGATGATCGCGTGTTTCGGGACCGAGCCCCAGATCCGCGAATCGCTCGAGTTCGCGCGGTTGTCGCCCATCACGAAGTACGCATCGGCCGGGACGACGTAATGGAGTTGCTGCGCGCACGCACCCGGTTGCGTGGGCTGGGTCGCGACGATCGTCCCCGCCGGCTTCGGCACCTTCGCATCCGAGAAGTCACTCGCGTTGCTGCAGTTCGGCGGCAGGTCGATCCCGAGCCGCGGAAAATCGCGCATGTCGTCTTCGCCGGTCGTCAGGTGCTCGATCCGATCGGGGCTGCCGTACACGCTGTACGTGTGACCGGCGAGCTCCTCGCGAAACTCCGAGCACGGGCGATCGATCCAGCGGCCGCCAACCTCTTCGTACTCGTGATAGCTGCACGGTCCGGGCACGAGCGTCGCCGGCACGGCCTTGCCATTCACGTAGACGACCGCGCAGCGCACCTCGACCGTATCGCCGCCCACCGCGACGATCCGCTTGACGTACTCGCGCTGCGTGTCGCACGGATAGTGAAAGAACACGATGTCGCCGGGCCCGACGCTGCCGCGGTTCGTCGCGAATACGTGATCGCCGACATTCACGGTCGGCGCCATCGAGCTCGTTGGCACGCCGAACCCCTGCAGGATGAACACCCGAATCACCACGATCGCGCCGATCGCGAATACCGGCAGGACGAGCGGCAAGGGCGCGATCCATTCGGCTCTCTTGATCCCGCCGAGCGACCACCCACCGTGAAACGCGCCGACGACGCGCGCGCCAAACGACGCGTAGAAGCACCACGGCGACACCACGACCGCCAGGCCGTGTAGCAGTGGCACCGCGACCGCCCAGAACATCGCCCACGCGTTGCGTCCGGCGACCGCCTGGCCGAAACCGGGGAACAGCAGCCCGGCCAGCAGCACGACGAGCACCATCATCCCCACAACTCCACCACGCCGCCTCGCGACACACAACACGCGGTGTTACCGTTGGGCGCATGCCTCAGGTCGTCGAGTTCCCGCCGATTGGCAACGACCAACGCGGTGCGCTCGCCGCGCTCGTCCGCGTGGCGAAGGAGACGCCCCCGAAGGGCGAATCCTTCAAAGAGCTCCGCAGCCGGCTGCGCTCCGCGAAGCTCTGGAACCGCGAGCAGCCCATCCCGATCCTGCGCTTCCTCGGCGTCAGCGGCTCCGCGATCACACCTTCTGCCTTCATGGTCGCGCTCGCTGCCGCTGCGAGCGACGAGGATCAAACGACCGCGGTCCTCGATCGGCTCTGGTATCTCAACCCGGTCCTCGCCAAGACGATCGTCGACCTCATCTCCCAGCGCGCCTACCACAAAGACGAAATCTACAAGCACCTCAACTCGGCGGCGTACGACTACAAGCTGCTGTCGCGCCCCGCACTCGAGGTCTGGATCCAGATCGCGCTCGTGTGCGGCCTCCTCCGTCCGCTCGGCGTGGCCGTCGCCTCGGGCCCGCGGTTCGAGCGCTACTCCACGCTCGCCGCCGCGCTCGATCTCGAGGACTACGTCTCCGAGGATAAGCCCGAGCCCGATCCGATCGTCCCGATCGTCCTCGACGACGATGCCACCGCGGCAGCCCCGACCGAAGTCGTCGCTGGCGACACCTCGATCCCCGTCGCCGCGAGTGCCGCACCCTCCGGCTCGCCGCTCCCCGCGCCGCTGCGCCACCTCAACCCCGAAGGCGTCCCGACGCCGCGCAACCGCGAGCGCCCGGTGCCGCTCTCGCGCTTCGCCTCCGGCTTCGCGGACGACGTCCTCGCCGAGACCACCGCCCGCATCGGTGCGTGGTGGTCCGAGCTGAACCTCAACCCCGCCACCTATCAACCCTCCGACTTCGGCCTCGATTCCGAACAGTGGGTCGAAGGCGCCGACGAAGTCCTCTATCGCATCGCGGTCGCCGCCGCGCTCGCGTTCCGCCTCGATCGCGATCGCGCGGGCGTGATCGCTTCCTACACCGCCCTCGACAAGGCGAACGTCCTCGCCGACCTCTACCAGGGCACGGTCCCGGAGACCCTCCCATCGCAAGTCGACGCGCGCGCCCTCATGCTCGCGTCCCTCGCTGCTCGTCGCTGCGCAGAAGTCCCCGAGCTCGCCGCGAGCCTCGACGGTCGCGCCTCGGCCGCCGACGTCTTCGCCTCGCTCGACGCCGCCCTCGGTCGCGGCCTATTCAAGACCGAGCTGTTCTGGATCCTCGACATGCTCGCGCGCCTCGGCGTGATCCGCTACGACGACCTCGCGGACTTCACGGTCACCCCTCACCGGATCGTGCGCGATACGCTGTTCCGCCTCGGCTTCGTCGAGACCCCGTACGCGACCGATGCGACCGCCTTGGTCGGCGCCGCGCGCGCCGCACGCAAGGCCGTACCGACCGATCCATCGGACGAGATCCTCACGCTGTTCGCGCTCGCCGCGGGCTGCGCGTACGACTGCACGCATCGCAAGAGCTGCGACTTTCCGTGCCGCGAACGCCTCGAGTAGTTACGGCGCTTGATACGCGCCGATGTCCGGCATCGCAGGGCGCGGGTTGCCCTCGAGATCGACGCCGATATCGGTACCTGGCTCGCCCTTGCCGCGCGCCGGGCTCGTCGCCGAGAGATGAAAGTCGGTCGCGCTGACGAAGATCTGGGGCAGAGTGGCGAGGACGTTATTCTGGTTCGCGGGCATCGTGCGCGCGTCATCGAACAGCGAATACTTCGGCGAACACCCGACCACCGCATTCTGCCCGTACGCGAAGATGTTGCTCGAAACTGCGAGGGACGAATCACACGACAACGCGACACCCGAACGATCGGACGACGTGTCGTAGGAAACGAACGTGTTGAACCGAAGCGTGCTGCCGGCCAACACGTTCGAGATCGCCGAGTCGTCAGGCGTTGCGCCGCCGTTGCTAAATACGTTGTTCTCGATCGTTACCTTGCCATTGGCGATCTGAAGTCCGCCGTCCATCTGGTTCGTGAAGGTGCTGCGCCGGAGCTCGAGCTCGCAGTTCGTGGTCGCCACACTTACCTTGGTGAATGTCGAGCGGTTGACGTGAACGACACCGCCATTGCTGCACGAAAATGCGTAGTAGCCGTTGAAGCCCGCGGAGAATGTTCCCTGATCGATGTCGAGCTCTCCCCCCGAGGCCTGGACGGCGTCAGCCATCGTCGAGTGGCCGATGGTCACGTTGTAGAGGAGCGCCGTTCCCGTCTGCACCACGATTGCGGCATCCGGCCCGCCGGCGATCGAGACACGCTCGAGCGTCACGTTGCTCTGTGCGCCGATCGTGAACATCACGCTGCCGCTGGTAGGTGTCAGGGTCGTGTCGATGCCATCGATGGTCACGCGCTTGCCCGTGATCGTCGTCGCGCCGCCCGGCGTGAACATCGCGGTATCGAAGTGGATCACGTCTTTAGTTGCCGACACCTTCGTGAGGGCGAAGGCTAAAGTCCGATACGGGGCCGAGACCGAGCCGTCATTGCCGTCGCCTCCGAAGGTCGAGACGTGAATGACCTCGTCGACCGTCGCACACGTGCCGGTCGCATCGATGCAGACATTGCTGGCACACTCGATATCCTCCGAACATCGCCGGCAGGCGCGCCCGGTCGTGTCACAGACCGGCGCGCTAGCTCCGCACGACGCGTCGTCGATGCATCCAACGCAAACGCCATCCGGCGCGCACAGCGGCCGCCCTGCGATGCCGACGCATTCGTTGTCGGTAGCGCACGTCGCCACGCAGAGCTGGCTGGAGCAAACAGGTAGCCCTACGCTCGTGCAGTCAGCCGATGTCTCGCACTGAGCAGCGATGCACGTGCCCATCCCGTTACACGCCTTGCCGCTGTCGCAGCCCGTGATCTGATCGATCCCGAGCGACGAGCACTCTTGGGTCGTCGAACAACACGAGTCGGGGTTGTGTTTCGTGCAACCAAAGACGCCGAGCGCCACCACCAGAATAATGCTTCGCATGTTCACTCTATCGGCCCTCCACCTTCTCGGTTGCGTCTATTGCGCTTCGTCGGCGCCGACGTCGCGGCCGCCGCCCTTCGGTCGCGCTTCGCCGTCGAAGTCGTGATCCAGCGTGGCGGTCGTCGCTGCATCGATGGCGACGCTGCCGGCGGTCAAGTGATAGTCGTACGGCTGGGTGTCGGGCGACACGAAGTGCAGCGTCGTCACATCGTTTCCTGCGGAGACGATCGAACCCGTATACGTGCAAGGAGGGTTTGCACATTGCACCGGGCCCATCGTGTTGCGAGCAATGATGTTGTTCGATGCTGTAGCGCCCGGCGAGCCGAGGACAAGGCCTGCGCCGCCGTTGTCGACGATCGTCGAAAATTCGATGACGTTCCCCGGCTTGTCGCTTTCACTGTCGATCCCCGTTTTCGCGTTGTGAAATGCAAAAACGTTCGTGATGTGGACAACTCCGCCGTCCGTGTACAGCCCTGCGTAACCTGCGTTGCCGGAAAACTCGCATCGGTCGATGGTTGAATCGAGATCGGCCAATTGCATTCCGCCACTACCATTCGACCTGAATGCACTGCGCCTGGCTGCGACCGTACAGGTGTGGCCGAGAACGCCGATCCCGGAGTTGTTCAGAAACAACATGTTGTCCAGGACGAGGCTTCTGTTTGCGGGCTGGCCATCGGACTGACAATCAACTCCGTCTCCCTCGAGGCTGCTCGACGCGGTCGCGTCAGAGATCTGTAGGTTCGCGAGCCGAACGTTGGCTCCGGAGTTCAGCTGAATGATGGGTCCGTGCATCGGATTCGTAAGTACGGGTCGAGTGCCACGGCCAATGAGCCAGCGACCATTCGAAAGCACGATAGTCCCTGCGTTTGCGTAGTTCCCCGAGTCGATCACGACGTACAAATGCGCCAGCGTCAGCGCCTTTGCGAGTGAGCAGGGGCTGAACTGAGAACAGTCTTGGTTGATCGTCCCGGCCACCGCGACGTACGAGATGTCTCCGGACGCAGCGCACGAGCCATCAGCAGCGCAAACGCCAGAGGCGCAATCCGTGTGTTCTGTGCAACCCCGGCAAACGCCGCCCTCACATACCGGTGTGGCACCAGAACAGTCTGCCGCAACCTCGGCACGACACTGTACGCAGGCGCCACCCACGCAGTGGATATCGTCAGCGGTTTGGCTGCCCCCAGGACATTGGTTGTCGTTGGAGCACGTAAGTTCGCAGAGTCCGTTCGGGGTCTCGCAATATGGAGCGTCGGCAGTGCACTCTCGAGACGAGCTGCACGTTTCTGCGACGCAAACGTGACCTCGGCATGCGAGCGCGTCGCCGCATCCTTGGACGGTTGGAATTCCTGCGGAGCTGCAGTCCGCGGGGTCCGTGCAGCAGACGTTCGGGTTGGTCTTGGTGCAAGCTAGAAGGCCCGCGATGAAAAGTACAAAGATGATTCGCATGTTCACGCTATCGGCCCTCCGCCGCTCCGGTTGCTCATCCTACTAGTAGCCCTAGGAAAACTATCTACGCAACCGTACCGCGGCGTGACCGATATCGAGCGATATGCGAGATCCAACCGGTCACATGCCCTGGCGTGGAATGTTCCTTTTGTTCGTTTCGAGCATGACGCTCGCGTTCTTCGCCGCCGACTTCACCGCGCCGGCACTTCACGATCCAGCCATGCCGGTCTTGTCGGTGGTGAGTCTCGCCGCCGCGTTCACGACGGTACTGCTCTCGGTGCTCTTCCTCGCGGCGATGTACTTCTCTAGGTATGACGAAGTCGTCCCGCCGATCATGCTGTGCCTCGTCGCGATGCTTTGCACCGCTTGCACGCTCGTGACCCTCGCCGAGCAGATCGGTCTGAACAAACAGGCCTGGGAGAGCCACCGCCATCCGACGTTACTGCTCGTCACGGCCCTGGGGTGTACGGCGATCGCGATCCATCTCGCGATCCGCTTCGACGAACGCAGTCGACGGCTCGCCACGCTGTTCGAGTTTCGCGACCGCCTCGAGTGGGCGCGCGAACAGGACCGCGTTCGTAGATTCGTGCCCTCGGAGACGCCCCCGATGTACCGTGCGCCGCGGCGCTAGAAGCACCGTTTCGAACACGTGCTAGAGTCGGGTCGTGGTGGCAGCGCTCATCGTAGGTGCTCTGACGGCTTGGTACCTCGGCCTACGGCTGGGAGTAATCATCGCCGCGGTTACGGCCGCAGCCCTGCTCGTCGCGATGGTCGTTCCTGGCTTGAGCCTGACGGTCTACGCGCTCGTGCTGGGGTGGTCCGCGTTGCTCTACTTCTTCGGGTCGAAGATCTCGAAGGCGACGGGGCAAAAAGGCTTCGTCGGTGGAACGGTCGGGAAAGTCGGAGTCGGTGCGAGCCAGGCGAAGAGCTGGGTCGAAAAAACGCTGGGTCTGAACAAGAAGTAGCTGCGATCGCTTGGGGGTGTGGGCACCTCACTTGGAGTTGAGCCCCACCGCCAAACCCCGCGCTTGCCTGCTTCCGCAGGGTTAACATTGCTTTGCGTGAGGCACGGTCTTTGTAGTGGACGACCGTTGTGCAAACCCCTTCTGTGAAAGCCGAAAAAGTCTCGGCGATCCCGGGGTTTGGATGCACCGCATGGGGTGTTAACTCCCAGGCATTAGAGCTCACGCCCACGTAGAAACGCCCACTTAGATTGGGCATACAATTTGTAAAGGATGCACAACATGCGCAGCTTTCTCCTCGCCTCCATCGTGGCCCTCGCGTTCCCCGCCTGTGTCCAAGACATCTCAGGCGGAACCGGAACGGGTACTGGTGACGACCAACCCGCAGGCACCTGTGGCGATATGGTGGTGGGAGCTGGCGAGACTTGCGACGACGGAAACACCACCTCCGGCGATGGTTGCTCCGCAACCTGCCAAACCGAGACCTCTGCGACGCCAAAAATCGCAGGTTCAATGAACCCTGCGACCTTCGAGCTTTTTAATCCTGGTACGGCCACGCTCGCACTTACGGGCCAGGGTGGATTCACGGGCACTGCGAACCTCGCGTACAGCCTGGTCGACGCCAACGGAACGGCAATAGCCGGTGCAACCATCGATGCGCCGGCAACTGCCGACCTCACGAGTGGTAGCGCAACTGTTGCGGTCAAGGTCACGTTGCCGCTCTCGGCGACCGCCACCGAGATTCAGGGTAGCCTGAAGGTCGACATCACCAGTTCTGTCGACCCGGTCACTGTTACCGCGGCGGCCGACATCAAGCCAATCCTGACGGTCGAGTACACCGCAGCGACCGGACAGGACCCGCTCAAGCATTCTCTCCACGGCATGACGTTTAATCTGCTTCGGGGCACGATTATCCACATCGTCAACAACGATACGATTGTTCATCGAACGCACGGTTCAGGGCAGCAAGGCTCAACTCAGCCATTTGCACATGAAAATGTAAACGACCCGAACGCCGGCAAGGCTGGAGGTACGTACGTGATCCCGACGATCGGTGTCCCACCCTCGACGACAGTTTATCAACTCGGTTGTCACGATCATAACGGAGGTCAGGGGACCCCGGAGTACATGAGCTTCACCGTGATGTGATCCACTCCTTCATCGCTCTTTCTCGTTCACGGTCTTTCCAAGGATGAACATGCGCAGCATTCTTCTCGCCTCGATCGCCGCTCTCGCTTTCCCTGCTTGTGTCCAAGACATCTCCGGCACCGGCATCGGTGACCAAGGTTCGAATACTGGAAGCAGCACGGGCAGCGACACCGGCACCGGGGCAACAGCCTCGATGTCCGCTGCGGTTGATCAATCGACGGTCTCTACCGAGCTCGGCAAGACGGTGAAGTTGACCTACACCTTCACGAGCCAAAACGGGTTCACGGGCAGCCTGGCTCTCACTCCGCCTACTATCACTGGTTGGACGATCACGGCGAACCCGTCCACCGTCACACTCGCAGCGAGCGGAACGGCGACGGCAGAGCTCGAGGTCATGGTGCCGACAGACGCGACCGAGCTCGCACCTTCGGTCGCCCTCGGCGTGAATGACGGCACGAACAGCACGAGCGTGGCTTCAGCGTTCACGGTTGCGAACCAGCTGACGATCGTTCTCGATGCAGCAGGTGGCGCACAGGGCCTCCACGCCAGCTGGCCTGGTCAGAACGCGCCTACCCGAATCCACGCTGGTGCTAAGATTGTGTTCCACAATGCGGACGTAGTGCCGCACCGCATCCACTCGGGTGGAAGCATCACTCATGAACCGAGCGAGCTTGCCCCGGGCGCCGACTACATCGCGACCGACATCCAATCGACCACTTCTTGGTATTGCCACGACCACGAGGGTACGGCTGGAGTGAACCGCCCGGTCGTCGTCGAATAATCGAAAAGGAAGCTTTCGCAGGCTCGCACCTAACCGTGCGGGCCTGTTGCCGTTTCGGGAAGTACGCAACCCGTGATACGAACGACCGATACGGTGGGTATGGTCAGCAGAATTGTAGTTTGTCTCGCCTCGGTCCTCGCCCTCTCGTCGGTGGCGCGTGCCGACGACGGTATCGCCCTCGAGGTGTTCACCGGAGACCGCTCGCCCGATGCAAGCCGGCTCCTCTCGCCGATCTTCGACGAGCTCGCGCACAACAAGATCAGCTCGGGCGACACGGTCGGCCGGCTGTTCGAGACCGCGATCTCGAGGCCGGCGCGGACCGAGAAGGGGCTGCCGAGCGACTTCAACGAGCAGGCCGACCGGGGCTTCAAGCTGTGGGCGCAAGGCAAGTTCGACGAGTCGATCAAGATCCTGCTGCCGCTCGTCGAGCTCGCGCATCGCAACTCGGGGGCGTTCGCGAAGGACACGGCGCTGCGCGAGCCCTTGCGCAAGGCGATGATCGGGCTGGCGCTCGCCCAGCAGCGCAACGGCGATCCGGGCGCGATGCGCTCGACGTTCGAAGAGATGGTCCGGAGCTATCCCGATGCGAACCTGCCGCGCGCGACCTTTGGACCGGAAGCGTCGCAGGCATTCGAAGATGTGAAGAAGGGTGTGCTCGCCGCGGGCACCGGCAAGCTGACGGTGCGCGTCGTCGATGGCGGCGTGGTGTTCGTCGACGAGGCCTACCGCGGCAGCGGCACGACGACCGTCGAGGTGCCGCCGGGCGAGTATCGCGTGGTGGTGATCGCGAATGATCAGCCGAGCCGAACGCACTACGTGAACGTTCACTCGGGCGGTGAAGCGGCCGTGGTAGTCGATGCCGCGTTCGATCAGAGCGTGCGCACGACCGGATGGACGGGCTTTCAGTTCGCGACCGGCGCGGCGCGCGATGCGCACGAGGCGGGATACGCGGCGCAGCTCGCGCACGATATCGGGGCGAAGTCGGTCGCGCTGGTCGGTATCGATCAGGTCAAGGGTCGGCCATCGATCGTGGGATCGCTGATCAGCCTCGAGACAGGTCGCGAGATTCGGCGCGCGAGCATCGCGCTCGAGCCGGATCCATCGACGGAGCGATTGAAGGCACTCGCGAAGTTTCTGGCGGGCGAAGCGCCGGGCGAAGGTTTGGAGGTCGCCGAGGTAGGCGCCAGGCGTGAGCCCGCTCGCGTCGGCGAGCACGAGACGATCGATGCGGGCGGCGAGATCACGGTCGATCGCCGGTGGGGCGGGTGGCGCTGGATCTCGCTGGTGCCGACCGTCGGTCTGTTCGGCGTGAGCGCGTACCTCTATCACCTCAATGGCTCGTGCAAGGTCGAGCCGACGAACGGCTCGACGTGCGTGACCCTTTACGACAACAGCCCGGCGGATCGCGCCACCCTGATCGCGGGGATCCCGTTCGCGGCGCTCTCGATCTACCTGTTCGCGACGCAGACCAAGACGGTCTCGGCGCGGACCGCGTACGTGCTGCCCACCGCAAACGGAGCTGTCGCGGGTTACGCATTTCGTTGGTAGTGTGCGGCGCATGGATCGCCCACAGTCCTTCGAAGAGTTCTGGCCGTTCTACGTCTCGCAGCACCGCGATCGCACGTCGCGTCGGCTGCACTTTGTCGGCACCACGCTCGCGATGGGATGCGTCGCCGCGGCGCCGTTCTATCCGCCCGCGTTGCTAGCGGCACCGGTCGCGGGCTACGGCTTCGCGTGG
>JANXOP010000159.1 GCA_025357755.1 Kofleriaceae bacterium | reverse complement strand
CACGGCGCCACCCGCCACCAGCGCGAGAAGGCGAAGAAGGCGGCACGGCAGCAAAAGGCGAAGGCCGCCGGGCTCGTCAAGGATCTCGAAGCCTGAGCCCGATCAGGCGGCCTACGGAATAACGAGCACCGCGCCGAGGGTCTTTTCCCCATGCGCGCGCGCGTCCTGTTCTTTCTCGTGATCTTCTTCACGTCCACAGGCTTCGATCAGGCGTCGAAGGAGTGGGCGCGGGAGACCCTCCAGCCTGGCGTCGTCAAGCCCGTGATCGCGGGGTTCTGGGACTGGCAGCTCGCGCAGAACTCCGGCGCGGCCTTCTCGGTCGGGGCTGGGGAGGCGCACCGGACCGCGACGCACGTCGGGTTGGGAATCGTCGCCGCGATCGCGTTGATCGCCATCGGGATCGCGGCGAGCCGAACCCGCCCGGAGCAGGGTGCCAAGCGGATCGCTTACGCGCTGATCGCGGGCGGCGCACTCGGCAACCTGATCGATCGAATCGCGGCGGGCGATGTCACCGATTTCGTGCGCTGGCACATCCACGAGCACATGTGGCCGATCTTCAACGTGGCGGATGCGTCCCTCCTCGTCGGTGTGGCACTTCTCCTGGTCGAGGCGTGGCGAAATTCTAGGCATCTAGCACCGGCGGCGTAGACTCCGAGCATGAGGATTCTGGCGCTCGCGTTGCTTCTCGTCACCGCATGCAGCCAAGGCGACGGCGCGAGGTTCCCGTTGAGCGGTGGCGGCGGTGGTGGCGGTGGTGGCGGAGGAGCCGGTCCGGACGCGAACATGGGCGACTCGCTCGGCTCCGCCGATGTGATCGCCGCCAAGGTCTGCCTGGTCACGGATCCCCGCTCGCCGGACGTCTGCTCGACCGCGAGCGCTGCAGGATTCACCGTCACGCTCGATGGTCATAGCGCGACGACGGCCGCTGACGGCACCTTCGTGATCGATACGCCGACGAGCTCGAACTTGGTGTGGACCGTGATCGGTAACAACGCCGTGATCATCACCTCGGTGATGAGCTTCTCGGCGGCACGAATCATCCCGGTGATGAAGACGGACGACTACATCAACCTCCAGAACGAGAGCGGGGTCGTCAAGACGCCCGGGTACGGCGACGTGTTCATCCACGTCGGCATGGCCGGCATGAACGTCGCCACGGTCGTCGCCGCACCGATGCCGACACCGCTGTACGCACCCCAATACGACGGCACCACCGCAACGTCGTGGCAGGTCACGGGCACGGGTTCTTTCGGGATGGTGTGGCTCGCCGGCCTCCCGGCCGGTACCGCCTCGACGACGCTGACCCCGACCGGCGGCACCGCGACGGTGGTCGGCGGCATCCCGGTCGTCGACAACGCGCTGACCTGGGTCAACGTCGAGCTACCGTAGCCAGCGCGGCGATCCATCCCGCCGCCTTGAGCTCGGTCTCGGCGAGCTCGGCTGCGGGATCCGAATCCGCGACGATGCCACCGCCGACGTGAACGCGGAGCTCGTGACCACAGAGCACCCCGATCCGGATCCCGAGCCCGAGGTCGAAGCCGGTCGGTGCGAAGTAGCCGAACGCGCCGCAGTACGGGCCGCGTCGCGCGGGCTCGAGCTCGTCGATCAGTTGCATCGCACGCACCTTCGGCGCGCCGGTGATCGATCCACCCGGGAACGTGGCGCGCAAGAGCTCGGCATACCCGACGCCTGCACGCGGCCGTGCACTCACGCGCGAGACCTTGTGGAACAGCGTCGGTAGCTCGATCACGTAGCCCAGCTCGTCCACCCGGACCGAGCCGGTCTCCGCGATCCGCCCGAGGTCGTTGCGCTCGAGATCGACGATCATCACGTGCTCGGCCGCATCCTTGGCCGAGGCGGCAAGCTCGGCCGCGCTGCCGGCGCCCGGAGGACGCGTGCCTTTGATCGGGCGCGTCTCGATCCGCTCACCAGTGCTCGCGAGGAAGCGCTCGGGAGAGCTCGAGATCAATGCGAGCTCGTCAGCTTCGATCAGCGCACCGTACGGGGCAGGGGACGCGGCGGCCAGCGCCGCATATAGCGCGAGTGGATCGCCAGGTGCTGCGATGCGCGCGACGTGGCGGCGTGCGAGGTTGACCTGATAGACATCGCCAGCGGTGAGGTAGTCGCGAATCTTCTCGACGCGTGCCATGTGATGGCCACCATCGTCGTCGGCGGTGAGCGGGCCGAGGCTCGGTGCGAGGGCGGGGTGGTGCGGACCCGCGGCGAGCGCCGCGGCGAGCGCGCGGGGATCCGGGCCGACGAGCTCGTACGTTTTATCGTCCGAGGCCCACCGCGCGACTCCATCGTACGCGGCGAGCCAGAGATCCGGCGTGTCGGCCCCGAGTGTCGGGCCACCGGGCAGGGTCTCGACCACGCGCGCGAGGTCGTATCCGAAATAGCCGATCACGCGCGGCGCGGGTGGCCCGGGGCGCGCGCCGAACGCACCCTCCGTGGTGCAGCCGTGCTCCGCGAGAAAGGCCTCGACGGCGGCGAACGGATCGGCGGTGAAGCGGTGCACTGGACGGCCGGTCGCATCGAGTCGGACCAACGATCGACCGCGACCGATCAACGTGGCGCTCGGCATCGCAGTCGCGAACGACCAGCGGCCGAGGCCATCGTCGTCGCGCGCGGAGTGGAGCAGCGCGCGACCTCGCTTGCCTGCGAGCCGCGCGGCCGCAGCGATCGGCTGCACTAGATCTCGTCGCGGCCCGGCTCGCCCGGCGCGTCGTCGCCCAACCAGTCCGCGGTCTTGGTGATGTCGAGCTCGACGGCCGGCGCGGCGGGCGTCAACGGCGGCGGCATCGTCTTGGGCTTCTTCGTCGGGGCCACCGTGGTCATAACGACCTCGGGTGCCGCGATCGCGTCGATCAACACGACGCCTTCGCCCGTGCACTCGACGCAGACGTCACCCATCGGCGCGCCGGGTGGCGGCACGACCGCGCGTGGGATCACGCGCCCGATCCAGCCGGCGAGCCGCGACGCATCGACGTACAAGATGCCGTTCGGCGGCAGCTTGACCCGGGTCAGCGGTTGCTCGCTGCGCAGCACCACCGCGCCGTCGCCCCGGAACTGGACGACGGGCAAGCGCCCGCGTAGCCCCGGCACGTGGCCGTTCTCCCAGCGCAGCGTCGCTTCGAACGCGTACACGAGATCCTCGCGGAGATAGAAGATGTCATCGTCGAGCGTGACCGCGGTGAATGGCCTCTGACCAGGCACCGCGATCATGTAACCGTGACCCGTGACGACGTGGAGCGGTGATCCGCCGTAGTCGAACCGCTCTTCGCTCTGATGGCCGCGCGAGCGCCGCAACGCCGGCTCGAATGCAAGGTCGCCACCGGTCGCGTGCACGCCTTCGAGGCGCGTGAAGATGCGCTCGTCGACGCGGATCACGAGCGCCCCCGACGTCGAGATCTCGAAGCGCTCCTCCCCTTCGTCGGGACGAACCAGATCTTCGGTCGCGAGCTGCGAGAGCGGAATCGGTGGATGCGACGAGGACGCCTTGCGTGCGACCGGGATCGAGCTCGCCGGGGTGGCGGTCTCGAGCGCGGCGGAGAGCATCGAGCGACCATCGGTGACCTGCGGTGCCGGGCTCTTCGGCAGCACGAACTGCACCGATTCCGAGTTGCGCAGTGACGAGCGCGGCGACAGCATGTGCGGCACGGCAGGGTCCGGCGCGACGGGCGCGGGCTCGGCCTTGAACTCGAGCTCGGGCTCCGGCGCCGGATTCTTCGCAGTGACCGCGTCGTTTAGCTCGCGTGGGACCTCGCGTGCGGGTGCGAGGCCGAGCTCCTTCGACGACGTACGCGCCACCACCGGGATGTCGCGCGACGAGGTGCGCGCGCCGAGATCGAGGCCGGTGCGCGCGAGTTGTGCGTGAATACCCTCGCGCTCTGCGGTCGTGAGGTTGGTCTCGATCTCGCTCGCGAGCTCGTTCTGACCGGCGAGCAAGAACGAGCGATACGCCTCGGCGTAGCGACCGGCGCGCGCGTATGCGAGGCCGAGATAGCTCACGGCGCGGCCCTGGCTCGGATCTAGCGCGCGGCTCGCTTCGAGCGAGCTGATCGCTTTGGTGCCGTCGCCGAGCTTGAGATAGACGAGGCCGAGGTTGAGCCGGTGCGACGCATCGGTGGGCGCGCGCTCGACAAGGTCCTCGTAGATCGCGCGCGCTTGTTCGAACTGGTTGCCGCGAAAGTGGACCAGGCCGAGCAAGGCCAGCACGCGCGGGTTGTTGTCATCGAGGAGCAGCGCGGCGCGGAACGCCTTGGACGCTTCGTCGAGCTTGCCCTGTTTGAGGGCCTCGCTGCCGCGCACGACGGCCTGCTCGATCGCCTCTTTATCGGCTGCCGGAGTCGCCACCGCCTGCATGATCACACGACATCGCGCACGCTGTCACAACGAGGAGTGCCGGAATCGGTCGACCTCGAGCCGGCCGTCCGGTTCGATCGTGACGGTGATCGCGCCGCTGGTGTCGGTGCGTTCGACCTCGGCGCCGACCGCGCGCCAGCGGGCCATCACCGCAGGCGACGGAAACCCGAACGTGTTCGCGACACCACACGAGATCACGGCGGTCCCGTGATGGGTCGCTCGGACGAACACCTCCGACGACGAGGTCGGGCTGCCGTGGTGGCCGACCTTGACGACATCGACGTGGCGCAAGCCGGCCGCGACGACCGCCGCTTCGCCTTCGGCCTCGGCATCGCCCGCGAACAAGATCGAGCGCCCCGCGAACCGGAGCTCGATCACGAGCGAGTTGTCGTTGACCGTGCGGACCGGATCGACCTGTTCGCGCTCCGGGACCTGGTCGCTCTCGCGAAACCGCGGCCCCCAGACCCAGACCTCGACGCCGGCCTCGGTGCGGACGAGTCCGAGCGGTGGATGGTGGAGGGGGGCGGTCGCGAGCGCAGCGAAGCTCGGCAGCGCTGTTGCTCCCGCGTTCCTCGCGCTCGCCGGTCGTTCCACGAGGTCGCGCGGCGCGGGCTCGCCCGCAGGGCTCCACATCTCCGCGATCGGCGCGGTGAGTGCGGCGAGACCGAGATAGTGATCGGGATGAGGGTGCGAGATGATCGCGAGCTCGATCGTGGCGTGGCCGTACGCCTCGAGGGTGCGCGACACCGCCTTGCCGGGCGAGGAGGCCGAGGCCAGATCGTGGCGGCTCGCCAGTCCGCCCGCATCGACGATCCAGGCCACACCGTTCGGCAGCTCGATGATCGCGCCGTCGCCCTGGCCGACATCGAGGAAGGTCACGCGCAGCGCGCCCGGTGCGGGGGGCACGCGTGCGCACAACCACGTCGCGCACAGCGCGGCCCACGCGAGCGCGTCGAGCTTCGTGCGCGTGGGCCGCGCGAGCAGGATCAGCGCGAGCCCGACGAGGACGATCATCACCAGGATCGAGCCGACCGCGATCTGCCCGATGGGCGCGATCCGCGCGAACCAACTCGCGAGCAGATCGACGAAGCCGACGGTGGCTGCCGCGATCCGGATCGCGAGCGAGCCCGCGGTGGGCCACACCGCGCCGAGCAACAAGCCCGCGAGCCCGAGCGGCAGTGCGACGAGCTCGAGCAGCGGCGTGAGGATCAGGTTTCCGATCACACCGCCCGGCTGGATCTGGTGAAAATGGAGCGCGGTGATCGGTGCCGTGACGAGCGTGACCCACGCCGAGGTCACGACGCCTTCGCGCAACCAGCGCAGCACGCGCTTGCCGGGCCCGCCCGCTACGAGCCCTTCGTGACGGCGGGGGCGCAACGCGAGCGCGAGGGCGGCCGCGAAGCTCAGTTGAAACGAGGGATCACTCAGATCGCTCGGATGCCACGCGAGCAACCCCAGCATCGCGAGCCCGAGGGCATCGACGAGCCGCATCGGCCGGTCGAGGAACTGCGCGATCAACATGATCGCGATCACGACGAGCGAGCGCAGCGTCGCGATCTGCGCGCCGGTGACGAGCGTGTACGCGATCGCGAGCGCGAGCGCCGGTGGCGCGGCCCAGCGCGCGGGCCTGACGCGACCGCCCCAGGGCGATCCCGCGATCAATCTACGCAGCAGCGCGAACGCGAGGCCGGCGACCACCGCGAGGTGCAACCCACTCACGCTCAGCGCGTGAAAGATGCCGCACGCGCGCCAGCGGTCATCGAGCGCGGCCGGCACCGTACCGCGGTCGCCGGTGATGATGCCGCGCAGCGCAGCGGCCCCGTCGCTCGGACCTGCCGCGTCGTCGATCGTCGTGACCCACGCGTGTTGCATCGCGCTCGCCCAGCGCAAGGTGCGGGTACGCCACGTGCTCGCATCGCCGAGATGTTCGATCGCCTGCGCGGACATCTCGAACGCCGCGCGGCTCGCGAGCGGTGGCGAGCCAGGATCGAGGAAGCCACGCGGGGTGCGCAACCGACCCGTCGCGGCGAGCCGCTCGCCCGGCTCGAGGCGCTCGGGGCTCCACAGCCAGATGTCGTCGCCTGTCTCGGTCTGGAGCATGGCGCCGAAACCGAGCGCCGTCGTGATCGGCAAGCCATCGATCACGCCGACGATGCGCTCGGTGCCGCGATCATCGGCCACGGTGCCGGTGGGTGACCGAGGATCGCTGGGTCCGCGCGTGGCCTGGACGATCGCGAGCATCGCGGTGAACGCGATGGCGACTGCCAGCGGGCGGCGAGGCAGGATCATGGAGGTGGTATCGACCCGACCACGCCAGGGTTTCGTGCGAACCTGTCAACACCGTGCCGGGGCTGCTTTCCGGCCAAACCGGCTAACGATTCCGGCTAGGTAGGTTGCAGCCTAGCTCCCGCTCCACGTACGCTTGCGGCGCATGCGCATGGCTCGTGGCCTGGTGGGCGCCGTTGCTGGCGCCGTGTTGGCAGTGGTCCCCGGAACTGCACTCGCGGGCACGTTGGTCGGCAAGATCGACCTGCCCTCGGCGCTGCCGAATCGGCCGAAACCGGTCGAGCCCGGCTTTGTCGAGCGGTTCGAGAATCCGGTGACGCCGGTGCGGCCGATGGCGGTGCTCGCACGCATGGTCGTCGTCGTCGAAGGCGACGAGAAGCCGGCCGCGCCACCACGCGTGCAGTGGAACCTGGTCGGCGAGTCGTTCAATCACCCGGTGATCGCGGCACCCGCGGGCGCCGAGGTCACGATCGTCAACAACTCGAAGACCGCGCGCACGCTGATCGCGAAAGAGGATCCGAAGTTGATCGAGGCGGGCCCGATCAACCCGACGGGCCCCAAGACGTTTCGTCCGACCGAGAGCGGCAAGGTCTACACGATCACCGACAAGGATGCGCCGCACCTGATCGGTCGGGTCGTCGTCGTGAACACGCAGTACATCGCGTATCCGGATGAATCCGGTCACTTCGAGATCGAGAACATTCCGGCCGGCAGCTACAAGCTCAAGATCTGGTACGACGAAGGTTGGATCAAGCGCACCGACGACACGGTCGAAGTGACAGCCAAGGGCAAGACCGACATCAACCCCAAGATCGCGAGCGACGCGTTCGCTTCGCCCAAGAAGTGAGCTGAACCCGTGTTCCTCTCGAAGATCTGGTTCTTCCTCGTGGCGCTCGGTGCCGCGATCGCTCTCACCATCGCGCTCGTGATGCCGCGCCCCGCGCAGCGGCAGCTCGAGACCGAAGAGACCGCGCGGCTGACCACCGCGTGTAGCGTCATCGACATCTTGCTCGCCGATGCCGCGCGCGATCGCGTGGCGTTCAGCGCGACGTTCGCCCGTGCCCCCGAAGTCATCACCGCGCTCGATGCGGCGACCGGTGCGAAGGACCTCGATGCGAATCGCATGAAGCAAGTGCGCCAGGCGATCGAAGATCTGATCAAGAAGGCGAACGGCGCGTACGTGCCGGACTTCGCGATCTTGATCGACCATAAGGGCCGCGTGGTCGCGCGCTACAAGATCGATCAAGACGAGTTTGGTGATGTCGTCGCCGGTCGTCCGCTCGTCGACGATGCACTCGCCGGCTACCTCCGCGATGATCTGTGGACCGCGAACGGCACGATGTACTTCGTCTCGGCCGCGCCGGTGATCCGCACGAACTCACCGATCGACTACGTCGGTGCGGTCGTGCTCGGTCAGAAGGTCACCAACGAGTTCGCCGCCGATCTGTCGCATCGGCTCTCCGCGATCGATACCCAGGTCGCGTTCTATCTCGGCAACGACGACGTCGCGGCCTCGCGGCCACTCGCGATCGATCACAAGCCGATGCTCGACACGCTGGCCCAGCTCTCGGGCCCCGATGTCAGCCGCGACTGCGAAGCGAACCATCAGATTCCGGTGCTCGCGGGTACCGACCGGTACACCGCGATGATCGGCCGGCTCCCCGGCGAGGCGCGGCTCAAGAGCGCCTACTACGCGGTGTTCGCCAAGACCGTACAGGCGCGCGGCTTCGGCGGCACGCTCGATGCGGTTCGCAAGAGCGACCTGTCGGTCAAGATCCTGATCGTCGTCGCGATCGCGTTCTTGGTCGTGCTCGCTCTCGGTATCGGTTTCATGTTCATCGAATCGGATCGGCCGCTGCGCCGGCTGACGAACGATGCGGTCAAGCTCGCGAAGAACGAGAGCGAGCGGCTCGCCGAAGATGCCCACGGCGGCAAGTACGGCTCGATCGCGCGCTCCGTCAACATCCACATCGACAAGGTCGGCCGCGATGCCAAGGCCGCGCGCACGAACCTCGACCAGCTGCTCGGTCCAGCGCCGGAAGGCAGCCTCGGCACGATCGATCTGCTCGCGGGTGCGCTGCCGCCGGCACGCCCCGGTGGCGCGGTCGCGGCCGCGGCGCCGCCACCGTCGGACTTCAAGTTCCACGACCCGGCCCCGACGCCCGCCCCGTTCGCATCGCCGAGCGCACCTCCGCGCGCGCCTACGCCTCCGCCGGTCCAGGCCCGGCCCGCCGCGCCGCCGCCGCGCCAGGCGCCTCCTGTCCCCTCCGCGACGCCACCGCGTGGCATCCCGGGGCCGCCGTCCGCGCACGGCACGACGCAACCGCTCAGCCTCGATGACGATATCCTCGGTGGCCCGGCTCCGTCACCTGCGCCTGCGGCGGTGGCCGCCGATGGCGATGGCTACTTCAAGCAGGTGTTCGAGCAGTTCGTCGCCGTGAAGAAGAGCTGCGGCGAGAACACCGCGGGCCTGACCTACGCGAAGTTCGCCGAGAAGCTCGTCAAGAACCGCGATGACTTGATCGTGAAGACCGGTTGCCGCGAAGTGCGCTTCACTGTCTACGTCAAGGACGGCAAGGCCGCGCTCAAAGCGACGCCCGTCAAAGACGAATAGCCGACCGGCGGCATGGTGTGCGCGGTCACGCCGCACCGGCTGCGATGATCCGCTCTTTCAGGCGCTGCGCTTCGGCGAGCGCCTGTAGCGTGGTCGGGCGCTTCGAGGCGTCCGGATCGACGAGGTGATCCATGTGCGCTTGCACGCTCTCGCCGAGCGTCGGTGCATCCTCGAAGATCGATCGCGGCAGCTGGAAATCGCTCGCGCGGCGCGTCCCCGCCATCACGGCATCGCGCGACCACGGGACGCGGCCCGTGAACATCTCGTAGAGCACGACCCCACTGGCGTAGAGATCCGAGGCAGGGGAGACCTCGCCTCGGCGCTGCTCGGGAGACATGTACGCGAGCGTACCGACCGCTTCGGGGCGGCGCGCGACCGCCGCGACGGCACCGGTCTCGTCGGGGAGGTGCGCGACGCCGAAGTCACCGAGGATGACTTCGACACCTGGCTTGTCGGCGTCACGACGGAACATGAGGTTGCCGGGCTTGAGGTCGCAATGGACGATGCCGCGACGATGCGCCGCCGACAGCGCGCTCAGCACCTGCGTGTGACGTTCGATCGCGCGGCGCAGCGTACGCGGGCCGCGCTCGCGCAACAGGTCACGCAGCGTGCCGCCGGCGGCGAGCTCCATCACGATCCGGCGCGAGGCCTCGTCGAGATCGAGCACCGCGACCACGTTCGGATGGCGGAGCGAGGCCATCACGCGCGCTTCGTGGAAGAACCGATCGAGCGCGCCTTGTTGTTCGGTGCCCGCGAGGTGCGGGTGGAGGAGCTTGATCGCGACATCGCGATCGAGCTCGGCATCGCGAGCGAGATACACTACGCCGGTCGCACCGCGGCCGAGCTCGCGCACCAGGCGATAGCGCGCGCCGGCTTGCACGCCGACGACATCGCCGGCCGCGATGGTCTCGCCTGCGACCGGCGCGGCGCGGCCGGTGAGCTGGCGCAGGCGCTCGACGCGGACGCGCACGTTGGGATAATCGACGTCACGACCGAGCACCGCCTCGTAGTGCCGCAGCGCGCGCTCGTGATCCTCGCGCCGGCGGGCGTGCTCGGCGAGCAGGTAGTGCGCGCGTAGCGCGTGCTCGTCGATCGCGATCAAGAGCTCGAGGTGGGGGAGGGCGGTCTCGAGCTCGCCGCGTTGTTCGTAGCGCTCGACGAGGATCGCGCGCACCGCGGCGGTCTGGCCGTCGGGAACTTCGGGAACGCCGAGCAGCTTCTCGGCCCATTCGATCGCGAGCCGCTCGTGCCCGGACTTCCACAGGCCTTCGAGCTTCGCGAGCACGTCGCGGCTGCCGGCCTGGTCGCGGCGCTTGCCATCGCCGAGATCTTGAACGAGCTGCGCGAGGAAGACCTCCTCCTCGCTGGCGAGGGTCTGAGGCTGGCTCGTGGCCGTGAGGGTGGGTGGTGGCAACGCGATGGTGGCGGCGCCGCCGCCGAAAAGTCGTCGAAGCCACGAACGCTGTGCCACGCGTCGAGCTTAGCTCACGCCGTGAGCTGCGCTCGTGGAACGAGGCCGCTTCGTCCTCTTCATGCTCCGGTATTCTTCATTCACGAAACGCGATCGAAACGCGAGGTGGCGATGATGGGCGCGATGTCGTACCTCGCGGACTGGGATGGCCAACTGCCGGCGAGCGTGGAGCTCCCCGATGGGATCGTGCTCACCGTTCGCGAGCTTCACCCGAGCGACGAGCCAGCGCTGCGCGCCTGGTTCGCGACGCTGTCGAACCGATCGCGCTACCAGCGCTTCCACGGCCACGTCGCGGAGCTCTCGCCCGCGCACTGGCGCTACCTCACGCGGATCGACGGCATCCATCACGTCGCGGTGATCGCCTTTTGCGAAGGCGCGGTCGCAGGCATCGCGCGGATGATCCGCCTCGAACAACATCGCTCGGCGGAGATCGCCTTCCTGATCGACGACGAGCTGCAGCGCAAGCGCGTCGGCTCGCTGCTGCGCGATGTCCTGTTCGTGCTCGCGAAGTCACGCGCGTACCGCACGCTGTTCGCGTACGTGCTGCCCGACAACGTCGCGATCCGGAAGCTGCTCGCGGGTACGAACACCGCCGATCGCGGCAACGTGCTCGAGCTCGCGCTGTAGCGACGCTCACCCGATATCGAGCTCGTCGCCATCGGCGACGATCCGATCGCCGCGGATCAGCTGTACCCGAAGCTCGCCGAGCGGCTCGCCATTGAACGTGACCTCGCGCGAAGTGCCGCGCCCGAGCATCGGCCGGCCGCGCACGAAGATCAGATCGAGGCCACTGCCGAGAGGTCCGAGCTCGAGCTTGGTGCCTTCGTCACCCGCGATCAACGCGACGCCGCGATCGAGGCCGTTGCCGATCCGCAGGATCAGGATCCCCGCGGTGACCTCGAACTCGATCACGCACTCTTCACCGAGTCCGAACCGGCCGGTCGCGACGAGTGGGACCTTGCCGACGAGCGGCAGGCCCGCGAACGAGGTGCCATTGCGAGAATCGAGATCGCGGAGCTGGAACGCGACGTGATCGCCCCCCGGTACACGATCGATCTCCGCGTGCTGTCGCGAGACGCCACCCGCGCGCAGCGGCAGGTCACACAGGGCATCGCGACCGAGCACGATCTTCGGCGCCGCGCACGCGACGATCGCCGGCTTGCCACGGCGCTTGAGCTCGACGCGCGCACCGGTCAAGAGCGCGGTATCGAGCTGATCGAGCAGGCGGCGGTACTCGCCCGCGGCGGCTGCACTCGCGAGCGCGCGTGCGAGCTCGGAGCGCGCTTCGTCACGGCGACCGACCTGCATGTGGACTTCGTAGTTCGCGAACGCATCCGCCTCGTCGCGCGCCCTCTCGAGCGCGGTGTCGTCTTTCGCGAGCACCGCTTCCATCTTCTCGACGTAGCCGCCGGCCGAGTACGCCGAGGCGGCGCCTTGCAGATCGCCGATCAACTCGAGCGCTTCACCCGCGGTCTGCTGGTCGTCGCCGATCACGAGCAGCTCGGCCGCTTCGCGCACCTTCGCGCGATCGCGCTCGGTCGCGACCCCCTCGACCTTGAGGTTCTCCCAGATCGCGCGACCGAGGGCCTTCGAGGCGCGGCGCAGGAGCTCAGGTTCGTTCCCGGCCCAGCGCATCGCATCGCGCAAGGCCCCGATCTCTGCCTGCCGGGTCCCGGCACGCGCCGCACGCGCGATGTGCATGCGCACCGCGCCATCGGCTTCGCCCGCGAGCGCGTAACGCTCCGCTGCGAGGTCGACATTCCCCGCCGCTTCGGCCGCCACAGCGGCGCGATAGTCGGCAGAGAACACGCGGCGAAAGAAGCTCACGCCGCGATTATACGAACTCGCGCGCGATCAGGGCAGCGCCTGACCGAACTTCGCGAGGTACTGCGTCGCGAGGGCGTCGTGCGCCTGCTGATCCTTGGCCCGGTCATACGCCTTCGCCAGCGCTCGCCAGGCCTGGCCGAGCTCGGGATCGACGGTGATCGCGTGCTTGAGCTTCTCGACGCCGGCCTTGGTCCCGGACGCGCTCGTATCTTTGAGCGCGAGCACACCACCGAGGTAGAGCGCCCAGGACTCGTCTGGATCGACCGTGAGCGCGCGGTTGCAGGCGGCGCGGGCGGCCTCGATCTGGCTCTGGCGGAAGTGGAGGTCGCAGCGCATCGCTGCGAGCCCTGGCGCGTTCGGCCACTTGCGCTCGGCGGCCGCGAGCGTGCGTTCGCTCTCGGCCATCTTGCCGGTGCCGATCATCGCGCTCGCCTCCCGGGTCGCGGCGAGCAGCGCACCTTCCGCTTCGGGCTTCACGATCTTGGTGTTCTTCGCGATCCCGTAGCGGACCCGCAGCTGCGTGGTTTCTTTCGCGACGGGACTCTCGAGCTTGCTCGCGGCGAGCGCCTCTTCGGTCCAGGTCAACGCGCCCATCGCCGCGTAGATCGCGACGAGCTTCTGCCACGCCTCCGGCTGGCCGGCCTTGAGGTTCGTGATCTTCGCCGCGGCCAGGACGAGCTCGGCGCGTGCCCCGGCGAGATCCGGTTTCGGCAGCTGCGCGAGCGCTTCACCGACCGCGAGGTGCGGACTCGGATCGCCGGGCGCGAGCTCGGTGACGCGCGTACACGCCTGCCGCGCGGCCTTGTCGGTGACGCCGAGATGATCGGGAGGCGCGACGGGGGGCGGCGCGGCAGGACGCAGCTGACCCTTGGGTGGCGTCGCCGTCGGAGGTGGCAGCCTGGCAGGAGGTGCGGCGTGCAGCGGCTTCGCGATCAGGATCTCGCACTTGGCCTCCTGCATCGTCGAGTTGCCCGGATACGCGCTCATCACGTTGTCGAGCTCGCGGAGTGCCTGGCTGAAGTCACCGCGCTTCGCGAGCTCGCGCGCGCGATCGAATTGTTCGTACGCCGCGGGTGGCACGTCGGCGACGGTCTTGCCGGCCCGCGTCGCGTCGATGATGTTGCGCAGCGTCTGGGTGACGGTCTCCTTGTCGTTCGGGATCCAGCCGCCCCACTCGCTCTTCGAGATCGCCTCGAGCAGATCGTGGGCGATCGCGGGATTGGTGCCACCACCGAGGCGCGCATCGATCGCGAGCTGCATCAGGTCGCGACCGCGCTCGCTGAACGTATGTTGCTTGGACGAGTACAGCGGGTGACCGAGCCACGATGGATCGGCTTCGTCGATCGCGCCGAGCGACTTCGCGAGTTGATGGAGCAGGATCACGGTCTGCTTGTGCCGCTTGTGGGCGGTGATGACTTCGGTGCGCTGCACATCGTTTACCTCGGGGAGCATCATGGCGAGCGCCGCGATCTCCGGCTTCTCGGCCCAGCTGCGCACGATCACGTAGCGCCCGAGCAGCTCCGCGCTGCCGAGCTCGTCGAGCGCCTTCTGGGCGGTATCGGCGGGCTTGATGTACCCGATCACCCAGACCGTCTCGTCGTCGGGTGTCGGCTCGAGCGCGGCGAGCGCCTTCTGTCCCTCTCGCGGATCACTACCATTGTGATCCCAGTCCCGAATCGCATCGACCGTGAGCCGCACGCCGAGCATCGGTGACAGCAGCTGCCCCGCGTAGTCGAGCTGATCGGTGATTTCTTCTCGCCACCTCGGCAGCTCGCGCGTCGCGGTATCGGCATAGACGTGGACGTGCAGCGGTCGCGGATCACCGGTCTTCGGATGCGTCGCTTCGAGCGTGGCGGGCAAGCTCTTCGTGACATCGGCCTTGGGCTTTTCGTTCACGACCTGCGAGCCGCCACAGCCAACGGACGCGATCACCGACACGGCGTACAGGAGAACGAGCAACCGAGACATGCAGAGACTTTCCTGTAGGATGCTCGCGATGGCAACCCGCCTCCTCCTCGACGAGCGGATTACCGCGGATGGCCGCCACGCGAAGACCTACGCGACGTTCGAAGAGGGTCGGTTCCTCGTGCACGATGACGATCGTCCGGCGGGGATGCTGTCGCTCGTGGCGCTCGAACGCGTCATGCAGAAGTACGGGTTGCCGCTGGACGAAGAGATCGATCGCGCGCGTGCGGGCGGCGAGGCGCTGGATCTCGGCGAGGGTCGTTGGCTCCGCCGGTTCCGGTATCACGCGATCGTCGATACGGAAGGCCGCGATTACCTGGTTTGGGAGGTTCCGAACGAGCCTCCAAAAGCCGTGATCGCGACCCACGCTACCGCGGCCCTGCGCTATCTCGCTCGTCCGGTGTCCTCAGAAATCTGAGGGTCGACGTGGCGTTCTCCCCACGATCCACGTGTGGGCGGGAATCCAAAATGGCTCCTCCCGAGCACTTGGAGGTGGCACGTGGGCTGCTATTACCCGTACCCGTGCTGCGGACTCTGTACCTGGCGTGCGTACTCGTGATGGCTCCGGCCATCGCCTGGGCGCAGTCCGTCCAGCAGACGGCCGCCGTGCAAGCCGCCGTCGCCGCCGATGAAGCGGCGGTCGGCCAGGCCGCCACCCGGCGCGCGCAGACCGCGCAACGCTACCAGGATCAGCTCGCCGCGATCGACCGGCTCAAGAAGCAAAAGGCCTCGTGGCGCCGCGACCGCGAGCTCCGCACCGACCTCGCGGATTCGGCTGATACCGCGAACCAGCTCGCGACGCTCAACCAGCAACTCGCGACTGCAACACGCGCGTTGATCGCGGCGCGCAAGGAGCTCGTGGCCGCGATCGATCGCGAGAAGCCGGCCGCGACGGGTGCCCGGGTGGGCCAGCTCGATCAGCTGCGCGCGAAGGTCACCGCCACGTTCGGCCCGGCGCCGAGAAAGATCGTGCTCCCCGATGCCGAGGTCGATCCGCTCGCCGATCCGGAAGAGCTCGATCAGCAAGCACAGGTCATCGCCGAGACCGAGAAGCAGCTCGCGAACGAAGTCGCCGGGCTCGATGCGCAGGCCGCCGAGCTCGCGCATGTCGCCGACCTGCGCAAGCACAACGACCGCGCAAAGGACCTGATGCTCTCGGAAGATGATCAGCCCCACCGCAACGTGCAGTCGTCTTCGGGTGGCAGGTCGAATGCGCTCGGCGAATCGGTACCTACCTCCACCGACAACGGAGGCGCGGGCGGCTCGACCAGCGGAGGCAGCTTCAGCTCGGGCTCGTCGTCCGCATTCGAGACCGAAGCGACCTTCGTCCTCGGCGAGGTGATCGATCGCAACACGATCGACGGCCTCACCCGCGCACAGCGCTCCGGTGATCCGGCCAAGCGCGCCGAGGCTGCACGCCTCGCGCGCGATGCCGTCGCGCAACGCCTCGAGCAGTTGAAGAAGAAACGCGCACAGATCGAAGCGCGCTCGAAGCAGCTCCGTTCGAAGTAAGCCTACATGTGCGTCGGTGATCATGCCTTGCTGGGGACAGCTGTCCCCTTTCACAAGTGCGCGTTGGCTCCTAAAATTAAACGATGGGGAAACGGATCGCGGCAGCTGTCGCAGTGCTCTCGCTCTGCGCATGCGCACATCACGGTGGCGGGGATGACGACGGCGGCGGGACGTACTCGTCCGTCCGGATCTCTCCCGATCCGGTCACGCTGGCAATTCCGCTCGGTGGGACGGCGACGCAGGACTACATCGTCCTCGGTACGGACGGCAGCGGCGAGCACGACATCACGAGCAAGTGCGCACTCGATGTCGACAACAACTTCGGAGCGTTCACGAACGCGACGTTGAACGCGACGCCCCACGGTGGCACCACCACGGTCAACGCGACGTGCAACGGCACGACGGGCTCCGGGGCGCTGACGATCAACCTCACGGGCACGGCGATCGTCGGCAACGCGCCCGCGAGCTCGGATCAGCTGTTCGGCACCGCGACGCTAACGACCGACATGAGCCACCAGCCGACGATCGAGTATCCGATCGATCAGGCGGTCGCGCCGCTCAACATTCCGGCGATCGAGATCCAGTACACCAAGGCGAACAACGACCTGTTCCACATCCACCTCGGCGCGGCGCACGCGAACCTCGATGTCTACACCACCGATCCGCAGAACACGTTCAGCGAAGCGGACTGGATCACGATCGCGAACACCGCGGTCGGGGATCACCTCGTGATCACGGTCGAAGGTCTCGTGCAGGCGTCGCCGCTGATGAAGTACGCGTCGACGCCGGTGGTGTTCAACCTCTCGCACGACACCATCGACACCTCGGCGATCTACTGGTGGGCTTCGTCGCAGGGCTCGATCATGAGCCAGGTCTTTGGCCAGACCACGGCACCGACCGCGGTGAAGGCGAACTGCAGTGGTTGCCACTCGCTGTCGCGGTCGGGCTCGCGCATCGGCTACAGCCGCTGCGTCAACGGCGACTGCAACTCGAACCAGGGCTTCCTCAAGTACAACGCCACGACTCAGGTCTGGGACGAGGTCGTCAACGCCGATGCTCGTGCGATCAGCGGCACGTACTCGACGTTCGCTCCGCTCGGCAACCCGTTCCCAGACGACAGCCAGGCGATCTCGATGGTCACGTCGATGGGCGGTACGTTCGGTTTGTACGATCCGGATACCGGCACCGCCGTTCCCTCGAACCTGGCGGCGGTCGCGCCGACCACGGGTCACGTGACGATGCCGGACTGGTCGCCAGATGGCACCAAGGTCGCGTTCGTGTCGGGCAATATGAACGGCGAATCGGTCGATGTCTCGGGCGGTTCGATCTCGACGATGTCCTACGCCTACGCGAACGGCATCCACACGTTCGGGACGGCGCAGGCGCTCGTGCAGCAGCCGATCGTCGTGAACAACGTCACCTACACGAACCTGTTCTTCCCGAGCTTTTCCCCGGATGGACAACAGCTCGTGTTCAACGCGAGCCGCACCGCGTGGCGCAACAGCAATGCAGGCCAGGCGGCGGCGCCGGGCCAGCGCCTGCTGCTCGTCAACGCGAACGGGGGCGCACCCGTCGAGCTCGCGGCGATGAACGGCTTGGG
The DNA here is from genome assembly GCA_025357755.1 of Kofleriaceae bacterium. GTDB lineage: Bacteria > Myxococcota_A > Polyangia > Haliangiales > Haliangiaceae > JABFXX01. The sequence continues at coordinate 4,956 of JANXOP010000159.1, read as the reverse complement.
CGATCACAACGTGACGTGGCCGCACTGGGCGCCGGGCGCGACGACCGACTACTACTGGATCGTGTTCTCGAGCGAGCGCGACTACGGTCACGAGATCACGCAGGCGAACCACAACGCGGGCTGCATCCTCAACGGCGTGAAGACCTGCAAGCAGATCTGGATCGGCGCGATCAGCAAGGCCGCCCTGATGGCCGGCACGGTCGATCCGAGTTTCTCGCCGGTGTGGCTGCCGGGTCAGGACAAGGGCGCGGACAACATCTCCCCGTTCTGGACGGTTCCCGCCGGTCTATTCTGAGCGGGCGCGATTGTGTTCGCGAGACCTACAGCGCGGCGATCCGAGAATGGCCTGGGGACAGCTGTCCCCTTTCGCGATCGCGGATTGCACCCTAAAATTTAAACATGGGGAAACTGTTCGTCGCGGCAGCTGCCGCAACGCTGACGTTTGTTGGCGCATGTGCACATCACGGCGGTGGCGGTGATGATGACGGTGGCAACGGTATGTACACGTCGGTTCGCGTCTCGCCGGATCCCGTCACGCTGACGGTTGCCCTCGGCGGCACCGCGGCGCAGGACTACGTCGTCCTCGGTACGGACGATACCGGCGAGCACGTGATCACGAGCAAGTGCGCACTCGATGTCGATGGCGATTTTGGATCGTTCACCAACTTCACGTTCAACGCGGTGCCGCACGGTGGCGTCACGAATGTCAACGCGACGTGCAACGGCACGACCGGTTCTGGCAGCCTGACGATCAATCTCACGGGCACTGCGATCCTCGGCAACGCGCCGGCGAACTCGGACCAGCTCTTCGGTGGCGCGACCGTCACGATGGACATGACGCATCAGCCGACGATCGAATATCCGATCGATCAGGCCGTCGCGCCGCTGAACATTCCGCCGATCGAGGTCCAGTACACCAAGGCGAACAACGACCTGTTCCACATCAACCTCGCGTCGACGCACGCCGCGATCGACGTGTACACGACGGACCCGCAGCAGACGTTTAGCCCCTCGGACTGGACCGCGCTCGCGAACACCGCGGTCGGTGATCACCTGAAGATCACGGTCGAAGGCATGCTCCAGGCGGCACCGACGATGAAGTACACGAGCGTGCCCGCGACCTTCAACTTGTCGCACGACACGATCGATACCTCGGCGATCTACTGGTGGGCCTCCTCGCAGGGCAACCTGATCACGCAGGATTTCGGCAAGACCGGTGCACCGACCGTAGTGAAGGGCGATTGCACCGCCTGTCACTCGCTCTCGCGCGCGGGCTCGCGCATCGGCTACTGCCGCTGTGTCGGCAACGATTGCGGTCAGGAGTACGTCGGCTTCTTGAAGTACGACGACGTCGCCAAGACCTGGAACGAGCAGGTCAACGCGAACAACAAGGCGATCCACGGCACGTACACCACGTTCGCGCCGACCGGCTATCCGTTCGTGGACGATACCCAGTCGGTCGCGCTCGTCACCTCGATCACCGGCACGCTGAACCTCTACGATCCGGACACCGGACTCGTCGTGCCGTCGAACGTCAGCACCACGGCGCCGGCCGCGAACCACTCGGCGCTGATGCCGGACTGGTCGCCCGATGGCAAGAAGATCGCGTTCGCGAATACCAACAACGCTGGCAACAACGTCGACCTCACGACGAGCTCGATCGGCATGATGTCGTACGAGTACGTCAATGGCACGACGCACACGTTCACCGCGCAGCCGAATCTCGTGACCGCCCCGATCACGTTCAACAACCAGGCGTACACGAACCTGTTCTTCCCGAGCTTCTCGCCGGACAACGCCTACGTCGTGTTCAACGCGGCGCGCGCGCAGTGGCGCAACTTCGCGGACGCCAAGACCGCCGGTCAGCGCTTGATGTTGATCCCCGTGGGCGGCGGTGTCCCGATGGACCTCACGAATATCAATGGGGGTACGGGCGACCACGACATCACCTGGCCTCACTGGGCCCCGGGCTCGACGACCGACTACTACTGGATCGTGTACTCGAGCGAGCAGAACTACGGCCACGAGGTCACCACTGCCAACACCGCGGTCAAGTGCGTCGCGAACGGTGTGAAGCAGTGCAAGCAGATCTGGATCGGTGCGATCAGCAAGGCGGCCTTGATGGCCGGCAACCTCGATCCGAGCTCGCCACCCGTGTGGGTGCCAGGCCAGGACACGCAGGCTGACAACATCAGCCCGTACTGGACCGTGCCCGCAGGCTTGTTCTAGCTACACTGACCTCGCGCGCGTTGCGGCGATGCCGCGAGGTAGTGCTCGATGCGCACTACTTCGAGTAGATGAAGCCGGCGTAGACCACGGCGCGCGAGAACGACAGGTCCATCGTGTTGCCGAGGATGTTGCGCCAGTACGCGACGCGACCCTCGACCGACCACTCCTCGGTGAGCTTGCGCGAGATGTGAAACTGCGCCGAGCTCCGGTTCTCGTCCTCGATGTTCGTGAACTCCTGGTGCTGGAGGTCGGCCTCGACGAGGAGGCCATCGAGGTACTGATCGATCTGGAGGATCGCGAGCAGCGACAGATAGTTCTTGCCGATCGACATCGTGCCCGAGGCGAGCACGCGGTGGCGTGCGAACGATTGCCCGAAGCTGTTCGAATCGATCACCGTGAGCTGGTAGCCGAGGGTCGCGACGATGCCGCCGACGTAGGTGAATTCGAGCCCCACGTGCGCCGCCCGATCGCGACGCGCGAAGCTGGTCGGTGCGGTGCAGTTCGGATCGGGCGGCGCACTCGGGGCGCACGCGTTCGCGACCGCGTGCGATTCGTACGTGCGCGCCTCGAACCCGAGCGTGGTCGCGAGCTCGAGGCTGCGCGTGTGCCCGGAGGGTTGCCACAGCGCCAGATCGAGTCGCGCATCGACCGCGGGGCCCGACCAGTCGTAGAGATGTACCGGATCGGTGAGCGGCTTGTAGCGGAACTGGCGAGCGCCGAACCCGAGGTTGAAGCGGTAGTCATCGCCGGAGTGCGCGTTGATCACGAAGTCGGCGGCGAGGTTCCGGAAGGTCCGCGCGCCGTAGTCATCATCGAGCGGAAACGCATCGATCGCGGAGATCGCGAAGCCCGCTGCGACGGGGCGTTCGCCGATCGGATGGACCCAGCGCAGATCGGCGGCGAGCAACGTCACGTCCTCGACCGAGACCTCGCGGTCACCGACGATCCGGGTCAGATCGCCGAGGTGCAGCGAATAGGCGCCATCGGCGAGCTCGCCCTTCTTGTCGGCGCGAACGCCGAACCGCATGACCGGGGTCGCGACCGGTGCGTTCGTGAGGCCGGGGCCGGTCTCGGCGCGCTGGACGTTCGAATCCTCCTCGACCCCGACCTCGGCGGTCACGCCCCAAGGGGTGGCGTGGGCGCGGGTGGCCACGGCCAGCCCGAACAGCACCACGGCGCGACGCACGGCCGCATCGTATCCCGAGCGCGATCGTGGTAGGGCAGGGGATGCGCGCCGTCACGCTCTTGCTCGTCTGCCTCGTCGCTTGTGGTCGTCAGGGGGATCCCGAGAAGTGCGAACAAGCCGTGCGCAACTACGCCACGCTGATCTACTGGCGCAACGCCGACAAGGACATCGAGAAAGCGCCGGCCGCGCAGCGCGAGAAGCTTCGCAAGGATCATCTCGCCGATTTCTCGGCGCACATGGACAAGGGCGTTCAGACCCTCGTCACCCAGTGCGTCTCGGCCAACGACACCGACACGATCAACTGCATGATCTCGGCGAAGACGGCGGAGCAGGCAGAGAAGTGCGCGCCGCGCGCCGAGACCAACTAGTACTTCCCCACAGTGGAATCGATCGAACTGTTCATCTTATCTGTAGAGGAGCACTAGTGGCGGTGGTCGCGGACCTTCGGGCTCTTCGGGTCTAAAGGTGCGGGTGCGGGTGCGGGCTTCGCCGGCCGGTGATCGCGGACTGGCTCGCTGCGAGCCGGGACGTGGACCGTCGTCGTGCGGTCGCGGACCGGTTCGACGACGTTCGTGATCGTGATCGTGCCGGGCACGCGCACTGGTTCGGTGATGATCGTCGCCGAGGTCTCGACGATCGGCGCGACGTAGACGGGCGCCTGCTCGACCGCCGCTTCACCACCCGCCGCGCCGAACGCGACGCTCTGATCGGTCCAGCCGCCCGCGGTCCAGGCCCACACCTCCCCGGACCAGGTCCAGTGGCCCGCGATCCAGCTCGCGCCATCGAACGGCACCGGGCCGCGCTCTTCGATTCGCATCGCCGGCATCGGCGGCCGCGCTCGCGCACCGAGCATCACGAGATACGAGCGCACGCTCGTGCGTGCGCGGATCGAGGCCTCGAGCGCGAGTGCCGCGGCTCGATCGCGCGCCTCGAGCTCGCCGTCGAGCCGCGCGCGGTCCGCGAGCTGCTCGCGCTCGTGCGCCAGCTGCTGGTGCATCCGCCACTCGACATCGGCGCCCCACGAGATCAACAGCAAGCGCCAGCGCACGCGCGCCGCCATCGCGATCCGATAACGCCGTGCCTCGAGCTCGGCCGCTTGTGTGCGCAGGCGCACGCGATACTCGGCATCGGCGCCCCACGAGATCAGCAGCAAGCGCCAGCGCGCGCGCGCCTCCATCACGATCTCCAGACGATGTGCGAGACGCGTGCGAGTCTCGGCCTCGGCACGCGCGTGGAGCGCGAGCTCGGCGTCCGCTTCGGCCCCGACCTGGATGCTCACCTTCGCGGCTTCGCGCTCGGCGGCTACATCGATCTTCGCATCGCGCGCCGCGTGCAGCGCGGCGGCGGCGGCCTGTTGCTTCGCGCGAGCGTTCACGTCGGCACCGAACGCGACGAGCTGTGCGTTCATCGCGGCGCGTGCGTGCTCGGCCGAGGTCGCGATCGCCACCTCTCGATCGGCGGCTTCCTCCCGGAGATCGCGAAGGTGGAGGATCTCGAACCGGCCGAGCACCGGATCATCCGCGACCGCGGTCACCGCGCAC
>JANXOP010000069.1 GCA_025357755.1 Kofleriaceae bacterium | reverse complement strand
TCGTGGGCCAGGAGGCCCAAACGGCTCGTCGCGAGGGCGATCGCGAGCAAGAACGCCGTGAGTCGGATGCCCTCCCTCATGCCGGAAGCGCGGGTTCGTGTATCCGGCATGGACGCGTTATCATTATTTACATGACCCGGGGCCCCTTCGCCGGCATCGCGCTGTGCGCTTTGATCGGCCCGCTCGCCGGCACGAGCGCGGCGGGTCCTACGCGCAAGGTCGAGATCGAGAGCGATCCGCCAGGTGCGACGGTCTACATCGAGGATGTCGATGCCGGGGCCGCGTGCGACGCGACGCCGTGTACCATCGAAGCACCGATCGGCTCGCCGAGCTTGATCCTGCGCAAGGAAGGCTTCCTGCCGACCGTCACCGAGCTCTCGGTGCCCAAGAAGGGCAAGCTCCGGCCGCAGAAGTTCACGCTCCTCGTCGCGAACGCGAAGATCGTCATCACCGACAAGGCGCTCGCGGGCGGCAAGATCATGCTCGATGGCGCCGACAAGGGCGTCGCGCCGCAGACCCTCACGGTCGATGCGAGCTCGCACACCGTGCAGGTGATCCTCAAGGGCAAAACGATCGCCCAAGCCCTGCTCGAGCTCGAAGCGGGCGACGAAAAAGAGGTCAAGGCCGATGCGCCCACGACCGTCGCGACCGCACCGGACCTCGGCGGTGACACCGAACCAGACGATGCGAAGCCGAACGAGATCGTCAAGCATCCCGATGACCCGCCGCCGAGCGATCGCGGCCCGTACATCGCGGTCGGCGGCGATCTCGAGATCGGGTTTCGCCAGTTCAAATACGACAACCCCGCGAATGGCCTCCCGCGCGACGAGAGAGAGAGCGGTCAGTCACTGATCGGTCCCACGATCGAGCTCTGGCCGTCGCCGCGCGGCAGGCTGCGTGGGCTCTCGCTCTACGGCAAGATCGAGTTCGCGCTCAACAGCATCCCGGTGCTCGATAGCTCCAAGCAATCGGTCGGTGCGAGCACGTTCTGGGGCAACCTCGAGATCGACGTGCGCCATCGCTGGCACGTCGGTGACGACAGCGGCATCACGCTCTCGGGCGGCTTCGTCCGCGATCAGATGACCTACAACGTCGGCAGCAAGATGCAGCTCGCGCGGCTGCCAGTCGTCGACTACCGCTCGGTCCGGATCGGCGTGCGCGCCGCGACGATGGTCGGCCCGCTCGAACCCTTCGTCGAGCTCGAGGGCCGGATCGTGTTCTCCGGGGGCGAGCTCGGCCAGCGGTTCGCGACCCACGACACCTCCGGCTACCACGCCGCGGTCGGAGCCCAGCTCGTGAAGGGCCCGATCTTTCTGCGCGCGCAGGCCGCGATCACGTACTACAGCTGGACGTTCACGAACGCCGGCACCGATCCGACGCTCGGGACCGCGGACGGTGCGACCGACCTCGTCGAGATGCTGAGCTTCGTGCTCGGCGTCTCGAAGTAGCGCTACCAGACCTGGCAGGACTTCGCGGGGTTCATCGGCGTCCCGGCGGGACACGAGAACGCCTTCGCGAATTCGGGCAGGTTGCGAAGCGCGCCGTAGACACGGAACTTCGGCGGCGAGTGCGGATCGGTGGTCAGCCGCTTCTGCGCTTCGGCCGGCCGATCCTTGCCGCACCACGCCTGACCGACGCCGAGGAAGAACTGCTGATCCTCGGAGAAGCCATCCGCGACGAGCTGCTTGTCGGCGCTCTTGCGCAGGTTGCGATAGCCGTGGAACGCCATCTTCACTCCGCCGAGGTCCGCGATGTTCTCGCCGAGCGTGAGGCGACCATTGACGAAGCTCTTCGGCATCACCTCGAACGTCGAGTACTGATCGGCGACGCACGTGCCCTTCGCATCGAACTGCTTCTTGTCGGCGTCCGACCACCAGTTCTTGAGGTTGCCATCGAGATCGAACTGCGCGCCTTGATCGTCGAAGCCGTGCGTGAGCTCGTGTCCCATCACCATGCCGATGCCACCCATGTTCACGGCGACGCCGCGATCTTTGCCGAAGAATGGCGGCTGGAGGATACCGGCCGGCATCGCGGTGAGGTTACCGGTGGGCTCGTAGTACGCGTTCACGGTGAACGAGTTCATGCCCCACTCGGTGCGGTCCCACGGCTTGCCCGCCTTGTTGTTCTGGCGATGCACTTCGAACGCGCGGGCGCGCAGGGCATTGCCCGCGAAGTCGTCGCGCTTGACCGAAAAGTCGTACGCCCGCCATTTGTCGGGATAGCCGATCATCTTGACGATCTTGGCGAGCTTGCCGACGCCGAGCTGGCGCGTGGCCTCCGACATCCAATCGAGCGTGCCGATGTCGTCGTGGAGCGACGCGATGATCGCGTCGAAGTTCGCGATCGCGGTCGCCTTCGCATCCGCCGGGAAGTACTTGTCCGCGTACTGCTTGCCGAGCACCTCGCCGAGCGCCATCGTCGTCGCATCGATGCAGCGCTTGTACCGATCGGGCTGCTTCTCGACGCCCGAGAGCAGCTTCGTCAGCTCGAACGCTTCGTCGTCGAACGCCTTCGGCAGCGTCGCGGAGGTCTCCGAGACCACGTGATACGTGAAGTAGTGCGCCCACTGCACGGGCTTGAACTTCGTGCGGAGCCCGTCGATCGCGGCAAAGAACTTCGGTGTCCCGACGATGATCTTCGCGCTCGGCTTGGTGTCGAGCTTCTTGAAGTAGGTCGGCCAATCGAACGACATGACCTGCTTGCGGAGGGTCGCGAGATCGGTCGGGTTGTAGCTCGCCGGAATGTCGCGCGCCTCGGTGCGCGTCTTGGTGACCTTCGCGAGCTCGGTCTCGATCGCGACGACATCGGCCGCACCCTCGGCCGGCTGCTTGACGAGAGCGAGCGTGCGGCCGACATGCGCGGCGTACGCGTCGAGCTTCGCCTTGAACTTGTCCTCGGTGTAGTAGTCGCGATCCGGCAGCCCGAGGCCGGAGCTATCGAGATAGGTGACACCGTTTAGCGAATCCTTGAGATCCGCGCCGGTGCTCTGCTGCCACATCACGTCGATGCCAGCCTTCTGGAGCTCGGACACCGCGGTGGCCCACGAGGCGGCGTCCTTGACGCCGGTCGCCCGATCGAGCAGCGGCTTGATGCCCTTGGTGCCGGCCTTCTCGATCGCGGCTTCGTCCATGCACGAGCCGTAGAAATCGCCGAGCTTCTTCCCGGCGGCGTCGGTCGATTTGAGATCGTCATCGAGCAGTTGCTTGATCGCGACCTTGTTGCGCTCGTCGATCTCGGAGAACCGGCCCCAGCGCGCACGGTCGGCCGGAATCTCGGTGGTCTTCAACCAGCCACCACACGCGTACTGGAAGAAGTCGACGCACGGGTCGACCGACTTATCGAGCGAGGCGACCTCGAGGCCGACGTCGGCGAGCGAGACCTTCTGGATCGGCAGGCCGGGCAGCGTGGGCGGTGGCAGTGCAACGGCCGAACCGGCCATGGAATCGGAACCGGCCGGCGGCGGCGTGGTCTCGGGTGGCTTCGCTTTGCCAGAGCAGGCTACGGCGAAGAGCACGAACGCGATGCGCTTCATGGCGCGGACCCTAGCAGAACGTACGCAACCGCGGCGCGCCGTGACCGATACGGCGTTGCATGACCGCCTATGCCGATGCGCAACTCCGGATGTTCCACCGCAATGTCGACGCTGCCGCAGCCACGGCCCTCGAGGAGCCCCGGACGACCGAGCCCGCCCGCGCCCGCCGGACCGTCGCGCTCCTCGTCGAGACGCTCGGCGGGTTCGCGTACGGCACGGCAGCCGGCGAGCTCGTACGTGCGGTCTCGACCTGGTTCGGGGCCGAGAGAGCCGGCTTGGTTCGCGCCGCGCTGCCGGCGACGCGCAGGTTCGAGGCTGGCGCCGAGCTCGACTTCCAGGTCACACCGCCGCCGGTTTCGGTGGAAATGATCGGCCTCCTGCGCGCCCGCCTGAACGTGGCCGGCCGTGACCTCGCAGCGCTGCAGGCAGCCACCGTGGCGATGTTACCCACCGATAACGTACGCATGTCTGATGCTATGTTCAGCGAGCTGAACCGAGATTCTGTGTTCACGGATCGCCTCGAGATCGAGATCCGCACGGGTTGGGCTCATGCCTGCGCGGCGATCGAACGGCGCCGGCCCACCGCCCAGGATATCTCTCCACGTGCCCGTAACCTATGGTCAACATGGTCTCGTCTGGCAGGCAATCCAGATCCCGAACCGACCCGCAGGGCCGACCATTCGGGCGGTTACATCATGCGCGTTGGATGAGCTTTTCCTACCTCGAGAATTTCTTGAGCAGTCTTGCGATCTAAAATACTGAGCGTAGATTCATCGCCGTGAGTGCTCGTTCAGGTAGCCGCGCAACGACCGGGGATGTCCCCACGATGAAGCAGCGCGCGCGCGAGGCTGCGGCGACCGCGCTGCTCGAAGCAGCGGAGCACGTCGCCTCCGAGCGCGGCATCGATCAGACCTCGATCGCCGCGATCGCGGAGCGGGCACAGGTCGCCGTCGGCACGCTCTACAACTACTTTCCGGACCGCGAGGCGTTGCTCTCCGCGCTGTTCAAGCTGCGGCGCGACGAGCTCGTGCCGCGGATCATCGCGGCGGCGGCGATCGCCTCGAGCGACGAACAACCGTTCGAGCAACGCCTGAACTTGTTCCTGCGCGAGATCGCGCGTGCGTTCGATGGCTTTCGTCGGTTCTGTCGCGTCGCCATGTCGGCCGACGAATCCAACACCCCGATCAAAGGTCGCGTCGGCCCCGGTGGCAAGTCGGTCGTCCTGCAGACGGTCACCGATGGCATCTGCGCGATCCTCAGCCCGGTCTACGGCGCCAAGTCCGAGGAGTACGCGCGGATGATGTTCGGTTCGTTCAAGGCCCTGATGCAACTCCAGCTCGAGAAGGATCTGCCGATCGAGACGGTGGTCGATACGATCATCTCCACCTTCCTCACCGGGATGCCGCGATGAGCGTGATCACGGCAGCAACCGCGGGTCGTGCGCCCGTCAACAAATGGTTGGTCGCGGTCTCGATCGCGTTCGGCTCGCTGATGGCGTCGATCGATTCGTCGATCGTCAACGTCGCGCTGCCGAACATCCGCGGCGAGCTCGGCGCGAGCATCCAGGAGATCACGTGGATCTCGACCGCGTACATGATCGCGATGGTCCTCGTGATGCCGCTGACCGGCTTCCTCGGAGGCTTCTTCGGCCAGAAGCGCGTCTACCTCCTTTCGATGGTGCTGTTCATCATCGGCTCCGCGCTGTGCGGCACCGCGCGCACGCTCCCTGCCCTCGTCCTGTATCGCGTGATGCAAGGCCTGGGCGGTGGCGCGCTCCAGCCGACCCAGCAAGCGATCCTTCGCCAGACGTTCCCCCCCGAGGAGCAAGGCATCGCGATGGCGATGTTCGCCATGGTCGTGATGATCGGCCCCGCGATCGGGCCGGTGCTCGGTGGCTACATCACCGACAACTACTCGTGGCCGTGGATCTTCTACATCAACCTGCCGGTCGGCATCATCGGCCTCATGATGACGATCCAGAACGTCATCGAGCCCGAGGACGTCCGCATCGCGAACCGCGCGCGTGCCGAGATCGCGAAGAAGAACCTCGATATCGCTGGCATCGTCCTGATGGTCATCGGCGTGGGCGCGCTGCAGTACCTGTTCGAGGAAGGCCCGCAAGACGACTGGTTCGACTCGACCGAGATTCGCATCGCGTTCGCGGTCTGCGTCATCGGCATCCTCTTGTTCATCATTCGCGAGCTCACCGCGAAGGTGCCAGTGGTCAACCTCCGGATCTTCAAGGACCCGACGTTCGCGTCCGCCACGATCATCTCGTTCGTGATGTTCGCGATGCTGATGGGATCGATGTTCCTCCTACCGGTGTTCGCGCAGGAATCGCTGCACTACACCGCGACCATCTCCGGCCTCATGCTGATGCCGCGCACGCTCGCGATGATGGTGGCGTCTCCGTTCGTCGGCAGGCTGTACAACGTCGTCCAGCCGAGGTTCATCGTCGGCTTCGGCGTGATCATGTTCGCGATCGGCTCGTGGATGCTCTCGCACATCACGATCGATACCTCGTCGCGCGCGATGATCTTCCCGCTCGTCGTGACCGGCATCGCCTTCGCCTGCTTGTTCGTACCGCTGATGACCGCGGCCCTCGCGAAGATCGATCGCAGCCAGATGGCGGATGCCGCCGGTCTCAACTCGTTCGTGCGCCAGATCGGTGGCTCGGTCGGGCTCACCATCTTCGCGACGATGTTCACGAACTACGCGGTCGAAGCGCGCGTGGGCCTCGCGGCTCACATCACCACGCTACGCCCGGAGGTCGTCGATCGGCTGTCCGAGATGAGCCGGTACGCGATCCTGCACGGCGCGAATGCGGGACAGGCGAGCTCCGCGGCCGCGCGTGCGCTCGGCATGGCGATGTATCAGCAGGCGACCGTGCTGAGCTTCGACCGCGTCTTCATGTTCCAAGGAATCCTGTTCCTCTTCGTCCTTCCAATCCTGTTTTTCCTACGTGTACCTCGCATCGCCGGCGAGAAGGTCCACATCGAATTGCCCGGGGAGTAAGTCATGGCTACTGCTGATACGCACAAGAACGGTTCGCACGGAAATGGCACGCCCCCGCAAGTCTCGGGTGATGCCGCGACGGCTACGGTCGTCTCGCCCATACCGAAGAAGAGCAAGGCACGCCGCGCGTACTTCCTGCTCGGCGGTCTCGCCGGCGCCGCGATCGGCATCTACTTCATCCACGGCTACGTCACCCGCAACGACGTGGCGACGGATGACGCGCAGATCGAAGCAGACGTCACCCCGATCGCGACGCGCGTCGGAGGCGTGATCCAAAAGATGCACATCCAGGACAACCAGAAGGTCGAAGTCGGCCAGGTGATCGCTGAGATCGACGACGCCGACTACAAGGCGAAGGTCGCGGCCGCGCAAGCCGACCTCGATGCCTCGAGCGCGCAGGCCGATTCGGCGGATGCGCAGGTCGACATCGTGAGGGCGACCTCGGGTGGCTCGCTGTCCTCCGCACGCGCGATGCTGCAAGGCACGGGCGCCTCGGTGCGCTCGGCGCAGGCGATGATCGATTCGGCCCAGGCGACGGTCGCGCGCGCGAAGGCCGACCTCCAGAAGGCGCAACAAGATCTCGATCGCGCGAAGAAGCTGCACGATGCCGGCGCGGTGAGTGGCCAGGCGCTCGAGGCCGCGCAGGCTTCGCGCGATTCGGCGCAAGCCTCTCTCGATAGCGCGAATGCGAACCTCGCGGCATCGCGCGACGCGCAGTCGCAAGCGCAATCGCGGGTCGCCGAAGCGCAAGGACGCGTCGTCCAGTCGACGCCCGTCGAGCGCCAGATCGCCGTGGCGACCGCCGCCGCCAAGCTCGCCCACGCCAACGTCGCGCGCAAGCAGGCCGAGCTCGATCAAGCCAAGCTCCTGCTCGGGTACACCAAGATCGTCTCGCCCACCGCTGGCTACGTCTCCAAGCTCGCCGCGCACGAAGGTCAGACTGTCCAGCCCGGGCTCACGCTCGTGATGGTCGTGCCGCAGAAGCAGTATGTCGTCGCGAACTTCAAGGAGACCCAGATGGATCGGATCGCTCCCGGAGATCCGGTCGACATCGAGGTCGATGCGCTCGGGGGCCGCTCGTTCAAGGGCAAGGTCGAGAGCATCTCGGCCGGCACCGGTGCCCGGTTCTCGATGATGCCGCCGGACAATGCGACCGGCAACTTCGTCAAGGTCGTCCAGCGGATGCCGGTCAAGATCGAGCTCGAGTCGGGTCAGGACACGTCGCAGTTGCACGCGGGCCTGTCGGTCGAGGTCAAGGTTCACCTTCAACACTAGTCGCTCGGGTTCCATATGAAACGTCTCGCTGCTGTGTTGTTGCTCTCCGCCGCGTCGGCCCATGCCGATGCACCTGGTGCGGAGAGCCAAAAACTTACGTTCCAAGGTGCGATCGAGCTCTCGCTCGGCAGAAACCCTGACATCGCCGCGGCGAAGGAAGCGATCACCGGCGCCGACGCGAAGACCTCGGAGCAGAAGGCGAAGCGCTGGGTCGGGCTCAACGTCAATGCCTCGCTGAATCGCTATCGCGAGCCCTACGCGCTCGACTTCGCCGGCAGCAGCTTCGTGCTGCACGAGGACCTCACCACGACGACGGTGGTCAGCTTGAGCCAGCCGCTCACCGGCCTGCTCTACCTCAGCGCGCTCGTCGGTGCCGCCGAGCACGATGCGACCTCGACGCGAGAAGACCTCGATCGCGTGCGGCTCGATACCGCGTACAAGACGGCCGACGCGTACATCCGGGTCCTCGAAGCCCGCGCGAGCGCGATCGTCGCGCACCAGACCGTCGAGGACATCAAGGGCGGGCTCGATCGCGCGAACCAGCTCCGCGCCGCCGATACGTACACCGACATCGACGTGCTCCGCTTCAAGTCGGCAAAGGCCGCGGCGGATCAGACCGCGCTGCGCGCCGATACCTCCGTGCAGACCTCGCTCGCGTCGCTCACGGTCCAGCTCGGCCTACCGGATGGCGCACCGATCGATATCTCCGATGATCTGCCGCCGGCACCGCCGACGCTCGCGATGTCGCTGCAGCAAGCGCAGGACCGCGCCCTCGGCGCGCGCCCCGAGCTCAAGGCCGCGCACGACAAGATCGCTTCGTTCGAGGAACAACGCGCGGCCGCGAAGTGGCGCTACTTCCCTGACATCCGCGCGGTTGCTGCGTGGCAACACTTCACCGGCGTCCAGCCGTTCCAGCCCGAAGACGAAGAATACGTCGGCCTGACCGCGGCGTGGAACGTGTGGGATTGGGGCGCGACGCACGATGCCGTACTCCAGGCCGAGAGCCAGAAGAAGCGCGCGGAGATCATGACGAACGGCCTCGTCGATCAAGTGAAGCTCGACGTGCGTCGCCGCTGGCTCGAGACCAAGACCCAGTTCGACAGCCTCGCGGTCGCCGAGCAGCAGCAACAGACCGCGGAAGAGGCGTATCGCCTCCAGAAGGTGAAGCTCGACAACGCGGCGGCCACGACGACCGACGTGCTCGATGCCGAGACCGATGTCGCGCGCGCACGCCTCGCGTTTGCGACGGCGAGGTACGACTACTACCTCGCACTTGTGGGACTCGCACGTTCGGTCGGCGACCTGCCGAAACCGCAATAGGTCGGATATTTCACCCGAGCGCAGGCGCGCATTAGAGCCGCTTGTGGCCGCATGTTCGCGAGATCAGACCGTGCGAACTCGCACGGCTAGATGACCGCTAGATCTGCTCGATCTTCCTCGGAGACAGCGGATGATCATCGCTCTATGGATGTACCGCCAGACGATGTCGCGGACGAGCAGGGGCCGAACGAATCCGGTCTACTGCCGACCGTCAGTGTCCTCCTGGTCGACGACCGGCCGGAGAACCTGCTCGCTCTCGAAGCGAGCCTCGAGCCGCTCGGCCAGCGCCTCGTGCTCGCCGATTCTGGAGACGCCGCATTGCGAGCGGTGCTCGACGAACAGTTCGCGGTGATCTTGATGGATATCCGCATGCCGGGTCTCGATGGCTTCGAGACGATGGCCCTGCTCAAGCAACGCGAGAAATCGCGCGATACGCCGATCATCTTCCTCTCGGCGTTCCCCGAGCATCACCACGTGCTCAATAGCTACACGGCGGGCGCCGTCGACTACATCATCAAGCCCTTCGAGCCCGAAGCGCTGCGCTCGAAGGTCTCGGTCTTCGTCACGCTGCGCCAGAACCAGCTCGCGCTCGAGCACGCGCGCGCACGCCTCGAAGACCGCGTACAAGCGCGTACGGCCGAGCTCGCGGCCGCGAACCAGCGGCTCTTCGAGCAGGCGCACCACGACAAGCTCACCGGGCTCGCGAACCGCGCGCTGTTCATGGAGCACCTCACGAATGCGGTCGCGCGCTCGAAGCGGCGTGCGCACCCGACGTTCGCCGTGATGATGATCGACGTCGACAAGTTCAAATCGATCAACGACACGCTCGGCCACCTCGTGGGCGATGCCGTGCTCGCCGGCATCGCGCATCGTCTCGACGATTGTCTGCGCGAGGTCGATACCGCGGCGCGCACCGGCGGCGACGAGTTCACGATCCTGTTGGACGGCATCGCCGACCTCAAGGACGCGACACGGACAGCCGATCGTATTCAACACACGCTCGCCGTGCCGTTCGAGCTCGACGGCAAGGAGGTCTTCGCGAGCGTCAGCGTCGGGATCGCGGTGATGGACGAGCGCTATCAGGACGGCCACGAATTGCTCCGCGACGCGGATGCGGCGATGTATCGAGCCAAGGAGGGCGGCCGCGCGCGCTACCAGGTGTTCGACACCGGGATGCACTCCACGGTGACCGCGCAGCTCGAGCTCGAAGCCGATCTCGCCCACGCGGTCGATCGCCAGGAGCTCGTGCTCGAGTACCAACCGGTCGTCCGGGCGAACGACGGTGCGCTCGAAGGGTTCGAGGCGCTCCTGCGCTGGAACCATCCGAGGCACGGCGTGGTCGGCCCGACCGAGCTCATCCCGATCGCCGAGGAGACCGGCCTGATCCGCGGGATCGGCCAGTGGGTGCTCGCGGAAGCCTGTGCGCAGCTCGCGGAGTGGCACCGCGTGACTCCCGAGCTCGCGATCAGCGTGAACATCTCGCCACGTCACTTCGCGCAACCCGAGCTACCCGACACGATCGAGGAGATCCTCAGGACCACGCGGATCACGCCCTCGTGCTTGAAGCTCGAGGTGGCCGAGGCCGCGATCTTGCCGCGCCTGCCGTTCGCGGAGCGCACGCTCGCACGCCTGCGCGAGCTCGGGGTCCGGATCAGCCTCGAGGATTTCGGCGCCGGCTACTCGAGCTTGAACCTCTTGCACGAGCTGCCGATCAGCCGCGTGAAGCTCGACCGTGCGCTGGTCGTTCGCATGGGCCAGCCCGGCGAGCGGCCCGAGATCGTGCAAGCGATCGTGACGCTCGCGCACAACCTCGGCATCGAGGTCACCGCGAAGGGCATCGAGACCCAGCTCCAGCTCGATCGCGTGCGCGCACTCGGGTGCGAGAGTGCCCAGGGCTTCGTGATCGCCCGCCCGCTGACGACGGTCGCCGCGACCGCGTTCGTGCAACGTGCTAGTGAACGATTACGCGCTCGAGCCGGATGAGCTCGCCGACCGACCACGCCTGGAACGGGCAGCCGACGGCGCGGTGCGGGATGTCGCCCTCGTAGATCTCGGAGAGGTGGCCGCCGATCGCGTGTGCACGGAGCGGCACGACGAACTTCGCCTTCGCTTCGCGCTTGGCCAGGTTGGTGTTGCTCCGCACGCGCAACCACGCCTCGACGAACACGCCTGCGAGCCACGGCCACACCGGGCCGTTGTGGTACGTGCGGTCGCGTTCGACCGGGCCACCGACGTAGCGGCCGCTATAGCGTGGCTCCCAGGTCGCGAGCGTGCGCGGGCCGAACGAGGTCCACAGCTCGCGCTCGCACGCATCGACGACCGCCCGCGCACGATCACCCTCGAGGAGCGCGAGCGGTAAACCACCGACCGCGAACAACTGGTTCGGGCGACAGCTCGCATCGGTCGTGCCGGCGACGTGATCACAATCGATGACGTCGAACAGCTGGTGGCGGTCGGCGTTCCAGAACCGCGCGGCGAAGCTCGCCCTGCCCTTCGCGAAGAGCTCGCCCCACGCGGGCCCGGCGATCGCGAGCGCGTTCAACCACAGCGCCTGGAGCTCGACCGGCTTGCCGATCCTCGGCGTCACGACCTCGTCGCCGACCTTCGCATCCATCCACGTGAGCTGGACGCCCGGCTCGCCACACGCGAGCAAACCGTCGCTGTCAGCACCGATGCGATGGCGCGTGCCCTTCGCGTAGCCGGCCACGATCTGCTCGATCGCGGTGGTGAGCGCCTTTCGATCGACGTCCGTGACCTTGCCGCCGCGGAGATACGCATCGGCCGCGATCACGAACCACAGGCTCGCATCGACCGAGTTGTACTCGGCGGCCGAGCTGCGCTCGTCGAACCGGTTCGGCAACATGCCCTCCGAGACGAGCGGCGCCCATGCGCACAAGATGTCGCGCGCCAGGTCGCGCCGACCGCGCGCGAGGCACAAGCCGCGCAACGAGATGAAGGTGTCGCGCCCCCAGTCGCCGAACCAGGGATAGCCGGCCAGGATGGTGCGACCGTTGCCACGCTCGGCGAGATACGCATCGGCCGCGCGATCCGCTTCGGCGAGTGGGCTGCGGCGCTTCGCTTCACGCTCGAACAGCTCGGCGGGCGGCTCGGGCCACGGCGACGTCGAGAACCCGAGCCACGCGGGCGCTGCCAGATCGAACGTGAGCACGCCGGGCATCGCGAGGTCTTCCTCGTCGTCGAGCCCGCGCTCGCGCTCGGCGGCGTACTCGAAGTTGCGATACCAGTCGGGGCCGTGGGCATAGCTCGCGTTCGCGAACGCGTGGATCGCGATGCCGTCCGGGCGCCACGTGACGTGGTTGCCCGCGACCTCGGCTCCGAGATCGACGGGCCATGCGCGGCGCAGCGCATGATAGTCACGCGCGGTGATCAGCGGCCGGACCGCGAGCGAGATGGGCCCGGCGCCGGCGGTGCGGGTCCAGCGCAGCGCGACGCGCGGTGCGTTTGGTTCGACGACGAGCTCGTAGCGGATCGCGGTGCCATCCGGCAGCGCGTAGGTCCACGAAGGCCACGGTGCGCTCGTGAAGCCCACGAGGTGGGTCATGCCCTCGGGATGGATCGCATTGCCGCGATAGCGGTGGCTCGATAGCGCATACGAGCCGGCCTGCGTGGTGACGTAGACCTCGAGATCCGCGACCAGCACGGTGCGGCGATCCGGCGGCTGCAACGCGGCGAGGAGGAGTGCGTGATAGCGGCGTGTGCGAACGCCATCGGAGGTGCCCATCGCGAAGCCGCCGAGGCCGTCCGCTTCGAGCCACTCCGTGCTCACTTCTCGGCTCGCGTGATCGCCGCCCGTTCGATCAGATTGCCCGCGAGCGCGGTCCATCCAGTCTGGTGCGCCGCGCCGAGGCCGCGGCCATCGTCGCCATGGAAGAACTCGTGGAACAGCACGAGGTCGCGGAAGTGCGGATCGTCGGCGTAGCGCTTGCTGCGGCCATGACACGGCCGCGCACCCGATTTGTCGGGCAAGAACAGCGATGCGAGCCGCGTCTCGAGCTCGTCCGCGACGTGGCCCAGATGCATCATCGTGCCGGAGCCGGTCGGGCACTCGATCTGGAACGCATCACCGTAGAAGTGGTGATAGCGCTTGAGCGCCTCGATCAAGAGGTAGTTCAGCGGCATCCAGATCGGGCCGCGCCAGTTCGAGTTGCCGCCGAACATGCCGCTATCGCTCTCGCCCGGTGTGTAGTGGACCTCGTAGTCCGCACCGGCGAGCTGCACCATGTACGGATGCTCGCGGTGATAGCGCGACAGGGAACGCAGGCCGTGTGGCGAGAGGAACTCGGCCTCGTCGAGCACGTAGCGCAGCACGCGCTGCAGGCGGTCCTTGCTCGGGATCGCGAGCAACCGGTTCTGATGATCGACATCGAGCTGGACCGAGATCGTGGCCGCGAGCTCGGGCCGATTATCGAAGAACCACCACAGCCGATCCGCGAACGAAGGCAGGTTGTGGAGCACTTCGTCGTCGATCGTCTCGGCCGCGAACAGCGGCACGATGCCGACCATCGAGCGAATCCGTAGCTCGCGCGCGCCCTCGGGAGTTCGGATCTGATCGTAGTAGAAGCCGTCCTCATCGGACCACAGGCCATCGCCGCCGATCGTGTTGGTCGCACGCGCGATCGCGACGAAGTGCTCGAAGAACTTCAACGCGAGATCGGAGTACGAGGGCTCGGCCTTCGCGAGCTCGAGCCCCATCGCGAGCATGGTCGTGCAGTAGAACGCCATCCACGCGGTCGCGTCGGCTTGCACGAGCTCGCCGCCGCCGGGCAGCGGCTGGCTGCGATCGAAGATGCCGATGTTATCGAGCCCGAGGAAGCCACCGGTGAACAGGTTGTCACCGCCGGCATCCTCGCGGTTCACCCACCACGTGAAGTTGATCAGGCACTTGTCGAACGCGCGCTCGAGGAACTCGCGATCGTAGCCGTGCCCGGCTTCACCGGAGAGCTGATAGATCCGCCACACCGCCCACGCATGGACCGGCGGATTGACATCGCCGAATGCGAACTCGTACGCGGGCAACTGCCCGTTCGGGTGCATGTACCACTCGCGCATCAGCAGCAGCAGCTGTTGCTTGGCGAAGTACGGATCGAAGCGCGCCTGCGCGACGCAATGGAACGCGAGGACCCACGCGGCGAACCACGGGTACTCCCAGCCATCCGGCATCGAGATGATGTCGCGCGCCCACAGCTGCTCCCAGCCGCGATTGCGCCCGCGCTTGCGCCCCTTCGGTGGCGGCGGTTGCGTGGGGTCGCCCTCCTGCCAGTGCTCGACGATGTAGTGATAGAACTTTCGCGACCACACGAGGCCGGCATCGGCCTGGCGAACGACGCGGCGCTCTTGTTCGGTCATCGGCGCCGAGCGCACGGTGCGGTGATAGTGCTCGGACTCGGCCTTGCGGCTCTGCACGATCTGATCGAAGTCGCCGAACGGTTGCGCCGGAGCGGTGGTCTCTTGCGACAGCCGCATGCGGATCTTCTTCTCCGCACCCGGTGCGAGCTCGAACGCGTACCACGCGGCGCACTTGGTGCCGGTGTGCGCAGGATTGACCGCTGCACCGACGCCGCCGACGACGCGCTGGTGGATCGCATCCTTGCGATACGGCGTCGGGTTCTTGCTGCCGTAGAGGCGCTCGAAGTTGGTCTCGTTGTCGGTGAACAACAGCTCCGCTTCGCCTTCGAGATCCCAGCGGAAGTTCCCGAGTGTGGGCTGCGTGATGCGAACGCTGTTCGCGTCGACGCGATCGAGCGTGCCCGCGCGATCGTAGCCTTCGCCGCGACGGCCCCACGCCCACGTGTTGCGCAGCCACAGGTGCGGCAACACGTGCACGGTGTCAGCGACCGGACCTCGATTCGCGATCGTGATCTCGATCAAGATGTCATCGGGTCCGGACTTCGCGTACTCGACGAACACGTCCCAGTAGCCGCGATCGAACACGCCGGTGTCTTCGATCTCGAACTCGGGATCGAGCTTGCCGCGCCGGCGGTTTTCCTCGAGGAGCTGCGCGTATGGAAACGCTTCTTGCGGATACTTGTAGAGGCCCTTCAGGTACGAGCTGGTCGGCGTCGCATCGAGGAAGTAATAGAGCTCCTTGACGTCTTCACCGTGGTTGCCTTCGGGGCCGGTGAGCCCGAACAAGCGCTCCTTGAGGATCGGATCCTTGCCGTTCCACAGCGCGACCGAGAAGCACAGCCGGCACTCGCGATCGCAGATGCCGAGCAAGCCATCCTCGCCCCAGCGATACGCGCGACTGCGCGCATGGTCGTGCGGCAGGTAGGTCCAGCAATCGCCGGATTCGGAGTAGTCCTCGCGGACTGTCCCCCACTGGCGATCCGCCAGATAAGGTCCCCAGCGCCGCCAGTTACGGACGCGCCGCTGATCCTCGGCCATCCTCTCCTGCTCCGACATCGTGCGAACTTTCGCACGGAAGCGTGAGCCGAGCGCACGTTGCACCCTCCAACCTGAGACCGGCCGTTCACGCCCCAGAGGCGCGTCATCGGGCAAAGCCGCCCGTTTCGGCGTGGCACGGCATCTGCTCTACTGGGCGATGCGTGAAGTGGCTCTCGATCGTCCTGTTCGCCGCGTGTAGTCCCAAAGGTCCGGCCAAGCCCGCGGTCGAGGAGCCGCCGCACCTTGTCGCGACCAGCGACCTGCGTTGGTATCGGGTCGACGCGAGCTGCGCGCAGGGTCCGTTCGAGCTCGAGCTCACGGCGACCGGTGCGAAGTACGGCGAAATCGCCGAGCTCGACCTCCACACCACGCACGCGATCGCGCTCCAGGCGGCCGTGCTCGTCGATGGCCGCGAGGTCGATCGCGTCCACGGTGTGTACGATCCATCGGGCCCGGTTGCCGGGCCCGCGGACAACGCGAAGTGCCTCGCGAGCGAGCACGACAAGCTCGTGCGTTCGGGTGCCGCTGGCCCGAGTAGCCCGAGTGGGCCCAGCGGTCCGAACGTGCCGGCCAACCCGCTGCCGCCTCGGTCGACCAGCGCACCGCCACTCGTTCCGATCGGCGAGCTCGTCCCACTGTCGTCGAGCATCGTGACCTTCCGCGTGCCCCGCACGTCGACAGGCCGGATCACGATCCGGTTCTGGTCGATCGAACCGAACGACCTCACCGGGGTCGCGTTCGGGCTCGCGCATGTCGTGATGCGACCCGACATCGACGCGGCCGCGTACGACCAGTACCTCGCCGATCAGGCCGCGCGCATGCGCGTCACCGTCGCCGCGGCGCCGGTCGTCGTGACCGAGACCGCCGAGCAACGCGCCCGTCGCGAGCGCGACGCGCACGAAGCCGACGAACGCGCACGCCGCGAGGACGAAGAACGGATCGCACGCGAGCGCCAGGCCGCGATCGATGCCGCCCTCGCCGAGGAGCGCGCACGCCGCCATCGCCGCTACTGCGATGCTCACCACGACGATCGCGATTGTTGGGGACCAGGTGGGTTCGCCGGCTATCACGAGCTCGAGCTGCGAGCTCGCGAGCGCGAGCGCTACTGCGCCGCGAATGCCGAGGATGCGCGGTGCTGGACCGACGAGGAGTGGCAGAACCGTCGCTCGGCGTGGCACGGACGCGTTCAGCTCGCAGTGCAGGCGCGCGCCGCGGCGCAGACGCCGAGTGGCCCCCCACCCGCGCCACTCGAAGATGCGCCGCCGCCGCAACCGAGCGTGCACGCCGAGTGGCGCCCCGGTTACTGGAACTGGGACGAGGGCCAGTGGGTGTGGCTCGCCGGTCAGTGGAACGTGCCCGAACAGGACGTGCTCCAGGAGCAGACCGCGACCGCGCCGCAACCACCGCCTCCGCCGCAGGCCGAGATGCCACCGCCGGCTCCGGTGCACGCGGTGGTGTGGATTCCTGGCTATTGGATGTGGAACCGCACGCAATGGATCTGGATCGCGGGCTCGTACCAACTCGCACAGACTGGACGCACGTGGTCGCCGCCCCGATGGCGCGCGCGCGGCAGCATCCACGTGTTCGTGCCGGGCGGATGGTTATCGCGATGAAGCCATTGCTCGCGCTCGCGCTCGCGGCCCAGCTCTCGGGGTGCGCGACGTCGTGGTTGATCGTGCAAGGCACGGGGACGCAACGCTCGCTCGATGAAGACATCCACGCGGTCAGCGTGCCGCAGCCGGGATTCACCGAGCACCTGATCGTGAGCATGCCGATCGCGCCGGCCTATCAGATGACGCCCGGCGTGAATGGCGCGCCTGCCGTCCGCGGTGCCGAGCTGCCGTTCGCGTTCGCGTGCGCGCGCACGCAGACCGGTCAGAACCAGCTCGTCAGCCATGCCTATCGCTACGGCTCGCGCTGGAAGAAGGCCACGATCATCGCGGTGCTCGTCGAGGGGACGCTCGGTGCCCTCGGCTTGCTCAGCGCGTCGCAGGCCAAGCCGGACGGGTATCTCTACGGCGGCTACTTCGCGCTCGATGCCCTGCTCACGCTGCCGTTGATCTTTATCCCGCGCGAGGAGATCAGCGCCGAGACCAGGCTCACGGTGAACACGCCGCTCGACGACTCCTGTCCGGAAGGCCTCGCGGTCGAGCTCGGCGGCGAGGTCTATCCGGTCCATGCCGATGGCCGGGTCAGCGCCGAGGCCGAGCGCGTGATCGCGGCGTGGAAGGCGAACCCGAGCCCGAGCGATGACCTCGAGGTGTCCTTCCTCGGCCAGCGCCGCGAGCTCCGGCTCTATGGCGGTGTGGATCCGAGCGTCGAGATCACGGTGGCTCCCGGCACGCTCACGCGCTAGTACGCATAGCCAAGCTTCAAGAATATCTCGCGACCCTCGCCGGGAATCCGAGGGATCGTGACGGTGTTCGGCGACATGTAGCGATCGTAGTCGGCGGGTGCCGGCATCAAGTCGCGCGTGCCGATGATGTTGCGCACGCCGCCGGTGAGATCGAAGCCACGGATGTCGGGGACGTAGATGACCGCATTGAGGCCGAACCACGCCGGTGACGATTCGGAGGCCATGCCATCCATCGCGGCGCGCGTGAGCCGCTCGGCGATATACGCGAGCTCGGCCGAGAGATGCCCGACGCCATAGATCTTCGGGGTCGAGATGCCACCCGCGGCGGTGACGGACGGCGCATTGACGACGTGGTACGTGAGCGCGCCATCGCCCTCGGCGCTACCGACGTGCGAGTACGCGCCACCGGCGAAGCCGTACCAACCCGACGAGTTGCGATAGCTCGCTTCGGCTTCGACACCGGCGGTGATGATGCGACCGACGTTCTGGAACGCGATCAGATTCTCCTGGCCCGGCATCGGGTTCGCGAGTGGGAGCTGCTCGACGATGCCACGCGCATCCCAGTAGTAGGCAGAGATCCGCGTCGACAAGCCACCGATCGGCTTGGCCCAGCCGACGAGCTCGAACGAGCGAATCGTCTCGGAGGTGAGGTGCTGCGGCGCCGCGAACGTGACGTCGTCGTGGAAGAACGCTTCGTACGCGCTCGGGTTGCGGAAGCCTTCGGCGTACAGAAACTTCACGCCGTACTTCTCGGGTTTGGAGATGAACAGCGCGGCGCGCGGCGACAGGCGCGTGTCGATCACCGAGTTGCGATCGTAACGAGCGCCGACGGTGTAGCCGAGCCACGACGCGAGGTTGCCATCGAGCTCGGTGTAGACACCCTCGATGTTGATGTCTTTCGGAACGACGACCTCGTCGCTGCCGCCAACCGTGAACGACCGGCTCTTGGTGCGGTTGAAGTTACCCTCGGTGCCGGCCGTGATGCCGAGGTACTCGGGAATCGCTTCGTAGCGGCCACGCAGCTCGAGCCCGAACGTCTTCGTATCGCCGTAATCGTCGAATGGCTTGGCCTGGTACTGGAGGATGTGATCGTAGAACTCGTAGACGTTCGCGTAGGCGCGGCCGACGACGGTGAGCCGCTTCGAGAGCTCCTCCGTGTGGCCACCCTCGACGAGTAGCTGCGAGTTGTACTCGTTGTACGGCGGCGTGACCGCGGGGTCGCCGTTGTACGGCGCGAACGGAGAATCGCGCCGAAACCGATACGCGCGGACCTGTGCGAACGTGCCGTTGTACGAGCCCGCGAGCGAGCCCGCGAACACGTTCGAGCCATCGCCCTTGAGGTTGTCGCCGACATCCGGGACCGAGAGGGTTTCGGGGAACCGGGTCATCGCGCGGACCGTGCCGCGGATCTGCTGGTGCACCGTGCCCTGCGCGAAGCCAGCGGCGGCGGTGAAGCCGTTGATCGAGTTGACCGCGATCCGCCCCCACGCATGCGGACTCTCGGTCGCGCCTCGCGTGACGATGTTGATGATGCCGAAGAACGCGTTCGTGCCGTACACCGAGGACACGGGGCCGCGGATGACCTCGATGCGCGCGATGTCGTCGATCGCGACGAGGTCGCCGTAGCCGACGCCGGCGAACGAGCCCCAGCCTTCGTTGACGGTCGCGCCGTCGACGAGCACGAGCACGCGTGTGTTGAAATCGCCGAGGATGTTGATGCCGCGAAAGCCGATCGTCGAGACGATGCGAGTGTCCTCGAAGTACGCACCCGCGACGCTCGCGACCGCCTCACCCACGGTGCGATAGCCGAACCGGCGAATGCGATCGGCGGTGACGACGGTGACCGCCGAGGCCACGTTGCCGAGCGTCTGCTCGCGCTTCGCGGCACCGACGACGACATCTTCTTCGGCGCTGACCGCCGCGAGGATCGCAGCATTCGAGCTCTCGTCTTCCGCAGGCTCGGGCAACGGCGGCAGGTCCGCCGGATCGACCACGGGCTCGTCGGCGTGCGCGAGGGCAGGCCACGAACAAACCGCCGCCAGCGTCGCGACTAACACCCTTCGCACGAGGCCGAGCGTACTACGCGGCGGCGGCCTACCGCTGCCGGGCGAGGTCGGATTGATGCGCGACGGCGGCCCATTCGATCCGCTGCGGTGTCGCGAGCCCGAGGGTCACGATCGCGGTCGAGAGCTGGACCTTCATCGAACGCTGGTAGGCCTGCGCCGCCCGCAGGCGCTCGCGCGTCAGGATACCGGAGCTCACCAGATAATCGCCGAATCCGGGTGGCTCCGGCACTGGGCTGCGCGGGTACGGGCGGACCTTCGCGGAGAACGCCTTGGCCTCGGGTTCGGTGCCGACACCGAGTACGCGATTCGAACCACGCGCGAGCAGGGTCTCGGCTGCATCGTTCTCGGCGTCGAGCTCTTCGATGTCATCCTCGCCGAGCTCGAGCATCGGCTCGGGCGACCGGGTGCCGCGCGCGATCCGGCCGACGCCGACGGACGGCGACACGATCGCGAGCCAGTCCACCACGTCGGGGTCGCCGGGCGAAAGCCGCAGCGTCTCTCGGAAGAAGATCGCGGCAGAGTCGTATTCGTCGCGGCGCGCGGCGAGCTCGCCGAGCAGGCGATACGCGCTCGCGCACTGGGGATCGAGGACGATGATGTCACGTAGATCGGCCTGCGCCTCGAGGTCACGGCGAAGCGCGAACCGCGCGCGAGCCCTGAGAAGGAGGAGCGGCACGCTCTCGGGCTCGGTCTGCAACGCATCGTCGACGAGTGCGAGCACGCCGGGATAGTGGCGAGCCTCGAACAGCTCGTTTGCTGTGGCTAGTACTGCTCGGTCCACGGTCGGAACAACAGCAAGGGATGGGCCACCTGGTTGGACCCTTCAAGCGAGCGTAAAGGCGACCGTAAGGGCCCGATCTCGGGTTCAGGGGCATCCGAGTCCCACCTCGATCGGGGCCCTTTCCCCCCGTCACCTGCGATGGCGCGTATGCACCCTGGCCTGCATAATCGGGTGGTGAAGCGGGTCCTCCTCGGCATCGTGCCCGGCATGTTGCTCGGCATCTTGCTTGGCCGTCCGGCGTCGGCCGATCGGATGCCCGACGTCGAGGACCTCGAACCGCCCCCCGTGGTGACGGACTTCTGGCGCGACGTGACCGAGCCGCACAAGGCCGAGATCGACGACATCCTCGCGAAGGCGGGCGCCGCGATCGGTCGCGGCGAGACGAACTTCATCACCGACTACGATCCGACCGGGCAAGGTCGGCAGAAGCTGTATCGCGAGGTGTTCGGCATGTTGCGCTACGCGCGCCGGCTCGCGCCCGATCGGCTCGAGGTCTTGAAGCTCTACGCGCAGGCCGCCGACGCGATCGGTAAGACCCGCGAAGCGATGGATGCGCTGCACGCGGTGATCGATCTTGTCGGGCCTGAAAAGGCGGGTGCGGACACCACCGGGAGGCTCGGCGCGATCTACTTGCGGCTCGGCCAGCTCGACGATGCCGCGCGCTACCTCCGCATGGCACAGGGGCCGATCGTGCCGGGCCAGCCGGAGACCGCGCGCATCCTCGTGAACCTGTCGACCGCGCTCGCGCTGCGCGGGCAGACGACCGATGCGATCGATGTCCTCGCCGATGCGATGCCGACCGCGCCCGCGTACTACTCGAACGAATATCAACTCGCCACATTCGCGCTCGCGGTGGCCTATGATCGCGACGATCAGCGCAGCGCGGCCGTCGAGCAGCTCGAGCGGCTGCGCGCCGGGCTCCAGGAGCAGTGGGGGGTGATGGTGGCGGCGGCGATCGCGGCGTTCCGCTTCTCGCCGGCCGAGGACCAGCAGTACTATCGGGCGCTCTTGCTGGAAGCGACCGACAACTACGCCGATGCACGCACCGAGTGGGCGCTCTATGCCGCCGGCCACGGAGCGTATGCGCGACGCGCGCTCGAGCACATCACGGCGATCGATAAGCGACCCAGCTCGGGAGCGCCCGCCGCGAGTGCGACGATGCTCCCTGCCGTGCCGCCGTTCCCGTACCAGCGAAGGCATCGCCACCCATGATGTCCCGCGCGTTCTTCCTCCTCGTCACGATCCTCACGACGACCGCGCACGCGGACCTCTGGAAGCATGCGATCGAGCAAGGCTCGCCGGATGTCCAGCAAGACATCTACGAGAGCGAGATGAAGAGTGGCGACGAGCTCGCGTTGCAAGCAACCTCGGCCTCGGTGTCGCCCGCGACGATCCGCCAGCTCGTCACACACGCCGCGCTCTCCTACCAGAACGCCGCGAGCGCGAAGCCCGATTCGCCAGAGCCGTACTATCGCCTCGGTCGCTTGCTCTACGCGTTCTATCTCGACTGCACTCGAAACCAGTTCGTGACGCCGTCGCCGCTGTGCCCGCGAGACGACGTCAACGGGTTCGATACGAAGCACGCGCAAGAGGTGATCGCCGCGTGGGACGCGTTCGAACAGCGCGCGCCGCTCGATCCGCGGCTCGGCGTCGAGCGCGACAACGGCATCGGCAGCGACTTCAATCTCCTGTTTCATCGCGCGGTGCTGCACACCCGGCTCGCGACCAAGCCAGAGCTCGAGCTCGCGGTGAAGGACTACGAGAAGATCCTCTCGCGCACCGATCTCGCCGACGAGACGGTGCTGTCGAACCTCGCCGAGACCTACATGATGATCGGTCGGCTCGATGACGCGATCGACACGTATCACCAGGCGCTGCGCTCCAACCGCAACACCGAGACCATCTATGGCCTCGCGGTCGCCCTCGATCGCGACGAACGCGGCAGCCAGGCGAAGGACGTGATCATCGCGCAAGGCGAACAAGCGATGGGCGAGTTCCACAAGCGGATCCAGATCGGCATCACGTTCTTCGTGCCGCGCGGTGAGGAGTTTTACTACTACGGGCTGACGTACGAAGCGTTCGGAATGACCGATTCGGCGATCGAGTTCTGGAAGCAGTACATCAAGTCCGGCGCGCATCCTGAATTCCAGCCGCGCGCGAAGGTGCACCTCGACGCGCTCTTGAAGGTACAGACGCGCAAGGCCGTCAACATCGAGAATCCGTGGCTCGAATTCACGCACTGATCATCCTCCTGTGCGCGAGCTCCGCCTTCGCGCAGAGCAAGCGCTATCCCGCGCCACCGAAGGATGCGGACAAGGAGCAAGCGAGCCACTCCGCCCTGTGGGAAGCCGCGCTCGATCCGGAGCGCAAGCCCTACGACGAGCTCGTGCGCGACGCGAAGCGCATGCTCGACGATCGTACTAAGGATTCGGCGAGCGCCGCGCTCCCCAAGCTCGACGAGGCCGTCGGCCGACTGCCCGGCGACTATCACGCGCATGCCGCGCGCGGCCTCGCGTACCTCCTCCTCGGAGACTGGGCGAAGTGTGCTGCGGATCTCGAGCTCGCGAACGTGGCGACTCTCGAAGCCAACGAGCGGGATGCGGTCGAGCTCCAACTCGGCGTCTGCCAGGGCCGCGCCGGCCGGTACGCAGACGCGGAACGCACGCTCCTCCACGCGGTGACCGTCGCGTCCCACGGCGAGCAATGGATGCGGCTCGGCGAGGTCCGGATCGCACTCGGCAAGCTCGACGAAGCGGTCGATGCGTTGACCGCCGCGCTCGAAGCGCGCGATGGCACGGAGGGCACGATCCACTGGTTGCTCGCGCTGGCCTACGATCGCGCGCGCAAGTCGACGGCAGCCGATGAAGAGGCGCGCAAAGCGATCCAGTTCGATTCGGCGTTCAGCCTGATCGTCAACCCGACGTATCCCTGGCTGCGTGCCGGCGAAGACCAGTACATGCTCGGCCTCGCGTACGGCACCACGCCTACGCTCGATCGCGAGCAGGCCCGGCCCGAGCTCGCGCTCTTGTATTTTCGGCACTTCTTGAAGACCGCACCGACGAGCCCGTGGCGGCGGCGCGCCGAGGAGCACGTCAAGGCATTTGCCGCAATGGCGTTTCCGCGGACCCTCTACCGTACGCCGCAGAGCACGTCGCTCGTCGAGACCGCCCCGCTCGTGCCGGTCGTGCAGAAGGCGATGCCGCAACTCCGCGCGTGCCTCGCGAAGCAACCCGGGCTCACGTACGCGGTCTCGATCATCAAGGCCGGCCCGCGCACGCCGGAATCGGATCGCGAGCGACCTCGGTACAACGTGCCGGCCAGCGGCCTGAAGGTGACGCTCGACCACGATCTCGATGCAGCCACCAAGCCGGTCCAGGACGCCGCACGGACCTGCCTCGAGGTCGCAAGCGCAAAGCTCGCGCTGCCGGCCCCGAAAGAGAAGGACACTTACTACCAGCTCTCGTTCTACGTGGTCGCACCGTAGCCGCTCGGCAAAGTTGTTACAGTCCTCGCGATGTCACATCTGGCCTCGCGAACGGTCGCGGCTCTGCTCGTCCTCGCTGCATGTGGTGCCTGTGGTAGCTCGCCAGCGCCAGCGCTGGTCGCAGCGCCAGCTCCCGTCGCATCACCGGATGTGATCGCGCTACCGGGCGATACGAATGGCCTGTACTGGGATGCGGCCGAGGGTGCGCTCTATCTCGCCGACACGACGCACGGCGACTTTCTACGCTGGACCGCCGCAGAAGGCTTCACGTCGATCGCGAAGCTCGAGGGCAAGCTCTCGCTCGGCGGCATCGTACGCACCAAGAACGGCGCGTTCGTCGTCACGTCGTTCGGCTTCGGCAAGGACGGCGCGGTGCTCGTGATCGACAAGGGTACGGTCACGCCGGTGCCAAACCTCGATCCGAAACGCCTGCGCGTCGGCATCGCGACGGGTCCCGACGGCACGCTCTACGACGTCTACTTCACCGGTGAAGGCCACATGGCGGGTGACCGCGACGAGCGCAAGGGCGCGCTCGCGAAGCTCGATCTCGTCCAGGGCGAAACGCCGCTGCCGCTGCCCGGCCTCGGCAAGCCCGTCGGGGTCGCCGTGACCGCCGAGGGCATCTTCGTCGCTGATCAAACCTCGAACAGCATCGTCGCGTTGAAGGGCACGACCATCACCACGCTCGCGAAGGACCTGCCGAGCACCGATCTGCTCGTCGCCCTGCCCGATGGTTCGTTCGTGACTGGTGGCCGCACGGGGACGGTCTCCCGGATCGCCAAGGATGGCAGCGTGACCACGCTCGCGAGGGGCTACGAACAAGCGCGCGGCGTCGCCTACGATCCGGCCGGCAAGCGCCTGTTCGTCGTGGAGTACTCGAAGATCACCGAACATCACAAGCTCCACATCATCGCGGCCGAGACACGATGACCGCTACTTGAGGAATGCGACGGTCACGCCGTCGCCGCCCTCGTTCGGATCGCCCGCGCGGAACTTCTCGATGCCCCTGTGGGTGCCGAGGTGCTCGCGGATCGCGCTGCGCAGCGCCCCCGTGCCGTGGCCGTGGACGACGAACGCGGTGTCGCGTGCGGCGAGCAGGCTCTCGTCGAGAAAACGATCGACCGCCGAGACTGCTTCGTCCGCGCGTTGGCCGCGGACGTCGATCGTGGAATCGATCGTACGCGAGGTCGCCTTGCCGCCGGCGGGCACGCCATCGATCATCACGACCTGGTTGCCGTCCGGCTTCTCGGAGACCTCGTCGCGCTGACGATCGCGTTCGCGCTCCACCGCGCGCGCCGCGCGATGCGAATCCATCAGCACCTCTTCGATCGGCACGAGCGCGCGCATCGAGCCGAGCCGGACTTCGACCTTGCCATCGTGCGGCACGGCGACGACCTCGCAGCGACCGAGCCGCGGCACGATCACGGGCGCCCCGACGACGAGCGCCTCGACGGTGGCCGGCGTCCCAGGTGGCAGCTTGCGCTTGGGTTCGAGGCGCGAGATCTCGCCACCGGCCGGCACGAGGTGGCGCGTCGCGAGCCGCAGATCCTCTGCGGTGACCTCGGCCGCGAGCTGCTTGCCGCGCAGCACCTTGCGGACCTCCTCGATCTCGCGCCGCGCGCCCCGGAGCGCCGCGAGCGCTTCGCCATGCGCCGCACGCAATTGCTTCTCGTAGCGCGCGTTCGAGCGATCGCGCTCGAGCCGCACCATCGCGCGATCGGCTTCGGCGAGCTCGAGCTCTTCCAGCAAGACCGCGCGCTCTTGTTCGATCCGGCGGCGTTGATCCGCGACGTTCGCGAGCAAGTCCTCGACCTTCACGCCCTCCGCACCGATCAATTCACGCGCGCGCTCGACGACCGCCTTCGCAAGGCCCATGCGCGTCGCGACGGCGAGCGCGCCCGAGCTGCCCGGCGATCCGAGGTGGAGCTTGAACGTCGGCTCGAGCTTCTCCATGTCGAAGCCGACCGAGGCGTTCGCGAACCGCGCGTCCTCTCCCGTCCCCAGCGTCTTCAAGCGATCGTAGTGCGTGGTGACCATGCCGGTCACGCCGCGCGCCGCGAGCGCTTCGAGTACGGCCTGCGCGAGCGACGCACCTTGATCTGGATCGGTGCCCACCGCGATCTCGTCGATCAGGACGAGCAGCCCGGGGGCGGCGCTGATCAACAAGTCGCGCAGGTTCACGATGTGACCGGAGAACGTCGACAGATCCTTCTCGAGGTTCTGCGCATCGCCGATATCCGTGACGATGTCGTGGAACCAGCCGATCACGCTGCCGCTCTCGCAGGTCAGGTGGAGCCCGGCGCGCGCCATGATCGCGGCGAGCCCGACAGTCTTGAGCGCGACGGTCTTGCCGCCGGCATTCGGGCCCGAGATCAAGAGGGTCTGGCCCGCAGCGACGGTGACATCGTTCGCGACGCAGCGCCGCTCGCCGAGCAGCATCAATGGATGCCGGGCGTGGAGGAGCGCGATCCGGGGCGCCTCGTCGAGAATTGGCTCGGCCGAGACCGTGTCGTCGGCCATGATCGCGGCCGCCGCGATGACGTCGAGCTGCTCGCAGATCGCGGCCGAGCTCGAGAAGCCGTTTGCTTCCTCCGCGATCCATCCGGAGAACTTGATGAAGATCCGGCGCTCCTCGGCGAGCACCTCGGCCTCGGCGAGCTTCAACCGGTTGTTGAGCTCGACGATCTCTTCGGGCTCGATGAACATGGTCTGGCCGCTCTGCGACGAGCCATGGACGATGCCCTTGACGAAGCCCTTGCCGTCGGTGCGCACCGGCAGCACGTAGCGATCCTCGCGCTGCGTGTAGTACTGGTCCTGGAGATACGTGGTGAACCGCTCGTCGACGAGCAGCGTCTCCATTCGCTTCTCGAGCGTGTTCTTGATCGTCGCGGCGGCCTTGCGCAGCGGGCCGAGATCATCGCTCGCGTGATCGACGAGGCGGCCGTCTGCATCGAACGCGTCGAGGATCGGATGGAACACGTGGCCGAGATCCGCGAGTTGTGCGCCGTGCGCCGCGAGCCGAGGCGCGTGAGCGCCATGAGCGCGCAGATGGACGCGCAACCGCTCGAACGCCCGGCCGGTCGCCGCGACGGCGACGAGCTCCGCCGCCTCGAGCGCGGCCGATTTCTTGACCCGATCGATCGCACCCGCGATATCGGCGATGTTCGCGAGTGGCAGGCGCTGGTCGAGCGAGGCGAGCGTGCGCGCTTCGCTGATCTCGGCCGCGCGCGTCCGGGCCGCGTCGATCGCGGGCAACAGGATCTCGCCACGCACGGCGGCTTCACCGCGGCGCGTGGCACAGCGCTTCGCCCAGTGGTCGACCAAGGTCGGCCAGCCGAGGTCGTCGAGAGTCCTCTGCCCGATCACGAGCCGATGCTTAGCAGACGAACGGCTAGCCGGGAATCAGATCGGCCAGCGTAGGCACGACCCGGTTCCGCCCGCCGCGCTTCGCCGCGTACAGGTTGTCGTCGGCGCGCTTGATCAGCCCGGCCGAGTCGACACCATTCTCGCGATGCAGCGTGGTCACCCCGAGGCTGATCGTGAACGAGATCTGCTTGTCCTCGAACGCGCACGGTTTCTCTTCGATGATCTGGCGCAGATGATCGGCGAACACGATGCCACCGGGCAGCGCGGTCGATGGCAGCACGCAGGCGAACTCTTCACCGCCATACCGTGCGAACAGATCCTCGCGCCTTATTCGCGGCTTGATCCGCCCCGCGAGATCCTTCAGCACGGCATCGCCGGCGAGGTGGCCGTGCGAGTCGTTCACCTTCTTGAAGTGATCGACGTCGAACATCACGAGCGTCAGCGGATGACCGTAGCGACTCGCGACCGCGAGCTCGCGATCGAGGAACTCGGTGAAGAACCGCTTGTTGTGGATCCCCGTCATGCCATCTTGGATGGCCATGTTGTGGATCGCCTCGTGGTACGCGCTCTCGATGTTCGTGCCCGAGAGGAACTTGTAGATCGCGTCGCCGAACCGGACCTGATCGCTATCGGCGAGCTGCTGCGCCCGAATACGCGCCTCGTTCACGAACGTCCCGTTCGTCGAGTTGAGGTCTTCGACCCACCAACCGCCGTCGTCATCGATATAGATCCGCGCGTGCTGACGCGAGACCGAGCTACGGCTGACCACGAAGCCGGCTTCGCTGTCTCGACCCACGATGTACTGCGAGTTGATCAGCGGAATCCGACGACCGATGTCGGGACCCGGCGGATGCAGATTGACGAGGCAGGCGTCGCCCGCAGGAGGCTTCTTCTCCTGCGTTAACGGACGGCTCAGGATGAGCGTCCCACCATCTCGGTAGTCGTCAGTCACAGGTCAGTCGGGTCAGTCAAAGCGGTTGCGGAAAACCTTCCGTCTCGAAGCTTATTATGCCTCGGCGGTCGGCTCAATCGGAGCGACCAACTGCCTCGAAGCGACGATTTGCTCCCTGGCCGGTCCCGGCGACCGCCCCTAGAAAGCCGCGTTCGATGATTGCTTTGCCGAGCTCTCGTCGGTCTGCAGGCAGCAGCTCGACCAGGTGCGACAGCACATCCCCGGCCTGGGCGATGGCCATGGTCGAGAGCACCAGGTGGCCACCGGCGACCGCTTCAGTGACCGCGATCGCATCCTCGGACGCGGCGACCTTTCCGACGACGATCACGTCCGCGCCCTCGCGCATCGCGGCCGCGACGCCGGCACCGACCGAGGCGACGTGATCGCCGATTTCTCGCTGGCTGATCCAGGGTCCAGGCGCGTGGACGAGCTCGATCGGGTGCTCCAGCGTGACCACCCGGCGTCCGTGCTCCCCGAGATAGCGGACCAAGGCGGCCAGCGCGGTCGTTTTACCCGATCCGGCGATCCCGGCGACGACGATGAGGCCGCGCTGGTCGAGCCAGCCCGGGACCTCGGGGGGCAGCCCGATCCGGTCGAGCGCCGGCGGCTCGGCCACGAGCAGCCGGAGCGCGGCGCCCGGGCCCAGCTGGTCGCGCGACAGGGTCACGCGGACGCGCCCCATCCCATCGCCGTAGACGAAGGTCGCGGTGCCGAGCTCGGTCCACGCGTTGCGCGCTTCGGCGGGTGCGACCGAGCCGAGCTCGCGCGACAGCGTTTCGGCGTCGCTCACGCCACGTTCGAGTACGCGCAACTCGCCGCCCGCCCGCACGAGAGGCACGACGCCTGGAGCGAGATACAGGTCGCTCGCGCGTTGGCTGCGCGCTGCGTGAGTGAGCGCATCGAGAAAACTGCTGCCGCTCGTGGCTGGCGCGGCCGTCGTCGTTGGCTCGCCCGCATACTGACCGCGCTCGATCGCCAGGTCACCGCCATCGATCACCGGCGCCGAGGGACGCGCCGAGGCGATCGCGCGAACCGGCGCACTGCCCACCGAGATGGCGGCCGGCGCCGGCGCCGCGGCTGCCGGCCCGTCGATCGTGACTTGCCAGCTCCCCGGTTTCGGTGCGATCGAGATCGTGTAGCGGATCCCGTTCGACTCGTAGTCGAACCGCGACGGCTTGTTGCCATCGATCTGATCGAGCGATGCGGGCGGCGCGATCTCGCGCACGAGCATCACGAGTTGATCGTGCGCGACGACCTGCGTCGCGTTGCGATCACCGGCGGGAAACTTCAGCGTCACTGCTTGGCCCGAGGTCAACACGGCGCCAGCCGCGCTGAACCGCTCGATCGAGCGCAGGAAGACGTCGATCTTCGGCATGTCTGTCGTCATGCTAGCCTTTCCGCGATGCCGCGCGCCAGCCAGCTGCTCGCCGTCACGATCACCACGACCCTCGCCGCGCTCGCGGTGGGCACCTATCTATTTTTCGAGAATCGCGCGCTCCGTCGCGAGCTCGCGGTGCGTGGACCTACACCGGCGCTCGCCGAGGGCTCTGCGGTCGCTGCGCGTTCGAGCGATCCGTGGACCGCGCCGGTGCGCGCCGGCACCACACCGAAGGCCCGCGGCGCCGCGCCGACGTTACCGGATCAAAAAGAAGAGAGCCGGCTCGAGCGTCGCGTGCGCCGGCAAGGTGAATTCGCCGCGATGTTCGGCCGCCTCGATGGCGAGACGGCCGAGGAATATCGGGCGCGCGTCGGACCGATGATCGCGACCGGTCTGGCGCTCCCACGTGCGCGCGTCGAGGAGATGCGCAAGGAAGCGGAAGCCGCCGCGCACATCACGCCCGAGCAATCGAAGAAGCTCGATGCCGCGTTCGACAAGGTCTACGACAACGTCCTCGACTACACGAACAAGGCGGTCGCCGACGGCACGCTGTCACCCTACGAGCGCAACGTCTCGGGCTGGCTCGAATATGCCGGCGGGCTCGGCACGATGCTGAACGAGACGAACGGTCAGATCGGCCAGGTGCTCTCGGCCGATCAAGTGCAGGCGATGACCGCGAGTGGGTTCGAGTGGGGCGAGTATCTCGGGCTCGAAGCGCCGTGGGAGAAGCTCACGCCGCCACCGTTCGCACCCGGCAAACACTAAATTTAGCCAGGGCTCGGTGATCGCGTCAATCTCGTGGTGCGCGCCCGCCAACGCAGCGCTGCGTTCCGTAGTCGATCATGCGCGTTGCGATGCTGTTCGCTTCGGGATCGCGAGCTGCATCCGTCCCAAGAATGTAGATTCGCTAGAGCCCGATCCAGTAGTTGACCTTGACCATCACGGTGTTGTCGCTGGCGGCGCGTGCGAGGTCGGAGAGGTTCGAGGCGAGGTCGAAGCGCCCGTCGGAGAGCTGGTTCGTTTGACCGTGATTCCAGATCGCGAACACGTTCGAACCTGGGCGGTACTCCCAGCGCAGCACGATCGTCGAACGCAATTGCTGGAAGTTGAAGTCGGGTCTGGCAAAGCTGTAGCTGCCGTTGTAGCTGGCGAAGATGGTCCCGTTGGTCTCGTGGACCTCGCTCTGCGACAACCTATGGAAGCGCTCGGTGAACTCGACCGCGTGTGGGTGATCGACATCTTTGAGCTGGGTGTATTCGCCGGATGCGATGAACGGCTGGGCGTACGCCTGGAGCGACAGATGTGGCGAGAACGTCCAGTTCACGCGTGCGGTCAGCGAGGTGCTCGTGAACTTGATGTGACCGGTGATGTAGTGCTCGGCGTTCGCGGCATCGGTCGCGTGCGCGACGTACTGCATCGGATCATCACGACGCGTCCAATCGGCCGCGAGTGACAGATCGAGATTCGAGCGCGCCTGGATCGTCGCGGTCGCGTCGAGCGAGCCTCCGAGCGCATCGGCGGTCCAATCGCGATTGACGCCACCCGAGACCGAGAGCTGGAACCGCTTGCGGTTGTCGGTCGAGATCGACAGAGATGGATTCGCGCTGCTATCGGAGCGCAGCGCCGGCCCTCCACGCAAGGCGACCGGATCGAGCCCCGGACCGTTGATGTTGAAGCCCGCACCGACGCTCCAGTAATTATCGAACTGGACGTTCGCATTGCTCTCCCAGCCATAGTTCATCAGGATCGGATCGAAGTTCGAGACCGTGTAGAGGTCGGCGTAGAGGCTGTAGTTGAGGAGCTCGCCGTGAGGCTCGTCCTCGCGATACTGGCCGAACAGGTACGGGATCAACCAATCCGATTGCTGCTGGAAGCCGACATCGTTGAGCTCGAGGCCGGGCGTCCGCAGATCGCCGCCGAAGCCGAAGCGCCAGTGCTTGGTATCTCCGTAGCGCCCGACCTTCCAGGTCGCGCCGAGGCCCGCGAGGCTCGTGCGATGCGGATCGAAGTGTTCGTCCTCGATATCCGGGCGCTGGAACAGGTGGCGATTGAGGAGTTGAGTGTTCGCGATCGCGGCCTCGCTACCGTGTACCCAGCTCCCCGTCGTCGTGAGCTTTGCTTCCCAGGCATTGTCGGCCCAGCGATGATCGAGCTGCGCACCACCGGTGTACGCCTGGTCGTGGAGCACCGCCTCGAGTGGCGTGCCGGCCAGCGAGCGATCGACCGCGGTCGCGTCGATGCCGATCGAGGTCTTGCCATCGCGCAGGTCACGCTTCACGCGCCCGACCGCATAGTTCGTGAGCGCGGCGACGACCGGCTGCATCTGGGTGCCGTTCGCATCGATCACCGTCGCCTGCTCCTGCCCGGTCACGGCATCGAACAAGCCGAGCGACCAGCCCTCGCGGGTCTTGCCGGTCAGCTTGGTCGCACCGTAGATCGTCTGCGCCGCGGGCTGTCGGAGGAACTGGATGTCCATGTTCGGGTGCTCGGGCGTCGCACCGATCCGGCGGCTGTAGAACGACCCCTCGGCGCCGTTGTCACCGTTACCGATCGGCAGCTTGAACAGATCGACGCCCTCGAGGAAGAACGGCCGCTTCTCCGCGAAGAACAGCTCGGCAGGGCCGAGGTTGACCTGCGACGGGTCGGCTTCGACCTGCCCGAAGTCAGGATTGATCGTCGCCGACAGCGTGAACGCGGGCCCGAGGCCGTACTTGAGATCGAGGCCGATGCCATGCCGCGCAGCCAGCCGGTCGTTGATCGGATCGCCCGCCGCCACCGGCTGGGCCTCGAGCCCGCCCGTGACATACGGCAACAGCTCGAGCCGGCGCGCCTGCGGGATCTTGTCGAGCCCCTCGAGGATACCGAACCGCGAGACCACTTGAGGTGCGGAGCGTGGCCACGGAGACCACGTGCTCTGCTCGGTCGTGCGCCCGACGACGCGCTCGATCTGGAAGCCCCACTCCTTGTTGTCATCGGCGTAGCGCAGCTGGTTGAGCGGGATCCGGAACTCCGCGGTCCAGCCGTGCGCGTCGATTGCCGCGTTGCCGGTCCACACCGCGTCCCAGGTATCGTCCTGGCTTTGATCGTCGTACCTCAACATGTCGCGCTGCACGCCGGCGGCGTTGAGCTGGAACGAGTAGGCCGTCCGGCGATCGTGATACGAGTCGAAGCCGATCACGATCGCGTCGGCGAGCGCGTCGACATCGCGGCGTGTGAGCTGCGCGCGGATCTTTCGAGGCTCGGGATCGGTGGCCCACACGCCGACGTAGATCGCTTCGTTGTCGTAGACGATCGCGAACTCGGTCGGCAAGTCCGGCACCCCGCCGTCCTTTGGAAACCGCTGGATGAAGTGGCCCTGACGCACGGCGGTCTTCCAGCACGGATCGTCGAGGTGGCCATCGATCGTGATGCCACCCACGAGCTTGCCCGCGTGGGCACGCAGCGCGACCGGCGCTGCGGTCTCGGCCGACGCGCTCGCGCAGGCCACGAGGATGGCGCCGGCTTGGTGGATCGTCGACAGGCGCATCGTGCAAGGAGCCGCACCGGTACCCACCGGTGGACAGACTCCGCAACCGCAGCGTGCGTGCGGTTAGTCCCGAGAACCAGTGCGACACCTGCGACCCGCGCTGTATCAGTTACCCGCGCGGGACTTTGCTCGTCATCACCGCGTCGAGCTCGTCGCTCACGCGCGCATGTTCGAGGAGCAGCTGGGTGACCGAGGCCTGGACTTCATCGCTACCGCCGATCGCACACGGCGAGAACTCGAACTGACCGGTCTCCCAGTCGAGGAGCTTCATCATGCGCGCGCGCGGTTGGCCGTTCGCGCCGGTCGCTTCGACCTTGAGGATCTTGCCCTCCGAGACGAACAGCCGCGCGATCTCGCCGTCGCGCATGAGGAGGAGGATTCCAGATTTGCGCTCGAATTCGAAGAGCGACAGCAGCGTGCCGAGGCCGATGTCGCTAAGGTTGCCGCGCAAACCGGGGTTCGCGACCGGTGCGAGCGGCGCGACCACGCGATGGACGCGGATCACCAATTCCTCGTCGAGGAATGGCTTGGGAATGTAGTCGCGCACGCCGGCGCGGAAGGCTTCGAGCCGACCGAGGTCACCTTCATCGCCAGTCAATACGAGCGGGACCACGCCGAGGCTCTCGTGGTCGGCCATCGCGTACGCGAGGTCGATGCCCGACATGCCCTCCATCGCGGCCGCGCAGACGATCACGTCGGGTCGCCACTGCGTGCAGGTCTCGAGCGCATCGGTCGC
The DNA here is from genome assembly GCA_025357755.1 of Kofleriaceae bacterium. Lineage (GTDB taxonomy): Bacteria > Myxococcota_A > Polyangia > Haliangiales > Haliangiaceae > JABFXX01. Next base: position 6,554 of record JANXOP010000069.1, on the reverse strand, counting down.
ACTCGCGCACGGCGTGACCTTGAAGCCCGCACTCTCGAGACACCTCGCCATGCGCGCGCGCAAGGGCGGACTCGGCTCGACGACGATCGCTTGCGTCGTCGTGTTGAGACCGGGGCTCGTGATCTCGGTACGCAGACTCTCGATGTGCGCGCGGAGCTTGAGCTTCGATTCGCTGTCGTCACCGACGAGCTCGAAGCCCATGCCGGGATGACGGCCGAGTGCGCGCGCGGCCGACGGCGTGAGCATGTGCGCGACGCGACCGCGCATGCCGAGCAACGTGCCATCGGGGAGCACGAGACGAATTTCGCTTTCTTCGCCAACCGGCAGGAGCGCTTCAGTGCGGATGAACAATCCACGAACCGAAAGATCTTCGGTCTCAGCCTCGACGATGCCCGACGGCCGGTCGAATTCGACTCGACACCGACTGACGAGTCGTTGATCCCGACCGCGGCGCGCATTTGCCACCATCAAAAGTTTAGCGAGTAGGGATTTGGTTGTCCTCTTTGCAACCTACGCGATCGCGAATACGTCACATTTCAATAAGTTGGCGATCCGCCTGGACTTCCTTCGTTGTTTTCAAGAATCTCTGAAGCATCCTGGTTCATCGGAGATGAGAATGCCCGTCGCCCTCGAAAATTCCGTGGTGCTCGATCGCTTGGCCCACGTCAGCATGGCGCGTGGTGCGCACGACCTCGGCCAGCGGCTAACCGCGCTCGATCGTTGGGTCAAAGCCGACCTCGTCGAGTTCGAAGCCGAGCTCGCGGTGTTCCCGCGAGGCGCCCGAGTGGTCCAGGAAGCCGCCCACCACCTCCTGGATCTGGGTGGCAAACACCTCCGTCCGACCTGCGTCGCCCTGGCCAGCCGGTTCGGTGAAGGGTTCACGGCCAAGGCCCGGTCGCTCGCGGTGTCGGTCGAGCTGGTCCATACGGCTACCCTGCTCCATGACGACGTGGTCGACGTCGCCGAGCACCGCCGCGGCAAGCTGGCCGCCTCGGTCGAGTACGGCAATGCGGCCGCGATCTTCGCGGGTGATTGGTTGCTGGTCAACGCGCTCCGCAAGATCGGCGCGACCAAGGTCGAGGGCCTGCTCGACAAGATGCTCGGCGTGATCGACGACATGATCCTCGCCGAGTCGCTCCAGCTCGAGCGGCGCGGCAAGCTCGTCGCGAACCGCGACGAGTACTTCAAGATCGTCGAGGGCAAGACCGCCTCGCTGTTCCGCTGGGCGATGATCGCGGGGGCACGCGCGGCCGGTCTCGACACGAGAGCCGAGCAAGCGCTCGATCAGTTCGGCTTGCACCTCGGCGTCGCCTTCCAGTTGATCGACGACGAGCTCGACTTCCGCACGGGCACGGGCAAGGACCCGTTCGTCGATCTGCGTGAAGGCAAGATGACCTACCCGCTCGTCGTCGCGATCGAGCGCCAGCCCGCGCTTCAGGCGCAGATGGAGGAGACGTTGCAGCAACCTGACAACACTGCGGACTTCGCGGCGATCGCGAATACGATCCGCGAGACCGGCGCCTTGGTCGCCACGCGCAAGCTCGCCGAGGAGCACGCGAACCGCGCGCTCGAAGCCCTGAGCATCCTTCCGGAAGGCCCCGCGCGCGACGCGCTCGAGACCATCGTCCTCGCCTCGCTGGAGCGCAAGTCGTGAACGACCTCGTCAAGGTGGAGTCGGCCAAGCTCGGTTCGGGCCAGATGTTCGACCAGATCGCGCCGCGCTACGACTTCGTCAACCGGGTGATCTCGCTCGGGCTCGACAAGCGCTGGCGCCGGCGCGTGATCAAGGAGCTGGGGCTCGCACCGGACGCGCGCATCCTGGATGTCGCGACCGGGACCGGGGACCTCGCGGTCGAGCTCGCGCGGGCGGTGCCGGAGGGGCACGTGATCGGGCTCGATCCCTCGACGCAGATGCTGTCCGTCGCGGTGCAGAAGATGGCCAAGCTCGGCCTCGCGGAGCGCGTCACGCTGGTCGAAGGAGATGCGCAGCACCTGCCTCAGGCGAATTGCGAGATCGATGCCGCGACGATCGCGTTCGGCATTCGCAACGTTCCCGATCGCGCCCTGGGCCTGCGCGAGCTCGCGCGTGTGGTCCGGCCCGGTGGTCGCATCGCGGTGCTCGAGCTCGGCGAACCGCAGAGCGGGTTCTTCGGCTTCGCGGCGCGGTTCCACACCCGGCAGGTCGTGCCGCGGCTCGGCGCCTTGCTCAGTGGCAAGCGCGAGTATCGCTACCTCCAGACCTCGGTCGCCGCATTCCCGGCGCCGGAGGTGTTCGCGCAGCTCATGCGCGACAACGGACTCGAGGTCCAGAAGATCATCCCGCTCACTTTCGGTGTGTGCACGCTGTTCATCGCAACGCCGAAGGAGGCGTAGATGCGGCTCGATGAAGGGGCGGCGGCACTCGCTTCGACCGACGACCGTCCCCTCGACGACCAGCTGCTCGACGCCGGACTCGCGATCGCACGGACGAGTGCGGGCATCACGTGCATCGCGCTGCCGGTTCCTATAGGGGCGTCGGCCGCGATCATCGCGGCGTGGCGCTCGGCGCCGCTCACCGCGTGGAGCACGAGCGAACAGGCGTACGTCGGCATCGGCATCGCGCGCGAGCTCCGCGGCGAAGGCCCAGATCGGTTCGCACAGATCGTCGCGGCCGCGAAGCACATCGACGTGACCTCGACGGTCGGTCATTGCACGTGGGTTCCCCGGTTATTCGGCGGCGCCGCGTTCACGCCGGGCGGTGCCGATCAGACGCCGTGGACCGGCTTTGGCGATGCGTGGTTCGCCTTGCCGCGCTGGACCTACGGTGGCGGCTGGCTCGTGCTCGCCGTCGATGCACGCGAGGCCAAGCTCGATGCGCGCTGGCACGACGAGCTCGCTGCCTTCCGGACAGCGATCGCGAATGGCTTCGTCTCGCGGCCGCAGCCGCAGCTGTTGAAGATCGAGCCCGGCGACACCGAGAGCTATCGCGCGTACGTACGCGCGATCACCGATGCGATCGCGCGCGGCGAGTGCGAGAAGGTCGTCGCCGCGCGCCACGCCGTGGTGACGCTCGCCGGGGAAGCGCGCGATGCGGATCTGTTCGACGAGCTCGACGCGCGCCATCCCGAATCGGTGCGCGTGCTCGTGCGACCACCGAATGCGGGCACGCTCGTCGCGGCGACGCCAGAGCGGCTCGTACGCATCGAGGGAAGGAAGGTCAGCTGTGACGCCCTCGCGGGTTCGATCGCGCGCGGTCCGGACGATGCCGCGACGCTGCTCGCCTCGGCCAAGGATCGCAACGAGCACGCGCTCGTCGTGAATGCGATCGTGTCGACGCTGCAGGGAATGCATGCAGACGTCACCGCCGCGAGCGCGCCCGGAATCCGCACGCTCCGCCAGATCGTCCACCTGCACACGCCGATCACGGCGACCCTGCCCGTGAAGAAGCACGTGCTCGAGGTCGCCGCCGCGCTGCATCCCACGCCCGCGATCGGCGGTACGCCGCGCACGGTCGCGACGCGATGGATCTCCGAGCGCGAGGCCGCGCGCGGTTGGTATGCCTCGCCGGTCGGGTGGTTCGATCTCGAGGGCAACGGCGAGCTCGTCGTCGCGATCCGCAGCGGCGTCGTCGAGGGTGACCATGCGTATCTCTACGCGGGCTCGGGCATCGTCGCGGGCTCGGATCCCGATCGCGAGCTCGTCGAGACCGACGTCAAGCTCGGCACGATGCTCGGCGCGCTGGGTGTCTCGGCATGAACCCCGCGGTGGTCCAGGCGCTGTGGGCAGAGCTGCTCGTCGCCACGCTCGGCGATGCGGGCGTGACCACGTGCGTGGTCAGCCCGGGCTCGCGCTCCACGCCCCTGGTCGCCGCACTCGCCGCAGATGGCCGCCTCGCCCTGCCGACCATCATCGACGAGCGTGCCGCCGCCTTCTTCGCGCTCGGCCTCGCGCGCGCGACGGGATCTCCGGTCGCGCTCGTGTGCACGAGCGGCTCGGCCGCTGCCCACTATCTACCCGCGATCGTCGAGGCTAGTGAAGCCGGCATTCCGCTGATCGCGGTCACCGCGGATCGGCCACCCGAGCTCCAGCACTGTGGCGCGTCGCAGACCATCGATCAGACCGGTATCTACGGGCGCTTCACGCGCGCCGCATTCGATCTCGGAGCCCCGCACGGGAGCGAGCTCGCGCTGCGCGCCGTGCGCCGTACGGTGATCCAGGCGATCACCGCGAGCCGCGGGCCACGCCCCGGACCGGTGCATCTGAACGTCCCGCTCCGCAAACCGCTGGAGCCGGCCGTACCGTCGACGGAGGAAGAGCTCGCGCTCGCCGCGATGACCGCGACCCTGAAGTACACGCCGATCGTCGTCGCACCGCCACGCTTGGTCGCCGACGTGCAAGCGGTCGCCGAGCTCGCGGCGCGGATCGCGGCCGAGCCGCATGGCATCGTGGTCGCGGGGGCGCTGCCGGTCGGCTTCGCACGCGATGCGATCTTGCAACTCTGTGCACGTGCCGGCTATCCGCTGCTCGCGGAAGCCGGGAGCCAGCTGCGGTTCACCGCGCGCCCGGGCGTGACCGCGATCGATCACGCGGACTTCGTGCTCGCGGCCAGGCTCGCGCCCGCGCCGAACTTGATCATCCAGCTCGGCGCCGAGCCCGTCGCGGCGGCCTGGCCTGGTGCGAAGGTCGCGTTCGCGAGTGCCGAGCGCTGGATCCTCGGGGATGCGTTCCGCGATCCCGATGGTGCAGCGCACGTGATCACCGGCGACGTCACCTTGACCGTGCCGATGCGCGGCGATTCCGAGTTCACGCGCGCGTGGCGCGAAGCCGAAGCGCACGCCGCCGCTGCGGTCGAGGAAGCGCTCGTCGCGCACGCCTCGAGCGAGGCCGCCGCACTGCAAGCGGCGCTCGGCGCGATGCCGGCGGGTTCGGTGGTCCAGATCGGCAACAGCTTGCCGATCCGCGTCGTCGATCAGATCGCGACCGGTTCGAAGGTCCACACCGTCATCACGCAGCGCGGCGCTGCGGGGATCGATGGTCTCGTCGCCTCGGCGACCGGTGCGAGCTGGGCGGGTGCGCCGGTGCTCCTGATCCTCGGCGATGTCAGCTTCGCGCATGACCTCGGGAGCTTGCTCGTCGCCCGCACGGCGAAGGCGCCGCTCGCGATCGTCGTCATCGACAACGGAGGGGGGCGGATCTTCGGCGGCCTACCGATCGCCCAGAGCGCGACGGCCGCGACGTTCGATGCGCACTTCACCACGCCTCCCGAGATCGAGGTGGTCGCGGTCGCGACCGCGCTCGGCCACCGCGCGGTCCTGGCCGCCACGCCCGCCGCGCTCGCTCGCGCCGTCGCGGCCGCCCTGGCCGAGCCCGGCGCCACGATCATCCACGCCCCGGTCGCGCCGACCGGTGCCCGCGACCTACGCCTCTCTGTTCTCGAGCACCTCACAGGAGCACGTCATGGCTGAGCTGAACTGGACCACGCACCCCGGCTACGAAGACATCAAGTATCAAACCTGCGACGGCATCGCGAAGATCACGATCAACCGTCCCGAGGTTCGCAACGCGTTTCGCCCGCAAACCACGGCCGAGATGATCCGCGCGTTCGACGAAGCGCGCGACGACGGCTCGGTCGGCGTCGTCATCCTCACGGGTGAAGGCCCGCTCGCGTTCTGCTCGGGCGGTGATCAGCGCGTCCGCGGCACGGGCGGCTATGTCGGCTCGGACGGCGTGCCTCGCCTGAATGTCCTCGATCTCCACATGCGCATCCGCTACCTGCCCAAGCCGGTGGTCGCGATGGTGGCGGGCTATGCGATCGGTGGCGGTCACGTGCTGCACCTGGTCTGCGATCTCACGATCGCAGCCGACAACGCGAAGTTCGGCCAGACCGGCCCGCGCGTCGGCAGCTTCGATGCCGGGTTCGGCAGCTCGTACCTCGCGCGCTGCGTCGGACAGAAGAAGGCGCGCGAGATCTGGTTCCTGTGCCGCCAGTACGGCGCGCAGGAGGCGCTCGACATGGGCCTGATCAACACCGTCGTACCGCTCGCCGAGCTCGAAGCGACCACGATCCAGTGGTGCAAGGAGATGCTCGTGCAATCGCCCACCGCGCTGCGGTTCCTCAAGATGGCGATGAACGCGGACTGCGACGGCCAGGCCGGCATGATGGCGTTCGCCGGCTCGGCGACGCTGATGTACTACACGACCGACGAAGGTCGCGAAGGTAAGGAAGCGTTCCTCGAGAAGCGCGCGCCTGATTTCTCGAAGTTCCCGCGATATCCCTGAGGCCCTGAGGTTCATGATGAGTGTCTGGATCCAAGCAGCGCGGCTACGCACCCTGCCGGCCGCGGTCGTGCCGGTGGTCGTCGGGACGGCGGTCGCACATTCGGCCGGGGGCGTCGCGTGGGGGCCTGCCCTCGCGGCCCTCGCGGGCTCGCTCGCGATCCAGATCGGTACGAACTTTGCGAACGACGTGTTCGATGCCGAGAAGGGCGCGGATGGTCCGGATCGGCTCGGACCGACCCGGGCCGTCGCGACCGGCTTGATCACCGCGGTCGCGATGAAGCGCGCGATGATCATCG
>JANXOP010000308.1 GCA_025357755.1 Kofleriaceae bacterium | reverse complement strand
GACGCCGACCGAGCATCGGGTGCTCTGGGTGCTGATCGCGCAAGAGCTCGATCCCGTCGCGCGCGCGAACCTGCGGGAGCTCGCAACCGAATCGGAAGTGGACGTCAGCCACGATGTGATGCGTCGCGTGGTCTACGGTCGCCAACCGAGCCTCGCGTGCTGGGACGAGATCTCGAGTGCAGGCGCGCTTAGAACATCGTGTCTGATCGATGCGATCGACAGCACGACCGTGCCGACTCATCGAACGACATTTCGGATCTCGAATCGTGTGCTCTCGCTCGTCCATGGCCAGTACGCGGTCGATCGCGAGCTCGTCGGCGTCATCTCCTGCCCGCCGGACATGCCGTCTCTCGAATCGATCGTCGTCGATGAGGAATCCAAAGAGACCATTCGCTCGGCGGTAGTCGACGCGAATGGCAGCTTCGTCATCGTCGTCGGCACCGGTGGCTCGGGCCGTCGGTCGCTACTCGTCGCCTTGGCTCGTGCCACCGGCCGAGACGTGCTCGCGATCGATGCGCGCGAGCTCGATGGAGAACCCGAGCTTGTCAGCCGTCAACTCCGGATCCTCGCTCGCGAGTGCAAGCTGTTCGATCGGATTCCCTTGGTGCTCAATCTCGACGCGCTCGGACCAAGCGACGAGATCAAGGACCGATACGGTTTGCTCGAGAACTTCGTGCGCCTTCGGCTCGTCCTCGCGACCAGCACGCGGGCGATCTCTCGTCGTTGGATCCGTACCCCGACCATGGTCGAGCTTCCGCCGCTCAAAGGCTCCGAGCGTGAACAGGTCTGGAAGCGGGCGCTGCCCGAGGCGAGTGACGGGGATGCACACCACCTGAGACAGGCTGCGCAGCTCGAGTACGAAGGCATGGGCAAGCTGTCGTTCAAGGCTTCATGATTTTTCACGCAACCGTGGGAGGGTGCTGCCGATAGCCTCGGCATGAACCAACCAATCGCAGTCGCGTACAGCAAAGCAGACATCCAGCGCCTGGCCGAGCCGGCGGTCGCCTCGGCCAAGCGTTCGGCGCGCAACCGCTCGAGCGTGATGCTGATCGCCGGCGCGGCCCTGGCCGCGATCAGCTTTCAATACGGCTGGTTGAGCGATGCCTCGACGCCGACGTGGATCGCGCTCGTCGAGTCGCTCACGGTGTTCTGCTTGACGCCCGCGCTGGTCGTGCGCCAGTACGCGCTCCGCAACCTCGATCGACTGCCAGCCCTGATCAAGCACGGAGCGGTCGTTCCAGCCCGGCTCACCGACGCTCGCAGCGTCGGGAACAAGCAGCGTGTCGGCGTGACCTGGACCGAGGGCGGCAAGCCCGCGAAGGGCCACATCGACGTGCCCGACCTGCTCGGCTACGTCCAGCGCGACACCAGCGTCTTGATCGGCAACT
>JANXOP010000027.1 GCA_025357755.1 Kofleriaceae bacterium | reverse complement strand
TCCGAGGTCGAGAAGGGCAAGTTCCGCGAGGATTTGTACTTTCGTCTCAACGTCGTGCCGATCACCGCGCCCTCGCTCCGCGAGCGCCGGGAGGACATCCCGCTGCTCATCGATTCGATGTTGAAGAAGCTCGCGCCGGGTGGCGTGAACCTCGCCGATTCGACGCGTGCTGCGCTGATGGCGCACGACTGGCCGGGCAACGTGCGCGAGCTCCGAAACGTGATCGAGCGCGCTCTCGCGTTGGGCGCGGATCCAGGGATGCTCGTCGCCCCGCTCGGGCAAGATCATGGTCGGCCCAAGGATCCTGCGGATCCGATCGAGTTCGAAGCCGGCCTCTCGTTTCGGGAGACGAAAGAGAAGTGGAACGAGCTGTTCGAGCGCCGCTATCTCGCGTGGCTACTCAAGCGCGCTGACGGCAACATCTCGAAGGCCGCTCGAGATGCCGATATGGATCGGAAATACCTGCACAAGTTGCTGCGCAAGTACGGCATCACCGATCAACCGACGGGCGACGACGAAGAGAATTGAGAGCACTGCCGAAGGGCAGTGCGGTTACCTACGCAGCCGCGACAGGCGTGCGCGACGCGAGGCGCGAGACGTAGCGCGACGCGGTGTTGCGCTTCAGGATGCCCTTCGTCACGGCGCTGTCGATCGTCGACACGGCCTTCTTGACGAGGTCCTTCGCCTTGGCGTCCTTGCCATCGACGGCGACGCGGGCTGCCTTCACGGCGGTGCGAAGTTCCGCCATCGCAGCGCGGTTGCGCGCGCGGTGACGAATCATCTTACGGTTTTGCTTCTGTGCAGAGCGAATGTTCGCCACGTAGTTCTCCTGGGACAGCCGGGCGCCTAGAGGCGCCTAAACGAAGCAGGCATTTACCGCGCAGTAGGACGGGGTGTCAATGGCCGGGTCGGTCGCGCTGGACCTGAGCTGGATTCGCTAGGAGTCACGCGGGAGTACCCGACTGTTCTGTGGATAACTCGTGGGTAGATGACGGGACGGTGACGCGATCCCGTCGAGGAGTGAGCCGCGGGATCGCGGGTGCACAAAAAAGCGTCACTTTTCTTGCCCACCGGTTCGAGCCGCCACGACCTTTTTCGCGTCGTTCCAGAGCGCGTCCATTTCTTCTAGGTTGGATTGCGCGGGCGTCTTGCCACGCGCTTCGAGGAGATCCTCGACGACCTCGAACCGATGCTGGAAGCGCAGCGTCGCATCGACCAGCGCGTTCTCGGCGTCGACGTGGAGCTTACGAGCAAGGTTCACGCACGCGAGCAAGAGATCTCCGAGCTCGGCATGCATCTGCGCCGGGTCGTTGTCGTTGATCGCCTCTTCGACCTCGGCGACCTCTTCTTTCACCTTGTCGAACGAGCCCTGCCAGCCCGGCCAGTCGAAGCCGATCTTGCCGCAGCGCGAGCCCATCTTCTGCGCGCGCGAGAGCGCCGGCCCGAGCGGGATGCCGTCGAGCGTGCGCTTGGGGGTCTCACCTTTGGCGGCCTTCTCGGCCTTCTTGATCTCGTCCCACTGCGCGAGCACCTGCGCGGAGGTCTCGACTTTATCCCGGCCGGGGGCAACCGCGAAGATGTGCGGGTGGCGGTGGACCAGCTTGTCGCTGATGCCCTTGACGACCGCGTCGATGTCGAACGCGCCTTCCCGCTGGCGGATCGCCGCATGGAAGACCACCTGCATCAGCAAATCTCCAAGCTCCTCGCAGTGACCGGCGACGTCATGGCGGGCGAGGGCGTCGATCACCTCGTAGGTCTCCTCGACGAGGAATGGGCGCAGCGAAGCGAGCGTCTGCTCGCGGTCCCACGGGCAGCCATCCGGAGCGAGCAGCCGATCCATGATTTCGACCAGCCGCGAGAGCGAGGCGCCAGGGACGGGATTTGACGGTGTCACCCGTGTGCTATACCGCCGCTCCTTCCGTGACCAAGCCTCCAACAACGACGAAACGGGAGAAACTCTCGTTCGATGATCCCGAAGCGCTGCAGGCCCTGATCGGGAGCAACAACAGCCGGTTGAAGCTCGTCGAGCGCACCGCCGGTGCCGAGATTCATCTGCGCGGCAACGAGCTCACCATCGAGGGCGACGAGAAGTCGGTCGCGACCGCGAAGTCGGCGCTCGAGCAGCTCTACGATCTCGCGCTCGCGGGCAAGCCGCTGGCGTCGGACGATGTCGTGCGCGCCGTCAAGCTGCTCCAGGGTGGCAGTGGCGAGTCGATCGGCACGGTCTTTGGCGACACGATCCTCGCGCCGCGCGCGGGTCGGCCGATCGCGCCGAAGGGCGCCGCCCAGAAGAAGTACGTCGACCTCGTGCGCGAGAACGACATCGTGTTCTCGATCGGTCCGGCCGGTACGGGGAAGACCTATCTCGCGATGGCGCTCGCCGTCAAAGCGCTGCTCGACAAGCAGGTCCGTCGGATCATCCTCACCCGGCCCGCCGTCGAGGCAGGCGAGTCGCTCGGCTTTCTACCGGGCACGCTCGAGGAGAAGATCGATCCGTACCTCCGACCGCTGTTCGATGCGCTCGGCGACATGATCGATCTCGACAAGCTGCAGCGCCTGATGGCCGACAAGATCATCGAGGTCGCGCCGCTCGCGTTCTTGCGCGGTCGCACGTTGAACGACGCGTTCATCGTCCTCGACGAGGCGCAGAACACCACCCCGGCGCAGATGAAGATGTTCCTGACTCGCATGGGCTACGGCTCGCGCATGGTCATCACCGGTGATCCCACCCAGACCGATCTCCCGCCCGGCCAGCGCAGCGGTCTGCGTGATTCGCTGGGCCTGATCGAAGGTATCCGGGGCATCGGCATGATCGAGTTCGGCGATGCCGACGTGGTCCGCCATCCGCTGGTCGCCGCGCTGATCCGCGCCTACGACGCACGCGACCGCGCCAAGTCGGTTGCCAGCGAGATGCGCCGGCCGCGGGACGAGAATGCCGATCACGAAGACACGCGTGGTGGCGCTCCCGACGCACCCGAGGCACGCTAGACTTTAGCGATGGTAGTGGGCTCTCCGGACGATCTGGTCGCTGCGGTCTCGCGCGATCGCAGGATGTCCGGCTACCGCGTGCGCCGCCAGGGCGAGGGCTGGATCGAGCTCGAGGTCATCGCGCAGCGCGCGCGTAGCCCGGTGATGCTCGTGCTCGCGTGGCCCGAGACCTGGAGTGATGCCGCGGCCTTCGCGCCGCACCTCACGCGCGCACGCTCCGGCAACTACGGCTTGATCCTCGTCGGCACGCCCGACGAGCTCGAGGACGCGAAGCTCGACACGGTCTCGACCGACGCGGATCTCACCGCGCTGAGTGCACCGATGACGATGGTCCAGTTGCTGCTGGCACTGCGCTCGCGTGCCGATGCGATCGCGATGCGGATCACAGCCGCGACGATCGAGCTCGAGCACGAGCGCGCACGGCACGAGAACGAGATGTTGATCTCGATCGGTCGCTCGCTGTCGCAAGAGCGCGATATCGAATCGCTGCTCGCGATCATCTTGCGCCGCGCCTGCGAGGTCACCTCGTCCGATGCCGGCAGCGTGTACATCGTCGAGGGCCACGAAGAGGATCTGACTCGGCGCCGCCTGCGCTTCGCGGTGTCGCAGAACGAATCGCGCAACGTGCAGTCCGCGGGCTTCACGATGCCGGTCGCGTCCTCCTCGATCGTCGGCTCGTGCGTGCTCTCGGGCGTGCCGATCAACGTCCCCGATCTCTACAAGCTCGACGAGCCCGGTATGGGCAACAACCAGTGGGGCTTCGTCCACGACCGCAGCTTCGACGACAAGTATCACTACCAGGGTCGCTCGGTCCTCGCGGTCCCGATGATCTCGGCGCGCGATGAAGTCATCGGCGTCATCCAGCTCATCAACAAGCGCGGCAAGGGCTTCATCTCGCTGCAGGATCCGAGCGACTTCGAGCACGGCGTCGTCGCGTTCGACGATGTCTCGGAGAAGTACGTCTCGGCGCTCGCATCGCAGGCCGGCATCGCGCTCGAGAACGTGCTGCTCTACGAGGAAGTTCGGACGCTGTTCGACAGCTTCGTCAAGGCGTCGGTCACCGCGATCGAGTCGCGCGACCCGACCACGTCCGGTCACTCGAACCGGGTCGCCGAGCTCACCGTCGGCCTCGGCAAGGCGATCAACCGCACCGATACCGGCACGTTCCGCGACCTGCGGTTCTCGAACGATTCGCTCAAGCAGATGGAGTACGCGGCGCTGCTCCATGATTTCGGCAAGGTCGGCGTGCGCGAGCACGTGCTGGTCAAGGCCAAGAAGCTCTACGAGCACGAGCGCGAGATCATCTTGCAGCGCTTCCAGCTGATCAAGCGCGGCCACAAGATCGCGGGCCTGGAGAAGAAGCTCCAGTACTACCAGGATGCGACGCGCGAGCAGATCGTCGAGCAGCTCACCGCGGTCGATAGCGACATGAGCTCGAAGATCCTCGAGCTCGACGACATCATCAAGTTCATCCTGGCCGCGAACGAGCCGACCGTGCTCGAGCAGGGCGGCTTCGAGCGGATCGCCGAGATCGCCGGCATGACCTACGACGACGAGACCGGCAGCAACATCCCGCTGCTCTCGCACAACGAAGCCACGTGCTTGCAGATCAAGCGCGGCTCGCTGACCGAGGCCGAGCGCAACGAGATCAACAGCCACGTCGTCCACACCTACAACTTCCTCAAGGAGATTCCGTGGAGCCGCACGCTCCGCGACGTCCCCGAGATCGCGGGCGCGCACCACGAGAAGCTCGACGGGTCCGGCTATCCGAAGGGCCGCAAGGCGCCGCAGATCCCGGTCGAGGCCAAGATGATGGCGATCGCCGATATCTACGACGCGCTCACCGCGAGCGATCGCCCGTACAAGAAGGCGATGCCTGTCGAGAAGGCGCTCGACATCCTCTCGGGCGACGTCAAGCGTGGCCAGCTCGATGCGCAGCTCTACGACATCTTCGTCGCGCAGCGCGTCTACCTCGTGACCCAGCGCGATCCGCAGCCGTCCTGATGGCGCTCGCGGTCGTCGTCGACGAAGACATCGCGTTGCCTGCCGCGACGCGCACCAAGCTCCTGCGCGAGGTGAAGCGCATGGTCAAGGCCGCGGCGCTCCACGACCAGCGCGCCGACTACGAGGTCGTGCTGCGGTTGTGCGGCGACAAGGCGATCCAGGAGCTCAACCGCGCGTGGCGCAACAAGAACAAGCCGACCGACGTGCTCGCATTCGCGCAGCGCGAGGCGGCGAATGCCGATGCGAACCTGCTCGGCGACATCGTGATCAGCATCGATACCGCGAAGCGCCAGGCGAAGCGCGGGCTCTACAAGGAGCTGCTGCACCTCGCATCGCACGGCCTGTGTCACTTGATGGGCTACGACCACGACGATGACGACGAAGAAGCCGAGATGAATGCTCGCGCTGCGTCGCTGCGCAAAGAAGCGGCTCGCACCGGTCGCGTTCGCGCCGCGTAGAGTGGTGCGGCGTCGCCGCGGGGTCGAGTTCCCGGATCGGCGGCGAAGCGAGTAGAGAAGGGCAGAAGGCCGGATCGAAGGAGGGCGTTGCGGCTGCGCCGCTGGTGCGCGGCCCGATGTCTTGGGTTTTCGATTTCGCCCTCCGCCGCTGGTGCGGTGGTGCTCGCCCCGCGGCGCCCGCGCTTCGGTCG
>JANXOP010000025.1 GCA_025357755.1 Kofleriaceae bacterium | reverse complement strand
GTGCTCGTGTGGATGCGCCACTACAGCATCAGCTGGCTCGGCGAGCGCGTGGTCGCGGATCTCCGCGGCATGGTCGTCGATCGGCTGATCACGCTGCCCCTCTCGTGGTTCTACGAGCGGCGCTCCGGCGAGCTCGTCGGTCGGCTCGCGTCGGATGTCACCGTCGTCGAGGATGTCGTCGGTTCGGATCTCTCGATGGCGACGCGCAACGGCATCCAGATGCTCGGCGCGCTCGTGATGCTGTTCGTGATCGACGTCAAGCTCACGCTCTTGATGCTCGCGATCGTGCCGCCGATCGTCCTGTCGACGATGGTGTTCGGTCGCAAGATCCGCGTGATGACCCGCGGCGTGCAAGATCAGCTCGCCGAGGTCTCCGGCCAGGTCCAAGAATCGGTCGGCGCGATCGCGACCGTGCAAGCGTTCGTGCGCGAGACCTACGAAGCCAAGAAGTATCGCAGCGGCGTCGACCGTGCGTTCCAGAAGACGCTCGAGCTCGTGAAGTGGCGCGCCTGGTTCTTCTCGACCGCGATGACCGCTGGCTCCTTCGGCATCGCCGCCGTGGTCTGGCTCGGCGGTCGCGCCTTGATCGACGGTCGGCTGTCGTCGGGTGACCTGACCTCGTTCTTTCTCTACACCTTCATCGTCGCCGGCGCGGTCGCCGATCTCGCGGGCCTGTGGGGCTCGCTCCAGCGCGCCGCGGGTGCGACCGATCGGTTGTTCGCGGTGATCGACACCGTTCCCGCCATCCGCGATCCGGACAAGGTCACGCCGCTCCCTGCCGGTCGCGGGCGGATCACGCTCGAGGGCGTGAGCTTCAGCTATCCCGCGCGCCCCGAGGTCGCGGTGCTCGATCGGGTCGATCTCGAGATCGCGCCCGGCGAGAGCATCGCGGTCGTCGGTCCTTCCGGCGCGGGCAAGTCGACGATCTTGGCGCTGCTGTATCGCTTCTACGATGTCGATGCAGGCCGCGTGCTGCTCGAGGGTGTCGACGTTCGCGACCTCGCCCTCTCGGAGCTCCGCGGCGCGCTCGCGATGGTCTCGCAGGAGCCGGTCCTGTTCTCGGGGTCGATTCGCTCCAACATCGCGTACGGCAAGGCCGATGCGAGCGAGGCCGACATCATCCAGGCTGCGAAGGATGCGAACGCGCACGACTTCATCTCCGGGTTTCCCGAGGGCTACGACACCGTGATCGGCGAGCGCGGCACCAAGCTCAGCGGTGGGCAGAAGCAGCGCGTCGCGCTCGCCCGCGCCTTGCTCTCGAACCCGCGCGTGCTGATCCTCGACGAGGCGACCTCGAACCTCGATGCCGAGAGTGAAGCCGCGGTCCAGACTGCGCTCGCGCGGATCATGGAGAACCGGACCACGATCATCGTGGCGCACCGGCTCTCGACCGTGCGAGATGCGGATCGGATCATCGTCATCGAGGGTGCGAAGATCGTCGAGCAGGGCGCGCACGAGGAGCTCATGGAGCGCCGCGGGATCTATCGCCGGCTCGTCGAGCACCAGCTCATCGCCGATCGCGCGATGAACTGAGACTCGAGGCTCGAGCGCGAGACCGATGCTCTGGACCACCATGCGAACGCGAAGGTTCGCTGAGCAAGCGGGCGCGCCAACCCAGCCTCGCACGCGGCGGGGGCGCGACTACTCGCTGGACGCTGCTGCTTCGCTCCGCGACGGGGGCTGGCTTCGCCGGTGCGATCGCCGAGGGACGCAAGCGCTCGCACCAACCGCGGTCGCGCGATGCGAGCAAGCGGACGCGCCAAACGCTGCGCCGGCGAGCAAGCGGGCGCGCCGACCCTGCCTCGCACGCGGCGGGGGCGCGCCTACTCGCTGGACGCTGCTGCTTCGCTCCGCGACGGGGGCTGGCTTCGCCGGTGCGATCGCCGAGGGACGCAAGCGCTCGCACCAACCGCGGTCGCGCGATGCGAGCAAGCGGACGCGCCAAACGC
>JANXOP010000016.1 GCA_025357755.1 Kofleriaceae bacterium | reverse complement strand
GCTACGGCTCGATGCCGATCCGGATCCCGCGGCGGTGGTCGCGCTGCACGGTGACTCGGTGTTCGTGAACGCGGTCGGCGGGGGTGGCTGTTCGGTCGGTGACGGCGCCGGGTTCGGGCTCGTGCTCGTGGTGATGCTGTTCGCGTTGCGCCGTCGCCGGGTTGGCGTCGTTGGCGTCATCGCGGTCGCCGCGATCGCCGCGACCGCCTCGGCCGAGACGCGCAACCTCGATCTCTCGATCTTCGATCCGACCCCAGCGACGACCGCTTCGTGGTTCCAGCTCCAGAGCGCGGAGGTCGGCAACGAAGGGGACTGGGCGGCCTCGGCCCTCGTCAGCTATGCGAACGATCCACTGACCCTGCAGACCACCACGAACGACAACATCGCGATCGCGGATCGCATGCTGTTCCAGGTCGGCGGTGCCTTCGCGTTCGGTGATCACTTCGAAGCCGGCCTCAAGTTTCCGCTCTATCTCCAGAGCGGGGAGAATCTGAGCTCCTCGACGATGTTCGGCGAGCCGACCGCATCGGGCACCGCAGCTGGCGACCTCGCCGTGCACGCCAAGGCGCGGCTGTTCGATTATCACGGCCCCATCGGCGGCCTCGCGGTCGGGCTCACCGCGGCGCTCGCGCTGCCGACCGCAACCTCGAATCAGTTCGCTGGCAGCGGCAAGCCGCAGCTCGATGCGCTCGCGCTGATCTCGTTCGTCCCGACGAGGCTCCACCACGACCTGTCGCTCACCGCCGAGCTCGGCACCGTGCTGCGCGCGACCGCGCTGTTTCATCAGATCGATCAAGGCAACGGCGTACTGTGGGGGCTCGGGACGAGCTATCGCGTTCGCCCCGCCATCGCGATCGAAGCGGAGCTTTTCGGGCAAGTGATTCCGGGCGGCTTGCACGATGCGCCGACCGGCACCGAGGCGATGGGACCCGCGCACGTACTCGATGCGATCGAGGGCCTGCTCGGCCTGCACTATCAGATGGAGCGTCGCGTGAACGTCGGGCTCGCATTCGGGCGCGGCTTGACCTCCGCACCGGGAACGCCGAACTGGCGCGGCGTGCTCGCGGTGACGTTCGCACCGACCGCCGAGCGCTCGGTGGGTGCGCGACGCGCCGCTGGCGATTCGGATCACGATGGCATTCCGAACGATGTCGACAAGTGCCCCGACGAGCCCGAAGACAAGGACGGCTTCGAGGACGAAGACGGCTGCCCCGATTGGGACAACGATGGCGACGGGATCGCCGACGCGAAGGACAAGTGCCCGAACGTCGCCGAGGATCGCGATGGGTTCGAAGACGAAGACGGCTGCCCGGATATCGATAACGACAAGGACGGCATCCTCGATCGCTTCGATCATTGTCCGAACGAGCCCGAAACGATCAACGGCATCGACGACGAGGACGGCTGTCCCGACAAGGGTGAGGGGCTCGTCGCGATCGTGCCTCCAAACATCACGGTCGGAGAAGAGATCCAGTTCACCGCGAGCGGTAAGATCGCGCCGGCGAGCTTCAACGTGCTCGGCCAGCTCGGCGCGACGCTGCGCGCCCACACCGAGCTCGTCAAGATCCGGGTGACTGCGCACGCCAAGAATCGCGCGCAGACCGTGATCGACTGGCTCGTCCAGTATGGCATCGCCGCGGAGCGGCTCGAGGCCGCGACCGCCGACCCCGCGGGCGACGCGATCGAGCTCACGATCGTCGATCGCTACTAATACGTCCCTCAGTGGTTTGAACGGCCGCCAGAGGTCCGAATCGATCGAATCGTTCCACTTCTCCGTGGAGAAGCGCTAGAGCGCGGCGCGACCGGTGCCGGTGTTGTAGTGCGCCGTGACGCGCGCTTGCGGTAGTGCGTAGTCGTAGATCGCGAGCTCGTCGAACACGCCGTCGCTCGGCATGCCGTGACATGCCCCGAAGCATGATTCGAGCTGTGCATCGTCAGCGGCAGGTGGGTTGTAGACCGCACTCGCCTGGGCAGAGAGCACGCCATTGACGAACATCGTGACGGTCGTGCCGCTCTTGGTGACGACGAGGTGATTCCACGAACCGAGGACGAGCGGCACCGTGCCCTCGATCGACGTCGTGCCTCCAGCTTCGTAGGTCCAGAAGATCGGCTCGAGATCGATGGTCCAGCCCGAGCGAAACCCGCTGACCAGGTGGTCCTCCCACAGGAAGAAGCTGTCGTTCCAGCCGGTGGGAGGCAGGGATGTTGGCTGGATCCAGCCCTCGACGCTGAAGTCGCCGTCCCACGGGAACACGGTCCCTGGGGGCGCGACGCACGCGATACCGCCATTGCCTGGATTGCCACCACCCTGGAACGAAACGGCGGGATCGAGATCGGCGTCGGCGACGAGTGCACCGGTCGTCGTGAAGGTACCGGTCCCCCCGGTGATGATGAAGTAGCCACCGTGATTCGCATGGCCGCTCACGTCGACCGCGGCGACCGCCGACGAGGCTTCGTCGAGCCGGTAGTACGCGACCGGGTGTTCGGCGAGGATCATCATCGGATACGCCTCGGCGAGCGACGTATCGACCGCGGGCAACGGCGTGCCGTCCGGATGCGTGCCGAAATCGAATCGACCGCAGGCGGCAAGCGAGACCAACAAGCCCAGGCGAAGCAAGCGCCGAGCGTAGCACCCCCGATCTCGATCTCAGCGCTGCGCGTCGGCGAAGAACTTCGAGTGAGTCGCGAGCGTCTGGACATACTCGCGCACATCCTCGCGCGCCTTCGCGGTCAGCTTGCCAAACGGGACGACGTGCTCGTCGGGGACGTAGCGAAACGTGAAGTTCACGCGCCGCGTGCGAAAGCCCTCGATCTTCGGCGGGAGATCGAGCTTCTGCTTGTCCTCGACGCGCTGCACGCGATGTAGGAGGTCGTCCTTCCACCGCGGGCCCGCGAAGATCTGGAGCGAGCTGTCCTCGAGCCACTCGGTGCGCACCGGCGGCGCATCGAACTGGCCGCGCCGCACGAACTGAAACCGCGCGCGTTCGCCGAGCGATAACGAGGCAACCGGCCCCGGTTCGAAATCGCGATGCTCGCCGACGCGGGCGGCGTCGATCGCCTTGCCGTGCTCGATGCGGTCGCCGTAGAAGTTCACGAGGCAGGTGTTCAAGTGCCAGCGCCGCGGCACGGTGCTCGGCGGGAACGTCGCCTTGACGCGGCGCTCGATCTGACCGACCAGCTTCGCCAGCACGGCCGGAAACGGCTCGGCCCGGACCGCCACGTCCAGGGTGCGCTTCGGCGGCTCGTAATAGCCGAGGCACGCGAACTGCCAGTTGCCGAGCCAGTACACCGGCCGCAGCAACATCCGCTGCGGCTTGCCGGCCGGCGGTGGCCGCTTCGTCGAATAGCGCTGTTCCCACAGGGGCTTCAGCTGCGCGAGCCAGGTCACGATCTCGGCGCGCGAGCCCGCGTCGACGAAGCCCGGATCGTAGACGTAGCAGCGGTCGATCACGCGCCTGTAGCTAGCACGCAACCTTGGCGAGGGGCGGCCGATAGCGTCGCCATGTGGTCGCTCCTCGATTGGATCTTCGAACCCCAGTGCGCCGCGTGTACGGCGCCGGGTGCCCCGCTTTGCGAGGCCTGCGCCGGCTCGCTCGTCGAGCTCGGGCCTGCGTGTCCGCGCTGTGCCGAGCCCGGCGCCGACATCATCTGTGCGCGGTGCGTGCGTGCGCCGCTGCCGCTCGAACGCATCGTCTCGCCCTGGCAGTTCGGCGGCCCGCTCGCCACCGCGATCCGTCGCTTGAAGTTCACCGGCGCGAACCACATCGCGCGCACGGTCGCGCCGCTATGGGCACCGCTCGTCGCGGCCGCCGCGAGCGATGGCGGCCTCGTGATCCCGGTGCCGCTGCACTGGCGCCGCCGGTGGAACCGCGGCTACGACCACGCGTGGCTGCTTGCCGTCCATGCATGTGCGAATGCGAAGCTACCGCCGCCCGTGCCCGCGCTGCGCCGGATCCGCGCGGTCGCACCGCAGAGTACGCTCGCCGCGACCGACCGGCGCTCGAACCTGCGCGGTGTGTTCGCGGTGGTCGCTCGCCACGCGAAACGGATCGAAGGTCGCGACGTCGTGCTGCTCGACGATGTCGTCACGACGGGCTCGACCTTCGCCGCCGCGAGTGAGGTCCTGATCGCGCACGGGGCTCGCTCGATCACAGGTGTCGCGCTCGCGCGAACCTGAGCGGTCGCGCAAGAATGCGCGCGGCTACCGCAGGGTTTGCGCCGCCACGATGCGGCACGCGTCGTGCTCCGAGGGATCGCATGTCGCGCAAGATGCAAACCGCCGTCGTCGAGCAATTTGGAAAACCTCTCGTCCTCCGTGAATGGGACGTGCCCACGCCGGGACCGGGACAGATCCTGGTCAAGACCGAGGCCTGCGGTGTCTGCCACACCGATCTTCACGCCGCGCACGGCGACTGGCCACTCAAGCCGATGCTGCCGTTCATTCCCGGTCACGAGGGTATCGGACTCGTCGCGGCGCTCGGTGCCGGCGTGACGAACGTGAAAGAAGGCGATCGCGTCGGCGTGCCGTGGCTGTATTCGGCGTGCGGCCACTGCGAGGATTGCTTGGCGGGATGGGAGACCGTCTGTGCCGAGGCGCAGTTCGGCGGCTATACCCGCAACGGCGGCTTCGCGGAGTTCATCCTCGCGGATCCGAACTACGTGGCACGCATTCCATCGCGGCTCTCGGCCAGCGCCGCCGCGCCGATCATCTGCGCGGGCATCACGACCTACAAGGGCATCAAGCAGACCGCGGCGCGGCCCGGCGAGTGGCTCGCCATCTCCGGCATCGGCGGGCTCGGCCACCTCGCGATCCAGTACGGTAAGGCGATGGGGCTCCAGATCTGCGCGATCGATATCGACGAGCGCAAGCTCGCGCACGCGAAGCTGCTCGGCGCCGATTGCGTGGTCGATGCTCGCGCGCACGATTGCATCGCCGAGGTCAAGAAGCTCACCGGCGGCGGCGCGCACGGCGTCCTCGTGACGGCGACGTCGCTCGGCGCGTTCAAGCAGTGCGTCGGCATCACGCGCAAGCGCGGCACGTGCGTGCTCGTCGGGCTCCCGCCCGGTGAGTTTCCGATCCCGTTGTTCGATGTGGTCGCGAACTGCGTCACGATCCGCGGCTCGTTCGTCGGCACCCGCAGCGACATGGCGGAGGCGCTCGCGTTTGCCGCCGACGGCAAGGTCAAGGCCGACATCGAGCTCCAGCCGCTCTCCGCGATCAACCAGGTCTTCGACCGGCTCGGTCATGGCGATGTGCCATCGCGCGTCGTGCTCGACTTCGCCAGCACGTGGACCTGAACCGGCGCACATTCTGCGTAGGCCCCGCGATCCGGACGCAATTTCCGCGCAGGATCCGCTGCAGGAGCCCGCTTCGGACGTCACGGCGCTTGCACGACGAGACGCGTGACCTACGATCTCTTGCGGTTTGTGGCGTGCGCGGTGGTGCTCGGTTGCTCGGGAGGTGCGGGCTCGTCCGCGCTGACGATCACC
>JANXOP010000446.1 GCA_025357755.1 Kofleriaceae bacterium | reverse complement strand
GGTGGATCGTCAATCCAACGATTGTGAGATGTTACGAACTGCCACAAAATGCACCACTCTCCGAGGAGAACTCCAAGCAAGAAGGCACGTTAGGTACCCGACGTGAGTGGACTTCCAGATCGCTGATTGCCCTTCGCAACCAGCAGCGCCACGCGCTTGGATTCCATGACGACGGCCCTCTGGAGGTGCTCCTGGAGCTTTGGACGCTCGTCCAGATGCGCCAGGACCTTGTCCCGGCCCTGGCCGAGTTGCTCGCCTGCGTAGGAGTACCAGGTGCCCGACTTCTCCATGAGTCCGAGCTTCTCTCCTACATCGACCAACTCGCCCAGCTTGTTGATGCCCGTGCCATAGAGGATCTCGAACTCGGCCTCCCGGAAGGGAGGTGCGAGCTTGTTCTTCACGACCTTCACCTTCACTTCGTTACCGATGATCTCCTCGCCGCGCTTGATCGGCTTCTTGCGCCGGATATCGAGCCGGACCGAGCAGTAGAACTTCAGCGCATTGCCGCCGGGTGTCGTCTCCGGGTTGCCGTAGATGACGCCGATCTTTTGTCGCAGCTGATTCACGAAGAACAAGCACGTCCGGGTCCTGGAGATCTGCCCCGTCAGCTTGCGCAGCGCCTGGCTCATCAGCCGTGCCTGCAGCCCCACATGCGCCTCGCCCATCTCGCCTTCGATCTCGGCGCGTGGTGTGAGCGCGGCGACCGAATCGACGACGATCAGATCGATCGCGCCGGTGCGCACCAACGTATCGGTGATCTCGAGCGCCTGCTCGCCGCAGTCCGGTTGGCTGACCAACAAGTCTTCGAGATCGACACCGAGCCGGCGTGCGTAGCTCGTATCGAGCGCGTGCTCGGCGTCGATGAACGCGCAGACGCCACCCGCGCGCTGTGCTTCGGCGATCGCGTGCAGCGTGAGGGTGGTCTTGCCCGACGACTCTGGCCCGTAGATCTCGACGATCCGCCCTCGCGGGAGCCCGCCGCAACCGAGCGCGACATCGAGCGCGACCGAGCCTGTCGGGATGACCTCGATCGCTTCGACCTCGCCACCGCCGAGCCGCATGAGCGCACCGCTCCCGAACTGCTTGTGGATCGCGCGAACGGCTTCGCCGATCGCTTTGTCTTTCTTGTCTTCGGACATCTGGACCTCCGAGCCAGCCAGATCCAACTCTCGTGCCCGCGCAAGCCCGCGAAACAACGCGACGCCTTGTCCGAATGTCCGAGTCGCGTCCACGGTTCTCGGACAACGCGTCCGGAACCCGGACGTCAGACGGGATCGGAGGTCACGACGAATGGGAAGCTGTACACGACCGACTCGGCGAACGGATACGCGACGACCGACCAGTTGCCGTTCACCGCCTCCGGATAGCCGAGGTGACAGGTGACGCCGAGCACGTAGTCCTGGTTCTTCAGGAGGAGCTTGTTATCGATCACGATGCCCGAGGGGGCGCCGTGATTCACGGTGGCCGGCATCAGGTAGCGCCGCACCGGCACGTACGCGTTGTTCGTCATGCTGTACAGCGTCGAGACGCAATCATCGACGACGCCATCGACGCCGAACGTGAACGTCATGAGGGGCGCGCGCGGCACGACGGCCGAGATCGAATCGGCGAACCAGATGTCCGTGTTGTTGAGCATCATGTGCGCGCCGGCCTGATAGGCCTGACCGACCGATAGATCGATCTTGGCCGTCGCCGCGCTGGTCAGCGAGATCGACTGGATCCCTTCGGTGACCTTGACGTTGCGGGTCGTCCGAGAGCGCGAGACGCGCGCGAAGATCGCCTGCGGAAACTTCGGTGCGATCGTGCCATCGAAGACATTCACGTACGGCAGCGCCCGCTCCGAGACCTGGGTCGACATGAACGCGAACGTCGGAAGGCTAACTCCACCCGTGCCATTCACTTCGGCGGGCGGGATCGCCTTGCCGCCAGCGCCGCTGGTGACGAAGTTCGGCAACGCCGCGCTCGGGATCACACCGGACCAGACGAACGGCAGGTTGCTTTGGGACACGGAGTTGTCGTCGTCGGAGACCATGTTCGTTCGCGTCGACTCGTTAACGCGCCCGGCCGCGAGTGCGAAGCCGGGTGCCGCCGTGTAGCTCGCGGCGGTCATCGGCGTTGCGGTCGTCCACGGCGTCGCCGTCAGGTTGTTCGCGGTGGCACCGTTGAAGCCGTCCATCGTGACCACCGAGTACGTGTTCGCGAGCCCTGGGGTCGCCGAATTGGTCGCGTCGACCAGCAGTAGCCGATCGCCTTTGCCAGTCTCGGGCGCAGCCAGCGCGCCGACTTGCGAAGTGACCGTCGTGGTGGTCGAGCCCAAGTTCATCGACGGGCTCGTCGTGCTCCAGGCGATGTTGATCTCGTTAGCCGTGCCGCCGCTCCGCGCGCTCAGATAGATCGTTGCCCACGAACCCGTCTCGATCAACCGACCCGCGGTCATCGGGTCCTGCTCGTTGGCGGGCGAGATGGACATGATCGCCGTCGGCGGCGCAGCGAAGCGCTCGGGCCGACCGACATCGACGTTGGCGATGAAGTGGCCGGGGATCCCGTGGATCGAGGTCTGATACTCGACGGGCACGCCATCGGGCGGGTGATAGACGATGCGATACGCGGCTTGCGAGAGCTCGAACGGGACCAGGAACGTCCCGGTCGCATCGAGCGGAGCATCCGAGAGTGCAGGAAATCCGGTCGCGGTCGAGGCGGGCATCGAGCCGAGCTCGGCGGTCACGCCAGGGAGGACCGGATACGTCACCGGGACCATCGTCGGATCGGCCGCCTTCGCCGAGTTGAACGCCATCCCGGTGATCATCATCGAGTTGGGCGCCGCATCCGCTAACGGCCCTGCGTCCGCTGATGGAAGGAGGCCGACGTTATTGGTGCCAAAGATCTGGTTGCACCCAGCGCCTACCAGCAGGCTCGCGATCCACAGCCTCACCGGACGAATCCTGTCACGTAAGATCGGCCCGGTCTAGTTCGCGGGGTTGACGGCGCCCGGCTTGCGCCATTCGATGGCGAGGGGACACGACGTGATACCCACCCGCAGGGCCTCGTCCTCGAGTGCTTTCGCTTTATCGCCGCCCTGGAGCGGCTGGATCTGGACCAGGAAGGCGTGCCCGGCCGTGGTCTTGATGTTCGGGCCGAGCCACATCGCGATCAGCGCGTTGCGCGCCGCGGGCGCCTCCTGGTCGGCTCCGGACCGCTGAAGGACGTTGCACAAATTCTCGATGTCGAGCTTGTAGTCGTCGGCGATCGGGCCGACCCCCGCGACCGGCGTCGCAGATCCGACACTTGCAGAGCCCGGGCTCGAGGCCGGCTGCGGCTCGTGGCGCGTCGAGCAAGCGACCAGAATGACCGATAAAACCGCGATCCCTTTCATGACGCTCCTACCTTCCGACGAGCGAAAAGATGTGTCTAGATCCGGTCATGGCATACGTCGTCGCTGATCCGTGCGTGAAGTGCAAGTACACCGATTGTGTCGCGGTGTGCCCGGTCGATTGTTTCTACGAGGGCAAGAACTCGATCGCGATCCACCCCGATGAGTGCATCGATTGTGGCGCCTGCGAGCCCGAGTGCCCGACGACCGCGATCTTCGAGGAGAGCGAGCTCCCCACGAAGTGGGCGATCTACAAGGACATCAACGCACTCGTGAGCGGCGCCAAGAAGGCGACCGAGATCGAGACCGGCAACTGGCCGGCGAACCTCAAGGACGCCGCGGCGAGCGCCGACGTGTGGCCGAACATCACCGAGCAGAAGAAGGCGCTCGCGGGCGCCGACGATGCGGCCAAGGAAGATAACAAGATCGCCGCGCTGACCCTCGAAGGCGGCGCCTAAGCTTTTTTGAACTTTGCGGTCTCGCCCGCGTGCTCGCTGTGCGCGACCAGGACCGAACAAGGCGCGTGACGGATCACGCCCTCGGCGACGCTGCCGAGCAGCAGCTTGCGAAACCCACCGTGACCGTGCGTCCCGATGGCGATCAGGTCATGACCGCCGCGCTCGGCTGCGTGCGTGATCATCGCCATCGGCGTGCCTTGCACGAGCTCGACGTGGAGCGGATGCCCGATCGCGCTGTTCTCCGCGACGAGATGTTTCGCCTTCTGCGTCGCGCTCGACAGCACCGCATCGCGAATCGTCGACCACGGAAACCGATCCGCGCCGAACAGCGACGCACCGATCGAGCCGGCCGGTAGCTGCCACACGTGGAGCAGCTCGATCGGGGCGCCAGGCTCGGTCAGCCCGGCGGCGTGACGCAGCGCGCGCTTCGAGGGCGCCGAGAAATCGACCGCGATCAGCGGCTTGGTGAACGGTCGGGTGCTCGCGTTGCCACGCGTGACGAGCACGTCGCACGGTGCGTGGCGCAGGATCGCGGTCGCGACGCTGCCGAGGAGGAACCGCGAGATCCCGGTATGGCCGTGCGTGCCGACGACGATCAACTCGGCACCGCGCTCGCGTGCGATCTGCGCGACGACCTCGCCCGGCGGACCGGTCGGCGTGAGCACCTCGGCATCGACGCCAAGTGCGCGCATCGCATGCAGCCGCTCGTCGAGCCGACGCGCGATCTCGAGCTTCATCGCGGCGGTGACCTCGCCGAGCTGCTTGACCACCTCGTGTGTCGCGCCGTCGACGCCGCCCTCGTTCGCCAGGGCGTGGACGATCACGAGCTTCGCGCCGTGCTTGGTGGCGAGTGCGGCGGCGCGATCGATCGCCTGGTCGCTCGGGATCGAGACGTCGGCGCCGGCGATGATGGTCGTGAGCTTCATAGTTGATGGAAGAGGTGCAGGATCGGTGCGTAGTACGTGATCGAGACTTTACCGTCGTCCCAGGACCATTCGGCGGGGGCGTCGTGGGCCGGTGGCTTGCCGAGCCGCTTGGTCACGAGCTTGACGATCGCGGCGGCGTCTTCTTCGGACATCGCCGCGCTCGCGCTCGTGCCCGTGAGCTTGCCGCTCTCGAGCTGAGCTTCCAGCGTGGTCGCATCGTGACCGGCTGGCGAGCCGGCGAGGTACCAGAGCGGGATCTCGGGATTGGTCAGCGGGCCAAGGAGTTTCTCGGCTTGCGGCAGCGTCTTGCCAAGCACCTTCGGGAACGCGCCCTCCACCCAGGCACTATCTTCGACCGTACGCGTGAAATCGACGACGCACACGAGGTCCGCACGACGAATCGCGGCGCGCCAATGGTTCGCAGGATCCACCCACACCACCAGATCGTCGGCGCCGACGACGCTGTCCCCGTGGCCCCACGCCGTCGCGAGCTGCGCGCGCAGCGCGGGACACTGCTCGCCGTCGATCGAGAACGTGTAGGAAACCAGCTTGCCATCGAGTCCGGTGACGCCCTGATGGTCGAGGAGCAGCTGATCGACCGCGTGATCGACCTCGATCGTGGTCGCAACGCCGAGCTGCGGAGATCCGAAGGCGCTGCCCAGCGACACGGGCTCCTTGCCGATCAACGAGGCGAGCTGCACGCCGCGCTCCTGCTCGACCTGCTTCGCGCGCTCGTACTGGTCGCGCTCGGCGGCGATCTGCTGATCGTGCTCGCGCACTTCGAGCTCGCCGTGCTCGCGCTTGGCTCGCTCTTCCTCACTCGCAGGGTCGCTACCCTTCAGCGAGTCACGGATCGCCAACCCGAACGGCACCGCGAGGATCAGCGGGAGCACGATGACCGACGAGGGAGTCCGCATGCCCCGACGCTAGCATGGGGCCGTCGAGTTACAGCTTGGCTTCGTACTGGAGCCAGAACGTGAGCTCGGGATTCGGTTCGCGGAGCAGTGTCGCGGCGCGTTGATCGAGCCAGAACTTGGTATCGACGCGGACTCGCAGATGGTCCGCATTCCGCACGCGGAAGGTCGCATCGGCGATCGCGGACAGCGAGCGCTCGAGGTACGTGTCGTCATGAATCGCTTCGTCGAGGTAGCGCACGCGCCCCCGGAACCGCAGGTCGTTGCTCGGCTTGTAGAGCACGATCAGCCACGCGGCGATGTCCTGCCGGAAGCTGTGGAGGTACTCGTCCTTGGTGTTGTCGTCGAGCAGCTGATGCTCGAGCATCAGCGTCGCATCGAGCGCGTGGTTGATGTCGTACTTCGCGCGCACGATCGAGGTGAGCTGGCGACCGCCACAGGGAATCGGTGCGCCGGTGATCTTGTCGGCATCGGTCGAGACCTCGAAGCACTGGTCGTGACCGCCGCGGCTGAGGTCCTTGTCCTGGTAGCGCTCCCACAGGCCGAGCCACAGATCGTCGGTCGTGCGGACGTTCGCGCGCACGTACGTGTCGAGCTTCGGGATGCCGGTCGAAGGGTTGTACCAGACGTCGGCGAGCGTCCGCAGCACGAACTCCTTGCTCGACCGGATGTAGCGGACGCGAACGCCGGCTTCATCGCGCGCGCGCTGGCCATCGAACTCGTCGGACTCCGAGATCGGGCGGGCGTACGGATTGTCGTAGTCGGTCGAGAAGTAGCGCGCGACGACCTCGAGCTCTTCCTTCTTGCGGGTCGCGGTGAACCGCAGGAGGCCAGCCGGACCGCCGCCACCGTGGGCCTTGGTCAGGGTCTGATCGTAGGCGGGTGCGTTGTCGAAGCTCAGGGTGGCTTCGCCGGCGACGTCGAGCCAGTCCTTGCCGAAGGCGAAGTTGCCGCCGGCCGCGCCGAACCGGTTGCCGAACGGATGCGACGACCACTCCTGGAAGGAGAGGTCCAGGCCGTTGACGAGGCTGGTCTCCTCGGCGCCGTACGCGGTGATGCCGACGCTGTTGCGGCGATCGTGGAAGTAGCTGACGTTGCCGCCGACGAGCTTCTCGAGGAACATGTTCGGCAGCGTCGTGAACGAGAACTGCGTGGTCGGCGTGAGCACGTTGCCGTTCGGCCGCACGTACACCGTCGGCGCCGCACAGTTCGGATCCGCATCGTCGTGCGGATCGGCGCAATGCACCGTGCCGTCCGGGTTGTAGTGCTCGACGAGCTCGTACTGATAGATCGAGCGGCGTGATGCCGAGCCGAACATGTACGCCTGGATCCAACCGGTCTCGAGCTCGATCTTCTTGGCGCCGGCGCCAACGCCGAACAGCGAGTCGCGCCAGACCCAGTCGGGCGTCTCGTACTTGCTCGCCGCCGCACCCGCGCACGGCGAGTTCAGGAGCTCGCCCGCGGATTGCTTGCACTCGGTCGTGAGGTCAGCCGAGTAGTAGACCTGATCGTCGAGATACAAGCCGTTCGGCGTGTAGTGGCGCGTGTTGTCGAACGTGAGCCGCTGCGCGAAGCCCGCGCGGAAGCTGCCGACGATCGCGTTGTAGTCGTTGTCCTCGTACTTGACGTAGGCCTTCGCGATCTTCGCGCTGTAGTGCGCGGGATCCGCGATCAGCGCATCGCGCGTCGGATCGTATTGCGGCTCGCCGATCTCGAGCCGCGTGGTGGTCATGCCGATGCCGGCCGTCCAGTGCTTGAGGAACGTGACCCGCGCGCGCAAGGCGATCGGCGGCGCGACCTTGTCCTTGTACGAGAACCGAGATTCGGCCTTGAGCCAGCCGTGGATCGCCGCGGGGTTCTCGATGGGCGGGCGGGTGACGATGAACGACGCGATGCCGAGCAGCTGCTCCTGGGTCAGGGCACCGGCCGCGACGAGATCCGCGGGGTCGTTGATCCGGCCCTTGTTGAGCGAGCGATACGCGATGATCTTGTCGACGTCTTGGTACGTCAGGTTCGGCAGGGTGTAGAGGTCCGCGCGGCTCGCCGTGTTGAGATCGACGCCTTGCTCGAGCACGTCGAGCAGCTCGTCGTACGTGTCTTGCTCGATCGCGTTCGACGACAATAGATCGTTGAGATCCTCTTCGTCGTCGACGTCGATGAACGTCTCGTACGGGATCGCGTGAGCGGTACGTGCGGCCACGAGGATCGCGGCTAAGACGATGGTCTTCTTCACCCGGCCGGCACCCTAACACGGGGCTTAGATCCCCAGCAGCAGGCTCTGTACGGCTTGATCGAGCGGAGAAACCTCGGGCGGAGAAGCCTCGGGCGGAGGCGGAGAAGCTTCGGGGGTGTGAGGCTCGAGATCGAGCACCGGCGGCTCTGGCGGTGGCTCCGGGATGACCGGCGGCGGCGCCACGAGGGCGCGCAGTTTCGGCTGTAAGGGATGTAAGGAGACTCGCGGATGCGTCCGATCGAGGACCACGAAGCGCGCGCCGATCCGGGCGACGGTCTCGGCGCGCACGCTGTCGTACTGGATCCCCGCGGTCAGCGCGACCGGGCGGTCGCGGACGGCGATCACGATCCGCTCGATCGTCGCGGAGCCCCGTGCCTCGGCCGACCAGCCGCGGTCGCTACGCCACGCGGTGCCCGCTTCGGCGCGCAGGTCGGAGACCCAGAGGCCGTCGTCCGACTCGAAGTGCGCGTTCGCGAGCAGCTCGGAGAACGGCGCGACGGTCTGCGTGGTCACCGCCTGGAACGAGCGGTCGACGTTCATGTCCCAGTGCATGGAGGGGCCGATCGCCAAGATCCGGTGGTAGTCACGCGCGCGAGCGAAGTCGACCAACGGCGCGACACGCACGACGCCGACCGTGAACTCCGGATCCATCGGCTTCCACGCGATGCTGCCGGCCTCGAAGATCGCGCCGATATCGAAGGGTAAGAAGATCTTCTTCGGCGTGCCGCCACCGAATGGAATCACGAGGTGGCCATCGCGCGAGTGGCGCAGGTAGCGACCGCGATAGAACGCGCCCTGGAACGCGCCATCGAAGGCCGCGTGGCTCGCCTCGACCAGCGTGTGTTGCATCTTCCACTCGAGATCTGGATCGTCGTCGAACGTGATCTCGTGGCGCACGCCGACCGCGATGCCGAGGCCTTCAGAGCTCGCGGTCACGCTCAGCCGGTTGCCGACGTCGAAGCACTGCGCGAACCGCTCGCCGCGTGCCGTGGTGCCGGTGCACTCGTCGGCGTAGGCGTTCGTCGCGAGCGCCGCGACTACGAGTGCGGCGCTAACCGTGGCGGCGCCCATAGGCTGAACCGAAGGCCAGTATCGAACACGAACGCCCACACATTCGGGACGCCCGGGAGGTCATCGCGCTTCTCGCCACCTGCGGCGATGTGGAGCGACAGCGGTTGATCGTTGATCGCGAGGATGATCCGCTCGTACTCGAGCTGCGCCTTGAAGCGCTGCACGAACTTGCCGGTCGTCTCGGTCGGGGTGAAGTAGCGCGGTACCTCGTGCGACAGCAAGAACCGCACGTTGTTGAAGCCCTCGGGATCGAGCACCCAGTCGATGTCGAACGCCGAGCTCTCGGTGATCGCGGTGCGGTAGCCGTTGACGTCGTCGCGCTGGCCCTCGAGCCCGAGACCGGTGCGGATGCGGGCGAACGAGCTGAGATCCGCGGATTGCCACAGATCGATCGTCACCTGCGCGGTCGCGTGGCGCCACAGCTGCGAGTTGCCCATCGGAGTCTTGTGGAGCTCGAGGTTGCCGACCTCGCCCCAGGTCCCGAGATCGAGCACCATGTCGTGGCGGCGCGGCGTGCCGACGAACGTCGTGATGCGAAGCAGCGGATCGAGGAACTTGTGGCTCATGTCGTAGTGAGCCATCACGAACTCGGCCGAGAACGGCTGCATGTGGACCTGGCCCTCGAACAAGCGCAGGCGATGCATCGTCGGAGTTTTCGAATCCTCGTTCGAGAGGTGGTTGTAGACGAACAACCCGAAATCGACCGAGGTCCGCGTGCTCTGCAGCGGATTGTCGAGGATCTTCTGCGGCGTGTACGCGACGCCGACGTAGAGCCGCTTCCGCAGATCGAAGTTGATCTGGTAGACGCGCTGATGCTCGTCGCGCATCCAGCCGTACGGCGCATCGACGATCGCCGGGATGAAGGTGAAGCCATCGGCTTCCATCTTCTTGCGATCGAAGGGGACATCGAGCTCGCAGGTGCGCGCGCGTTCGAGCGGCTTCACGCGATGACCCATCTCGTCGAGCTCCTCGTTGGGAGCGTAGAGACATTGCTTCGTCTTGTTGTCGCACTGGATGCGCCAGACAAGATCCGATGCGTCGCGAAGACACATCACGGGATGATCCGGATCCATCGCCCGAGGCAGCGCGTCGTCGGCGAACGCGCGTGCTCCAGGCAAAACGATCCCGATCACCGCGATCGCGGTGTAGACGGCCCTCATGCCTTTCCCCTGGTGCGCGAAGCGTGCCGCGATCACGCGACGCGTGAATCAGTGGTTGAACCAGCCGAGCTGTGCCGATGCGTGACACGTGTTGTTCGCTCGCAACAGTTCGTCACGAAAGGCTCAGCTCGGGATGAGATTTGCCGTCACGTGGTAATCGTCGTTCACGAACTCGAAGCGCAGCGGTAGGTGATCGGGCGTGGTGGCAAACCAGATCTCGATCGTCGTCTGGACCTTCGTATTCGCGACCGCGGTGACGTGAAAGGCCTTGGTCCCCTCGAGATCCTCGACGAGCGGGCGCTTCACCGAGAGCCGGTACTGATGCCCGAGCTCCTGCACGGTAAGAAAGCCCGCGGTCGCATCGGCCGCGACCCAGCTGCGCAAGATGCCGAGCGCCGCGTGCACGCTCTGCCCGTTCTTGCCGTCCATGTCGAAGTGCTTCGTCGCGTCGCCGACCACGAGGTTCTCGCTCGCGACGGTCATCCGCGCGTTGCTGCGATCGATGAGCGTCGACAGATCGTGATGCACCGACATCAGTGCGCCCGCGAGGCTGTCGGTCGCAAACCGGCTCGTGACCTCGGTCTCTCCGACCTCGAGCTCGACCTTGCCGACATCGATCCCGTGCAAGCGCACGGCGAAGCGCATGTGCTCGCCAGGGACGAGCAGGAGCTCGCGCGGTGCGATCACCTGGGAGGCTTGTTGAGCGGCGACGAGCTGAGGCAGCGGTTCAGGCTTGAACGACGCAGAGCTGCCACAGCTTGCCAGGAGCGCGAGAAGTAGGATCCTCATCGCGCGCCGAGCATTGCAAGCGCCGCGCTAGCACGTCGCCGCGGAAGTTATGAACGGTTGCTCGCCAGCTCGAGCCGCGCACGTCCTGTTGCTTGCTCTCGGCGCCTTCGCGGTAGATCGTCGGCAACACCACTCGTCTCTGGAGCCACCGCCAGGGCGCCAAGGCCTCGGAGGGCAAGCGGGGACATCGGTGACGTTTCGGATGCGCTAGCACGCAGGTGGGAGCGGGTCGCACGAACCCCAGATCCCGCGCGAATTCGCCTTCGCGTCGGCCTGGTACGCCTTGAACTCGTCGTAGCGCGATTTGCCATCGGGCGAGATGAACAGGACGCACGCGTAGCCGCGCTCGACCATCAGCTTGTTGACGTCGGTGCCGCCGACCGAGATGTACGCGAGCGTTCGGCCGTACATATCCGTGCACTGCGTGTCGTAGGTGAGATCGACGGCCTTGCCGAGCACGAGATCCGAGTTGAACGTCGCGGCATTCGAGCCGTAGCAATCGTCGTGACCATTCGTGGTCTCGGGCGCATCGATCAGCAAGTAGCGCAGCTTCACGCCGCTCGCGAGTACGATGGTATCGCCATCGATCACGCGCTCGACGACCCCGGAGCTCGGCCCGCACGTGGACTCTGGCGATCCGGCGCACGCGGACATGCACGCGACCAGCGCGAGCTTCACATGCATACGTTGACGGCACCCGGCGTACCGTAGTTCGTGGCGACCGTGCCGTAGTTCTGCCCGGCGCTGGCCTTGCAGTAGTTCGTAGTGTTCGAGACGTTGGCATTGTCGTTCGACGTCGAGTCGATGGTGGTTGGCTGCAGCTGCAGCGCGACACCGTCAACTTGCGTCGGAGTGGTCCACGCGATTTTGTCGAGCACCGCGGCGCCATCGAGTACCGAGAGCGCGAAGTTCGTGTTGTTGATGACAAAGCTGAACGTCGCGTCGACTGCGGGGAGTCCGCCATTGGCGGCCGGATCGCTCGTTCGTGCAAAGAGGCCGTACCCGCCAGCCGCCACCGACTTGCACTCGTTCGCAGTGATGGCGTTGCCCGTGGTTGCGGTCCCGCCGACGAGCGTGAGCCCGTTGAGATCGAAGGCTGCGGCACCGGTGTTCGTGATTTCGAACCACTCCTTGGTCCCGTCGGTGCCGCTCGGGTTCGCCATGAATTCATCGATCACGAGCTGACCCGCGGCCGGCTTCACGATCGCGCGCGGCGTGCCGTTGGCGAGGCACTGCCCGGGCTGGACGACGACGGGGCAGGCGCCGTTCGCCATGCCCGGCGAGCCCAGGTCCATCCCGTTGTAGAGCACCGAGCCGTTGCAGAAGTTCGCGGGGTCGTCGTTCGAGGCCGCATCGGTCGCCAGCGGCGAGAGCGAGAGCGAGGCACCGCTCGTCGACGTGGTCCACGTGACCGCGTCGATGACGTCGGCGCCGTAGACGAGCTGGACATCGGGTGTCGAGGTCGGCGTGAGCGAGAACGCGAACGAGCCGATCGCGGTCACCCCGCCGTTCATGGTCATGTCGGTGTTGCGCGCGAACGTCGCGTACGTGCCGGCCGCCATGTGGAGGCAATCGGTCTGCGCGATGATCTCGGGCTTCACGTTGTTGTCGTTCGCGCGGTCGAGGCCGATGCCATTGAGATCGACATCGACCAGCGCCTTGATCTCGAACCACTGCCCGAGGGTCGTCGAGACCGACTTCGGCTTCGGCATGATCTCGGTGATCACGAGATCGCCGACGCTCGGAGGAACGGTCGCGCGCATCACGCCACCATCGCTGCACGCGCCGACGACCACCGGCTGGCAATCGTTCTCGGCGCCCGGCGTACCGAAGTTGCCGGACTCGAACTCCGTCGTCTCGCCTTCGCACCAGTTCGTCTGGTCGTCGTTGAGCGTGTAGTCGGGGGCCGCGGCATCGGTGAGCTCGCGCGAGTGGCCCGACACGACGGTGTCGTAGATCGCGGAATCGATCTGGTTGTCACCGCACTCGAGGACGAGCTTGCCGCCATCGGAGTTGTAGAACGAGCCCAGGTCGGCGCTGTAGCCGTAGTCGACATACGCCGGCACGAGATCCGAGGTCGCGTTGCCGAGCGTGAAGTACTGACCCGGCGCGACGGTGACCTCGGTCATCGTGTGGGTCTGCGGCTTCGAGTCGTCCGGTCGACTATGAAGGATCGTGAGACCCTTGAGGCTGACCGGGCGCTCGGTGTTGTTATAGATCTCGAACCACTCCTTGCCGTCGTCGGTGCCCGTGCCACCCGAGGGTGCCTGGAAATCGGCGAAGACCTCGGTGATCACGAGATCACCCGAGATGAACTTCTCTTTGCAGCCGGTGGTCGAATCGGCGGGCCCGCAGGCGGACAGCGCTAGCAACGTGAACAGTCCGACGGGGCGCATTGCCCTACATTAGATTAATCCGGGTTATCTGCGGAGGGCGAAACGGGTGTTTGCGTCGGCGATGGCGGCGGCAATGTAGTCTTCGTGAGCCCCGGTACAGGAGACAGCGTGATCTGCGACGCATGGTCGATCACGACCTGGAGCTGCTTCTTGTGGGTGTGCTTATTTTCGTAGACCGATGGCGTTCCGGTGACGGTGACCCACTCGCCCTTCCATCCCGCGATCCCGGAGGTGCCGAACACGTCCTTGTCGAAGAAGATGAGCGGAAAGTCACTCTTCTGAGCGCGCGACAGGGTGACCCGCGTCGGACCCTTCTCGCCGATCTGGACCTCTCCGACCGTGGCGAGGATCACGACCTCTTTCCCGACCAGGGCTTCGAGCTGATTCAGCGCATCCCAGTGGGTCAGGTCGATGTAGTTCGGCTTGCCGCCGACGCCATCGGTGCCCTCGGCCTCGGCGCGCCACGCAGCGACGAACTCGCCACGCGCGCCCCACCACGCTTCACGCTCGGGATAGTCGTCGTAGGCCTGTGCACCCGGCGCCCAGATCCCGCGGTGGGCGGCCTTCGCCTCGGCCTCGGCCGCGACGAAGTCCTTGTGATATCGCCGTGACTGCCCGTACTTCGGGAAGTACGGCCCCATGCCGGCGCGCACCGCCTCGACGTTGTAGTTGAGCCAGGTGCCGTTCTTGTTCGCGAGCACGTACGCGAGGTAACGATTGTAGCGATCGCGAATCTCTGCCGGATGGTCGCGCTCGAGGCGAACCTTCTCGACGCCCGCGAACCAGTTGTCGGCCCATTCCTTCGCGGTCATACCCATCGGCGTCGCGAACTTCACGGGCCGCGGCGAGCTGCCGCGCACGCCCTTCTTGTAGACATCCCAGCCCGCATCGAAGGCGCGGCGCTCGCTGTCGTGCTTGAAGGTCTCCTCGGTATCGACGCCGAGCAGGCGCAGCGAGCTATCGAGCCCATCGACGTGGATCGTGTCGCCATCGACGACGCGGCCCATCTTGAACTCGCCGATCTCGATGCCCGGGGTCTCGAGCTTGCCGAGCGACTTCTGCGCCTGCTTGCGCGTGTAGCGCGCACTGTCGTGGGTACACGCGAAGCCCGCGGCGGCGACCGCGAACAGGGAAGCGAGCGCGAGCGAGACTTTCACGGACATACGATGTTCGCCTGTCGAGGAGTGCCCGGGTACGTGCCGGCGAGGTTCGTCGCATCGGTGCACCAGTTGACGGGAAGGTCGTTGTTATCGGCGCTCGGTGGGCCGCCAAACGAGTACGAGCCCATCGCGGGCAGCACGTCGTACGTGATGCGATCGATGCGCGTACCACAGCTCTCGAGATCGACGGCGGCGGCCGCCAGGAAGCTCGTGTGGTAGTCGCCCGACATCCCGTAGTCGATGTACTCGGGCTTCGTATTGTCGTCGGCGAACAAGCCGAGCGTGACGTAGCCACCAGCGGCGACGACCAGCGCACGGCGAACCAGCACGTCGGTCTCGGCGCTGCCGTCTTTCTTCCGGAACCGGACCTCGAGACCTTCGAGATCGATCGAGCTCGTCGACGCGTTGTAGATCTCGACCCAGGTGCCGAGGTCATCTTGATTCTGCGGACCGCGAATCTCGGTGATCGCGAGATCTCCGACGGCAACAGCCGGGCACGTTGCGGCGACCGGGTCGCGCGCGCAGCCGATCATCAGCACCGACAAAACCACGAGCCTTCGCACGCCCGGAATGTACACTGGTGGGGTGACGCTCGCGACGCTCGAAGACGTCTTGGCGTGGCTCGCCGCCACCCGTGGCGAGCTCCTCGAGGTGATCGTCCAGGACGAGTACACGCACGACGTCGTGTGCCGGGTAGCCGACGGTTATCTGGTGTTCGATACGACGTGACTCGGTGCCGTCAACGGGAGCTCCAGGTGGAGCCATCGACCTTCCGCGGATGACGTGCTTGATGCTCGGATCGCACGCGGTTGGGTACCGACCCCGACGAGCACCGTCGATGGTGACGTCATTCTCGGTCATGCCGCCTGTCGTTTTGTTGGGGCACCAAGTAACGGCTAATCGAGTTGCCCGCGATGGCGCGAGTTGGTCGGTGGCTGTCGCACGAAGTGCAGCCGGCTAGCAGCTCGAGTAGCCAGTGCGCTGACGAACCTGCGAATTCGCGAGATTCGGCCAGGCCGGCGGTTTGCACTCGTGCTCGACATGCTTCGAACCACCGTATTATTCGCGATGTTGGCGGGTTGCGTTGCAGGGGCCAGTGACGAACCCGCCGACCACGACGAGACCTCGGATCTCGATCCGGTCGCGTGGTCGCCCGATGGCAAGGCCGACTTCTCGGGCGTGCCCGCCGTGTTCGATCACGACTCGATCATCGACAACACGGTGTTCACGACGCAGGCGGTCGATGGCGATGGAATCCAGGCGTTCCTCGAGAGCTCGCCGTACAACAACCGCAGCTGGCTCGCGGACTACAAGATCAACGGCGCGCGGTTCGCGGATCGCCTGGTCGA
Organism: Kofleriaceae bacterium; assembly: GCA_025357755.1. Classification (GTDB taxonomy): domain Bacteria; phylum Myxococcota_A; class Polyangia; order Haliangiales; family Haliangiaceae; genus JABFXX01. Next base: position 7,717 of record JANXOP010000446.1, on the reverse strand, counting down.
GATCGCGGTCGCCCGCGGCCTCGATCCCGTGATGTTGCTCGTGCGGCTGCAGGTCGAGGAGTCGCTGGTCTCGAAGACCACGATGCCGAGCGCGTCGCGCCTGAACAAGGCGATGGGCTGCGGCTGCCCCGATGGTGGCGGCTGCTCCGCGAGCTACTCCGGCTTCGATGCGCAGCTGCAATGCGCCGCGGATGTCTACAAGAAGTGGTACCAGGCCTCGAACGATGGCACCGGCGAGTGGCGCGCGAGCCACGCGCGGACATCGCTCGACCACGTGAGCGTGGTGCCGCGCTACGACGCGACCGCGGCGATCTACGCGTACACACCGTGGGTGCTGCCGAACCGCGGCGGCGCGTGGTTGACGTGGAATGTGACGCGCCGGTACCTCAAACACTTCGATCAGGCTGGTACGTTGTCGCTACCTTGAAGGGCGGACGCATTGTTCTCTGGTTGGACGCCCTGCTGTTCGGGGCGTTCGGTGCCCTGTACTGGGTGATCCCCGAGCAGATGGCCGTGAAGGTCGGGATCGTGGTGACCGGGCGCCCAGGCATCATCGATCTGCAAGGGCTGTACGGCGGGCTCGAAGTCGGGCTCGCGGCGTTCCTCATCTACTGCACGCGCTCGCCGGAGCGCGTTCGGATCGGCCTGGTCGCCGGTTCGTTCGCCTTGGCGGCGATCGCGTCGAGCCGGATCGTCGCGATCATGCACTTCGGGTTTCCCGATGCGGGCGTCACGAGCCTCGTCGCGCTCGATCTCGTCGGCGCGATCCTGAACATCGTGTTCTTGTCGCGGATCAGCAAGCCATGACGGACCTCACGCTGCCCGCATTCGCCGAGAGCTTCCTCGCCGGCGGTGGGCGCGATCTCGATATCTCGCGCATGCCCGACCTGCCGGCGTTTCCGGCGGGCTCGCAAGTGCGGTTGGTCGATAGCAGCGGCGAAGAGCTCGGCCTCGCGATCGCGGATCCCGAGAACCAGCGGCTGCGCGTGCTCGTGCTGCCGGCCGATAATTTGATCAAGATCGATGCGACGTTGCTCGCGTTGCGAGTCGAGCGCGCGGTCGCGTGGCGCAAGCAGCTCGGGCTCGTCACCAAAGGCGAGGCCTATCGCTTGTTGCACGGCGCGGGCGACGGCCTGCCAGGCTTCACGTGCGACGTGCTCGGCGATGTCGCGGTGATCTGGGTGCTCGGCGAAGGCCTGCGCGCCCTCGGCACGCAGCTCGCGAACGCGGTGATCGGATTCGCGCAGCTCGCCGGCGCGGTCGTCAAGTTGCGCGCGCGCGGAGGGGCCGATGCGGTCGAGCAAGAAGTCATCGGCAAGGTCGAGGACAAGCACCTCGCGAGCGAGAGCGGCGTCGCATACGAGATCCACGCGCTGTCGGGCTTGAACACCGGCCTGTTCACCGACATGCGCGAGCAGCGCCGCGGCTTGCACCGGTTCGCCGCTGGTGCCCGGGTGTTGAACCTATTCTCGTACACTGGCGCGCTCGGCCTCGCGTGTGCGCGCGCGGGTGCCGCGAGCGTGACGAACGTCGATACGTCGCAAGGCGTGCAAGCCTGGGCCGCCGGCAACTTCGTGCGCGCGGGCTTCACCGGTGCGAAGTACAAGTTCGAGCAAGGCGATTCGATCCGCTACCTCGCGCGCGCGCAGAAAGATAAAGAGCGCTACGACCTCGTCGTGATCGATCCTCCGACGTTCTCGACGGCACGCGGCACACCATGGGTCCTCGATCGCGACTACCCGCAGCTGATCGGCCAGGCCGCGGCCGTGATCCCGGCGAACGGTATCCTGTGGCTCGCCGCGAACACACACGAGCTCGGCTCGCTGACCAAGCTCGCGCTCAAGGGCTTGAAGAACGCCGGCCGGAGTGCCGCGATCGTCGAGCAGGGTGGGCTGCCGCCGGAATATCCGACCGTCGCGGCGCAACCGCAAGATCGGTATCTCCAGATCTGTGCGCTACGCTTGGCGTAGATGTGCGGGCGCTACACGGTCACGCGACAAGAGGGGTTGGTCGAGGATCTCGAGGCGGTCCTCGATGATCGCGTGCAGGCGAACGAGTGGTGGAAGCCGCGGTTCAACGTGGCGCCGACCCAGCCCGCGCCTGTCGTGATCATCCGCGAGGGCGTGCGGACACTCGAGATGATGCGCTGGGGCCTGGTGCCATTCTGGGGTGCGAAACCGGGCGCCAAACCTCCGTTGATGATCAATGCGCGCGTCGAGTCGCTCGGTGCCAAGCAGGTCTTTCGCGACGCGCTCGCGCACCAGCGGTGCCTGGTCGCGGCCGATGGGTTCTTCGAGTGGCTCAAGCACGGCAAGATTCCGACGCCGATGTACATCCATCCGGCGCATGGCCGGTTCGTCGCGTTCGCCGGCCTTTGGGCGAGCGCAGGGCCGCTGCATAGCTTCACGATCGTGACCGGCCCGCCGAATGCGCTGGTCAAACCGATCCACGATCGGATGCCGATGGTGCTCGAGCGAGATGCGTGGAGTACGTGGCTCGATCCCGAGGTCGGCGCCGAGCGTGCGAGCGAGTTGCTGACCGTGCCGGCGATCGGTGACTGGCGCGCCGATGAAGTCTCGCCGCGCGTGAACAAGGTGACCAACGACGATGCGACGCTCGTGGTGCCGGTGACCGCGGCGCAGGCGAGCTTGTTCTAACCCGTCCGGTATTCGGACACGACTGAAAGCGACGAGCATTCGAACCGTCGGTGCCGAGGCAACGGACATCGCACGCTGATCGCTCCTTGTGGGAACTCCCGCTCTAGCGAATACTCAAAGGCCGTGCCGATTCCGCCCCTTGGCCCCTCCGGATTGTTGCCCGAGGGAATCCACACCGCCACACTCGTCGAACTACGAGACTTTTTCGGCTCGTCCAACCAAACTCGTATCGAGATCATGGATGGACTTGAACGCTTGCTCGTCATCGTCCGAACAATCGCTATCTTCAAAGAATTCTATGCGGAGCTTCGTGACCTCGGAAGAAGTTCCGAGAGATATCGACATCGTCCTCCATTTTGTAGCTGGTGACTTACCAGCGTTCGCCGCGAGCCCGCATGCGAGAAAGCTCGCCAGCCGAGCTGCCATCAAGCAGGGCTACAAAGTCGATCTTCTACTCGGCCCATCAGCTGCTTCAATGCCGATGTTCTTTCAGGGTCTCCGAGCCGAGAAGGCTCACGAGTTAGGTGTTGCGCCCAACCAACGGAAGGGAATTCTTAAGGTGTCGCTATGACCTCCATCACCGAGTGGCAAGACGCAACGCGAGATCGCATTCGATTTGTTCAGGACGGCTTGCTCGCGGTCAGAGCATTGCGCGATTCGAATTCCGAACATCTTGAGCTCATCGAGATGATGGAACAGCCCTACGCAGAGATTCTCGAGGAGTTGTACGTCCGGGACCTCTCGTTAGCGAAGCTCAGCGACGAATCGGATTTACTGATCCATCTGCAAGGACCTGCCGCTTCCGCGCCGAATCCCCGGGTCTCGGTACTAGCGAAGGCTCTTACTGGAACGCGCGACCAAATTACACGGTTAGCCAAGCAGTTGGGCGGCGTACTCACGCAGAGGGTGCCGGCGTCGTTAGACATGAACTTCGTCGGTCTCGCGCGAGGAAGTCTCTTCATCGGATTTTCGGCAGCGGAGTCGGGGGCCGATTCAGTGCTAACTAGACGAGCTGTCGCATTGATCGGCAATGCCAGCTCTTTGATCGCGGCGGATGCGCCAATGAGCGAAATGGCTAGGGTGTTTGATGACCCCGCCGAACGAGACCTTGCGGTGGCCGCGATTCGCCAAATGTCCCCTTCTGGTCAGTCGGGATTGAACGAGGTCGATCTTTCCGGCCGTGCGATCAAAAAAAGCGTGCAGTTGACGACCCAGACTCGCCGTCACGCTCGAATGCTGATGTCGCAGCCCGCTGCGGTTGCACAAGTGAAAGCAGAGTTTGTCGGTACGATTCGAGAAATCGATCTCGATGAACATCGGTTCGATCTACGAAACATCGACGGTCATCCGCATGACGTGCGATGCGCCCACGAGTTCGACGAGGAAGAAGTGCTTAGACTGGCGAACAGACGTACGCGCATTCGTGGCAAGGCGGAAATAAGCCGTGATGGAGTAGTACGTTTACTTTGGGTCGACGAGGCTGAGGAACTGACCTAGCAAGTACGACTCGAGCGGCTCCGAGCAGAGATTCTCGTTCCGGATGCTCGCGGGTACAACACGTACTTCTGACCGTTAACCAGCTCCATCGCGGCCGTCGCGGGATTGAGACGGCGGCCTCCATTTTGCTCGACATCGACCGTATTGCCTGCGCGCGCCGGGTCTGAATCGCCGACAGAGCTGCCTAAAACCGAGCAGGGCTGTTTCGAAATCAAAGAGTCGAGCACTCCTGTGCCACGCGTGCCGTGGACACGCGTAACGGCGCGAGCTTGCAGGCCGAGCGCGGACACGCCGCCCCACGAGGCAGTTGCACGATCGTGCGCTACGCTGCACCAGCCATGGCTCCCGATCAGGCTCAGTACGAAGCGTGGATCGAAAAGACCCGCGTGACGCAGCGCAAGCTCAAGATGATCCTCATCCCGCTCGCGATCCTCTCGATCGTCCTCTTGTTCGTCTCGAAGATCGCTGGCGCGGTCGGCATCGTGTCGTGCGTGCTTTTCGGGATCTTCGGCTTCTGGATCACGTCGAGTCACGTCACGGGCTGGAACGTCGAGATCGATCGGCTCTCGAATCCGCGCGGTCAGCTCAATCGCGACGGCCGGCTTAAGCGCGAACGCGATTAGCGCGTCGAGAGGTAGACGTCTTTGGTCGTCAGCGGCGCGTGGATGCCGGCGAACACGAAGACGTGACCGTCGGGCGTGTAGCCCGGGTCTTCGTTGTCGGTGCCGGTGCTCGGATCGAAGGGCGCATCGAGCAGCACCGGGGCGCTCCAGGTGCCGCCGATCGTCGGGCGCGTCGAGGTGTAGAGCTGGACCTGACCGCTACGAGTCGACGCGAACATCACGGTCAGACAATCCTTCGAGATGAACGTCGAGATCTCCGCATTCGCAGAGTTCAAGACCGTGCTCTTGGTGCCGGCACCATCCGCGAACGTGCCTTCGTAGAGATCGGGATTCGAGGTCGCGGTCCCGAACCCCGGATCGCGGCTCACCATGATGTGCGTGTTGTCACCGCAGACCGCGAGCCACTTCTCGTAGCCCGCAGTCGAGACGCCGGTGACCATCGAAGGTGCGCCCCACGCCGCCGCCGTCGACGCGCGCGTTGCCTTGTAGATATCGCCATCGCGGCCGAAGTAGATCGCGAGATCGTCGTACGACAAGCGCGGCGATTCCTCGGAGCCGGCCGTCGTGTTGAAGCCGGTCAGCGGGGTGGCGGGGCCGGCGAATGCGACCGACCTCGACGCGCGCTCGAGCACGTAGAGATCTTTGGGCATGCCGGCCGGCTGCTCCGCGAAATAGAGCTCGAGCCCATCGCTCGACAGCGTCGGATCGTCTTCGTTGAGCGTGGTCGAGGATGCGCCGGGAACGACCGTGGGCGTGCCCCACGGACCCAGCGCGATGGTGCCATCCGGCGTGAGGCCACCATCCGGCGTGAGCTGGCCGCCATCGGGGTCGCCCTGGATCACGTGCAAGGTCGGATCGCCCAAATGCGCATTGCACGCGCCGAGCAGCGCGACCGCGATCACACCAGCACCCGCGTGGCGCCCCATGGCGCCATGCTAACCGACACCGTTAACAATGTAACCGCCAATCCGCTCGGATCCGGGTGAAATGGCCCACTCGACCTGGAGTGTGGTGTGATTGGACGGACACACCAGGTCGGTCATGCCGTTGAATCTTTTCGCGGTTTGGCTGGTCTCAGGTTTGCTCTCTAGAAGGAACACTATGATCAAGAACGCTCTTACTAGTTTGCTGCTGGCAGCCACTGCCGTCGGTGCTGCCGTCGGTGCCACGGGTTGTATGGTCGAGGCGCGCGGCCACGTTTCGGCACCGGTTGCCGTCGTCGAAGTCGATGAAGAGCCACCTCCGCCGCGCGTCGAGACGATCGAGTTCCGCCCGGGCTTCGTGCGGATCGAAGGGCGCTACGTGCGCAACGGCAATCGCTGGGTCTGGCGCGATGGTTATTACGAGCGCGAGCGCGTCGGCTACTCGTGGGATCAGGGTCGCTGGGAAGCGCGCGGCAATCGCCACGTCTGGGTCGAGGGCCGCTGGCGCTCTGGTGGCGGCCCGGCTCGGCGCGAAGAGCGTCGTGAAGAAGTTCGCGACCATCGCGCGCCCGAAGGCGGTGCGGTCGTTCGAGATCATCGCTAGAGTTGCCGCGTGATGCGCGCGGCTCTGGTGTTTCTCGTGGCCTGCAACAGCGGGAGTGCGAGCCCTTCAACGCAAGGCTCGGCCGCGGCGCCTCCGAAGGCGTCTGCCAAGCCGATCGTCGACGCGAACCCTGCGGCACTCGATGCGCCGCAGTTGTTCGCGACGTACTGCGCGCAGTGCCACGGCACCGACGCGAAGGGTTACAAGTCCGATCACGCGCCCTCGCTCGTGAATCCGACGTTCCTCGAGAGCGCGAGTGCGGCGTACCTGACCGCCTCGATCGAGCAAGGTCGACCGGGCACCGCGATGGCCGCGTACGGCAACGCGGTCGGTGGTCCGCTCGACACCGCCGCGGTCACGAAGCTCGTCGTGTGGCTGCAGGGCCAAGGCAAGATCGGCGGGGAGCTCGTCAACGCACCGGCCGGTGATGCCAAGCGCGGCCAGCCGCTGTATGTCGCGAGCTGCCAGAAGTGCCACGGCGATTCGGCGACGCGCGGCGAGTACTTGCTGCTCGCAAACCCGGTGTTCTTGAAGCTCGCGAACGACGCGTTCATCTACCACGCGATCGTCAGCGGTCGACCAGGCACGCCGATGGAGGCGTTCGACCACAAGCTCGGCGTGCAGCAGATCGCCGACATCGTCGCGTACATCCGATCGCTCGCGCACGAGCAGACGATCACGCCACTACCGGCGTCGACCGGCAAGGAACCGCTGTTCGTGAATCCGACCGGCAAGCCGCCGGTCTGGAAGACCGTGAAAGAGGATCGCTTCGTGCCCGCCGACGACGTCAAGAAGGCGCTCGATGCCAAGGCGAAGATGGTGATCATCGATGCGCGGCCGGAGTCCGAGTGGAGGACCGTGCACATCACCGGCGCGGTCTCGATCCCGCACTTCAACTTGAAGCGGCTCGACGAAATTCCGAAGGATGCGACGGTGATCGCGTACTGCGCGTGTCCGCACCACCTCTCGGGCATCGTCGTCGACGAGCTCGTCAAGCGCGGCTACAAGCACGCGTACGTGCTCGATGAAGGCATCCTCGAGTGGCAGCGGCGCGGCTATGCGATCGTGGCGGCGCAGGGTGTGACCGTGCCGCCGAAGGAGCCCGAGCTCCCGGCCGGCGCGATGCGTTAGCGCCGGAGCCGACCGAAGTACTCTTTGGCGACCGCGCTCTGCGGATTCGCGACGACCTGCGCCGGCGGTCCGTCCTCGGCGATCGTGCCCCGATCGATCACCCAGACCCGGCTGGCGATGTCGTGCGCGAACTGCATCTCGTGGGTGACGACGAGCATCGTGATGCCGGTCGCGGCGAGGTCCTTGATCACGCCCATCACCTCGTCGCGCATCTCGGGATCGAGCGCGCTGGTCGGTTCGTCGAACAACAGGACCTCCGGATCCTGCGCGAGCGCGCGCGCG
>JANXOP010000445.1 GCA_025357755.1 Kofleriaceae bacterium | reverse complement strand
GGTGCCGACGAAGATCGTCGGCAGGCCGCGCACGCCGGCGGTCTTCGCATCCGCCGCATCGCGCTTGATGCGCTCGAGCGTCGCAGGGTCCGCGAACGTCTTGCGATACTTCTCGAGATCGCATCCGACCTCGACCGCGATCTTCTCGCAGCCCTCGGGCGTGAGCGTCTCGACGGGCGCGGCGAACAGCGCCTTGGCCATCGCGTCGCCCTTGCCCTGCGCTTCGGCGCAGCACCACGCGATCGCCGCGGTCATCGCGTGCGGGTGGATCTTGAGCGGGGTCATCTTGCGAACGAGCCGGACCGGCACCTGCGCGCTCGCGACCGCGGCGTCGAGGATCGGTGCGAAGCGGCGACAGAACGGGCATTCGAAATCGACGAAATCGACGATGGTCGCGACGCCTGGCCGCTGCTCGCGCGCGATCGGATCGGCCGTGGTCGGTGCGACCGCGACCGCTGGCAGCGGCGCCCCATGCCCGATCACCACGAACATGATCGGCAGCACGGCGATCGCGGGTACGGCAAGCGCGCCGACGCGCCACGATGGCTTCAGCGTCTTCGCCCCAACAACGATCGTGATCGCCAGCAGGATCGCGATCGGATCGACGATCATGCAGAGCTTGCACCATGCACCGATCACCAAGGCTTGCAGCGCGATCAACGCGAGCGCCCACGCGCCACCCGCGATCGCGAGCACCATGCGCAGGCGAGGGCGCGGCGCGAACGCGAGGGCGACCATCACCGCGAAGAACCCGAGTCCGAACACCGGCATCGGGATGCCGAGGGGATGCGCCCACGCGGAGGCGCGGACGGTCTCGCAGCCCGACTCCGCGCAGAACGTCGGCTTCACGGCGAGGTAGTCGAGCAAGCTCGCGCAGCTCGCGCCGAAACCGAGCAACGATAGACCGAGAGCGAGCCGGCTACGCATCACCCGAGTTTAACCGGGTCTGCAACGCTCGCTATTCCTGCGTGCCGGTGAAGCCTGCGGCAGGCAAGCTCGAGGCGTCGTCGGTGCGGGCATCGGCGGCGACGGCGGCACTTCGATCAATCCTTGGCAATCCTTGGCGATCCTTGGCGGTACGAGCGTCGGTCCTAGCGAGGCGCAGAACCCGACGCCGAGCCCGAACCCGCCGCAGGTCCACGTGCTTGGTCGAGCGCGGCGCGGGCCTTGTCCAGCGACTCGGGCGCCTGCTGGCCTCTGGGCAGCCCTTCGAACAACGCGACCGCTTGTTCGCGAAGCTTCACCTCGGTCGCGCGATCGTGCTGCGCGGCCGCGATATCGGCGCGCAGCGTGAGCACGCGACCTTTGCGCGGACCGTAGACCATCGCGATCGCTTGATCGGTCCACTTCGCGGCGTTCGCGTAATCCTTCGCCTGGAGGTAGATCCAACCGAGCCTCGCGCGCGGATCGTATTCCTTCGGCAGGTCCGCGGCCGACTTCTCGAGTGCGGGCACGAGCTCGAGCGGCACGCCGAGGTAGGTGTAGACCTCCGCGCGCGGCCAGTTGTAGGTCATCGCGGCGAGCGGCGTCGGAGCCTTCGCGGCAGCGTCGTCGAGCAACCCGCGTTGCGCGAGCGCGATGGTCTTGGCCTCGCCCTTGTCGCCGAGCTTCTCGGTGGTCTCGCGGAGGCTCGCCATCGCATCGCTGCGATCGTCGACCGAGAGCTGCTTGCTCTCGTCGAGTAACCGCTTCCATCGCTTGATCGCGGCCTCGCGCAGCGCCTTGACTTCCGCTTTCGCAGCGGGCTCCGAGCGGGTGTCCGCGTCCGCGCACGTCGTGCCGGTGACGAGGAAGTCGCTCGTCACCGCGGCATCGCCGAGTTGATCGAGATACTTCGTGGTGATGGCCATGCACGCCGCGTAGTTCGATTGCTTGAGCTCGGTGAGGACGAGCGAGTTGAGGAGCTCGGGTCGGCGCGGCCACGTCGCGGGCGCCGCGGCGAGGCCGGCCGTGAGCTCGGTCTCTGCGGTCGCGAGATCCTTGACCGCGAGCGCGCGCTCGGCGCTCAGCAGGTGCGCGCTGGCTGCATCCGCGCCGCCCTTGGTCGCGGCCAGCCCCGCCTCGAGGAACTCGTGGAACTGCGCGAGGCTCGCCGCACCGACGAACCGCGCGAGCACGGCGCCATCGCTACCGATCACGTAGAACGTCGGCCACGCGGAGATCGCGAGCTTCTCCATCGGCCCTGCGGCCTCCGGACGATCGGTGTCGAGCTTCGCGAACACGAAGCGAGCATTGTCGGCCGCGAACGAGGGGTCCATGAACACCGTCGTCTGCATCGACAGGCACGTGTGGCACCACGGCGCCCACAGATCCAGGACGAGCGGGACGTGGCGCTTCGTCGCGCATGCGACCGCGTCCGGATAGTCATCCGCGATCCACGCGAGCGGCCCTTCTTGCGCGGCCTTCGCGCACGGGTCCACGGATGCGGAAATCGTCGGACCAGCGGGTCCAGTAACGCGCGCCGGTGCCGGTGGCGGGTGATCGCCTTTGCACGCGGTTCCGAGGACAAAGGCACAAACGACCAGCCGGAACATGGCTGCGTGATACCACCAAAATGATAAGGTGCGCCGCCATGGCAACGCCGCCCGGACCCGCAGCCGGACAACCACCCGTGAAGACGCTCGATCGGATCATCCAGGAGCGTCGCGAGAAGGGCCATGCGCTCCGCGCGGCCGGATCCGATCCGTATCGCAACGACATCGGCCCGGCGTTCACGCTCGCCGAGGTCCGCACGCGGTACGAGGGCACGCGGCCGCCACCGCCGCCGCCCCGGGAGAAGCCCGCGCCGGGTGCCCCGCGCGAGAAGAAGCCGCCGGCGCCGATCGTGGCGATCGATGGCGAGCCGGTGCGTGTCGGCGGTCGTTTGATGGTCAAGCGCGGCTCGGGCAAGACGGTGTTCGCGCCGATCCGCGACACCACCGGCGAGCTCCAGCTGTTCCTCAACGTCGATCATCTTGCACCGGATGATTTCGCGAACGTGCTCGAGAACCTCGACGCCGGCGACCAGGTCGTCGCCGAAGGCCCCGCGTTCTGGACGCAAACGAACGAGCTTTCGATCCTCGTGAAGCGCCTGTGGATCGTCACGAAGTCGATCCGCCCGCTGCCCGACAAGTGGGGCGGCCTCGCGGATGTCGAAGCGCGGTATCGCCAGCGCTACGTCGATCTCGCGATCGATCCGGATGTCCGCACGGTGTTCCGCAAGCGCTCGCAGATCGTGAGCGGCATCCGGAGGTTCCTCGACGATCGCCGCTTCCTCGAGGTCGAGACCCCGATGATGCATCCGATCATCGGCGGCGCCGCGGCGCGCCCGTTCGTCACCCACCACAACGCGCTCGACATGAAGCTGTTCATGCGGATCGCGCCGGAGCTCTACCAGAAGCGCCTCGTGGTCGGCGGCTTCGACCGGGTCTACGAGATCAACCGGAACTTCCGCAACGAGGGGCTGTCGCGCTCGCACAACCCCGAGTTCACGATGCTGGAATTTTACCAGGCCTACGCCACGTACACGGATCTGATGGACCTCACCGAGACCATGTTCCGCGAGCTCGCGCTCGACGTGAACGGCTCGACCAAGGTCACCTGGGACGGCGTGGAGATCGATCTCGCACCGCAGTTCCGCCGCCT
>JANXOP010000328.1 GCA_025357755.1 Kofleriaceae bacterium | reverse complement strand
GTTGTGTCGCGCGTGCGGTCATTCCTTCCGCTGCATCAACTGCTCGGTGTCGCAGACCTACCACCGCTCGACCGATCGCCTGACGTGCCACTACTGCGGTCGCGTCGATCCCATTCCGGAGCAATGCCCCGAATGCAAAGGCCACGACACGATCGTGCGCAAAGGGCTCGGCACCGAGAAGATCGCCGAATCGGTCGCCGCGGAGTTCCCGACCGCCCGGGTCGCGCGCCTCGATCGCGATGTCGCGAGTGGGGCAAAGGCCGAGGTCGTGCTGTCGCGTGTCGCGCGCCGCGAGATCGATATCCTGGTCGGCACGCAGATGGTCGCGAAGGGTCACGACTTCCCGGGGGTCACGCTCGTCGGAGTGTTGTGCGCGGATACCGGGCTCGACCTTCCTGATTTCCGAGCGAGCGAGCGCACGTTCCAGCTGCTCGCGCAGGTCGCGGGTCGGGCAGGGCGAGGCGAGCGCGCGGGGCGCGTGGTCGTCCAGACGTACCGGCCAGGTGCTTCGGCGGTCGTCGCGGCGGCAGCGCACGACTACTTGCAGTTCTACCGCGCCGAGTCGCAGTCCCGGGCTGACCTTCGCTATCCGCCCCACGGCCGGTTGATCGTGGTGCGCATCGATGGACCGAACGAGCACGCGGTCGCGGGCGCCGCGCGCAAGCTCGCCGAGGTCGCCGAGACCGCGAACAAGCACGTCGAGATCGCGGGTGCTGTCGAAATCTTGGGCCCGGTACCAGCGCCGATCGAGCGATTGCGCAATCGGACGCGCTGGCAGATCTGGTTGCGGAGTACGGATCGGACGGCGCTGCGACGGGTCGCGCGAACCGTCGCGAATCAGGACGCGATCACGGGCGTACGCGTGCTGCTCGACGTCGATCCGATGTCGTCGCTGTAGCCGCGGTCGTGCTCGCGGCCTCGCTCTCCCTCGACCGCACGCTCCGATGCCCGTCGAGCCGCGCAGCCTCACGAGCGTGACACCAAGCCGGAGAACACGGAGGTGACTGGTCGGGCATGGAATCTCCTAGCGGCGATGGAGTCCTGGCAGCCGCGACTCGGGGAGCGAGCGCGGGCCGCCACTCGGGTTCAATTGGAGCTCCCGTTGACGTCGATCGCGACCCAGACGCCAGAACGGAAGCGGGTTTCGGCGGCTGCGCCGTGCGGACGTCGTGGAGACCGTTCGTCGTGCAGAACATCGATTCGTGGCCCCCCGCCGCTAGGGGCTAGCTGTGCGATACTGCGGCAGTTTCCCGTGGGTGCCGCTGCCTCGAGCGTGTTGATCGTCGCCGATCCTGAGCGGATCAGCGAGCTCGCGGCTGCGCTCGGCGAGCCGCTCGAGTCCGGGCCTGTCGAGGTGCTGCTCAGTCACGGCGGCGACGATACGATCGATATCTTCCACGCGCGCACGCCACCCGTCGTCTTGATCACCGCGAGCCTCGAGATGGGCGACGCGACCTCGCTGATCGACACGTTGCGCGGCATGGTGCCGCGCGCGAACGTCGCGTTCGTGGTGATCGGCGATGACAGTGGACCTATCCGCACCGCGCTCGACGCGATGGAAATGCAGCCCGACCGGTTCATCACGCGACCGATGAACGAGAAGGCCGTGCGGTTCGCCGTGCTCGGCGCACTCGAAGCCGTGGCCTTGCGCACGACGCGCCCTGCGATCGCGCGCACGGAGACCACGCACGGCACGGGCATCGCCATGGCCGTGCCCGCGATCGTCGATGACGATCCGACCGCTTCCGCGCAGCGCGCGGCGTTGCGCGCGCGGTGGGAGGCGCTCGCCGATTCGATCAACGGCGATGCCGCGGTCGGCGAAGAAGACGAGATCATCGAGGAGCGCTCGGGTGGCGAAGCGGCTCCCTTGCCGCCACCGATCCAGATCTTTCCGCGTGGCGACTACGAGCCGATCGTGCCGGCGCACGCGTGGCGGCCGGGCTCGACCGCGGTGCCTGAGCGCGAGCCCACGCTGATCATTCGTGGTCCGGACGAAGTGCCGAGCCCCGAGCTGCCGGAGATGACGTCGCCGGATGTCGAGCCGACGCGCCCGCGGGTTCCGACCGAGACGATCGCGCGCTCGCGAACGAGGAGCGACCCGCCACAGAACGTCGATCTCACGGAGCGTGGCGAGGATGACCCGTGGTCCGCGCCGATTCCGCTCGCCGAGCTGCTCGATCGCTCGGATCGGAGCGACCGGATCGCTCGCATCTCGCCGGCGGATATCGACGACAGTCCGCTCGGCCTCGACGATTTCGCGGACGAGTTGATGGTGCGCAGTGGCATGCAGACGCCACCCCCCGCGACCGACGACGACGACGATCTCGCGGATCTCGACGATCCCGAGATCCTCGTACCTTCGCGCTTGCCCGCGCCTCCGGAGGTGCCCGACGAGGTGCGAGGGGGTGGCGGTCGCGATTTCGCGCGGCAGCTGCGCGCGAAGATGTCGATGATGGCGCAGCGGCTGTTCGCAGGTGATAGCCAGTCTTCGCAGGGCGTCGACTTGCGGCCGCGTCACGATCACAAGACCGAGATCGATCTCGCGGAGCTCGGTGAAGAGGCGCCGCTCACGTCGCGCGGCGTGACCGAGATCGAGCGCGGCATGGTGTTCGCCGATGCGCGCGAGCTGACCACGTCACCGGGTTCGTGGGACACGCAGGTTCGCGAACGCGGCCTACCGGACTCTGGCGAGATCGTGCGTGGCGTCTCGGAGGTCGCGCTGTTGCTCGCGAAGTTGTTCGCGTCGAGCGCGACCGGGCGGATCGGCTTTCGTCGCTCGCCGGATGAAGTCGAGAAGATCGTCTTCTTCGATGCGGGGCGCCCGGTGTTCGCGTCGTCGAACGAGCCCGGCGATCGGATGGGCGAATTGCTCGTACGCGAAGGCAAGATTACCCTCGCGCAGTACGAGCGCTGCCAGACCCAGGTCGCGCAATCGGGTCGGCGGATGGGCGAGATCCTCGTCGACTTCGGCTACCTCAAGCGTCGCGAGCTGCTGCCGGCCGTGCGCCGCCACGTCGAGGACATCGTGTACTCGCTGTTCGGTTGGGACCGCGGCCACTATCTGATCACGATCGATCCCGCGCCTTCGGGCGAGCGGATCCGGATGTCGCGGCATCCTGCGGCTCTGATCCTCGAGGGCATCCGGCGCAAGCTCGATCGCGCGACGCTCGAGCGTCTCGTCGGGCCGGCATCGACGGTGATCGAGGTGCGCGATCGCGAGCGGCTCGGCGGCATCATCAACGTCGCAGACCTCGCGCCCGAGGAGCGCGCCGCGCTCGCGGCCTTCGACGGTCAGGCGGATCTCGCGCAGGTCGCGCGGGCCGGTGGCGTCGATGTTGTCGATATCTTGCCGCTCGCCTGGGGCCTGGTGGTGCTCGGTTTGGCGCACGCACGCCGCGCGGATGCGGGGCTCGAGGAATCGACGGCGCTCGTCGGCGAGACGGATCTCGCGATCGATCGCGAGCGCGTGCGAGCGCGCTGGGAGCTCGTGACCGAGGCCGATTACTTCGCGTTGCTCGGCGTGCGTCGCGATGCGACCGCCTTCGAGATTCGGCGCGCCTATCAATCGGCGCGCCGCGATTTCGCCGCTGATTGTTTTCCGGCCGACCTGCGCCGTGAGCTCGCGCGCGAGCTCGACGACATCGCGACGGTCCTCGATGAAGCCTTTCGCGTGCTGCGCGACGATCGCCTGCGCGTGACGTACCTCTCGAATCTGGTGGAATGATATGCGCGTCGCTTTCCTGGGCTCTCCCGACATCGCTGCCGTGTGCCTCCGCGCCGTCGCGAAGGTGCACGATGTCGCGCTGGTCGTCTCGCAGCCCGACAAGCCAGCGGGTCGGGGTGGCGAGCTCCGCGCTCCCGCGGTGAAGGTCGCGGCGGAGAACCTGGGCTTGCCGGTGATCCAACCGAAATCCGCGCGCACGGGCGAGCTCGCCCAAGCCTTGAAGGACTGTGGCGCGGAGCTCGCGGTCGTCGTCGCGTACGGCAAGATCGTACCGAAGGCCGTGCTCGAGGCCGTGGCGCGCGGCTGCATCAACGTCCACGCCTCGCTGCTGCCGAAGTATCGCGGCGCCGCGCCGGTCCAGTGGGCCGTGATCAACGGCGAGGAAGTCACCGGTGTCTCGATCATGCAGCTCGACGAGGGCATGGACACCGGGCCGGTGATCCTCGAGCGGCGGGTCGCGGTGACCGCCGACGAGACCTCGGGCGAGCTGCTCGCGCGGCTCGCACCGATCGGCGCCGAAGCGCTGCTCGAAGCGATCGCCGCGATCGCCGATGGCACCGCGAAGGCGGTCGCTCAGGACCCCGTGCACGCGAGCCACGCGCCGATGCTCGCGAAGACCGATGGTGCGATCGATTTCACGCAACCGGTCAGCCTCGTCGCCGCGCGGATCCGCGGGGTCGATCCGTGGCCGGGTGCGTACGCGATGCTGCGCGGCCAACCGATCAAGTTGTTCCGCGCGCGGGTCACCGACGGTACTGCCGGGGGTGGGGTTGGCACGGTGATCGCCATCGACAAGCAGGGCCTTCACGTCGCGGGGCACGGCGGCGTCGTCGCGATCCGCGAGGTTCAAGCGGCGGGTCGCAAGCGGATGGCCGCGCACGAGTTCGCCGCAGGTCGCGGCATCGCGGTCGGGGACAAGCTCGAGAAGCCCGAAGCGCCGAACCCATGAATGCCCGCGAGCTCGCGCGCCGTGTCCTCGAGCGCATCGAACGTGATCGCGCGTGGGCCACGCCCGCGCTCGACGGCGAGCTCGCACGCGCGAACCTCGAGGATCGCGATCGCAGGCTCGCTTCGGAGCTCGTCTACGGCGTGCTCCGCCATCGCACGCGCCTCGATCGCTCGTTTGCCGCGTTCGCGGATCTCAAGCAGACACCGCTGCGCGTCGTGATCGCGCTGCGGGTCGCCGCCTACCAGCTCCTGTTCCTGGATCGCGTCCCGGCGTACGCCGCCGTGGACGATGCGGTCGCTGCGGCCCAGGCCTCCGGAGGCCCGAAGATGGCCGGGTTCGCGAATGCAGTGCTGCGCAAGCTGGGACCGGGCAAAGAGCCGACGCTGCCCGGGGAGTTGCTCGCGCGCCTCGCGATCGAGTTCTCGCTGCCGAAATGGATCCTCGACGAGCTCGTTGCTGCGGATCCTGATCAGGTCGCCGCGCACGCCTCGGCGTTCGCCGTATCGGCGCCCCTCGTCGCGCGCGCGAATGCTCGCCGCACCACGCGTGACCAACTGATCGCCGCGCTCGAAGAAGCGGGCCTGACGGCAAGCCCGGTCGATATCGCGCCGGGAACCCCGCAAGCGTTCGAGATCGAGAACCTCGGCGATCCGGCACGCAACGCCGCCTTTGTCGCCGGCGAGTGGACCGTACAGGATCCCGGTGCGCAGCTCGTCGCGCACCTCGCCGCGCCGCGCGCCGGCATGAAGATCCTCGATGCGTGTGCCGGGGTCGGCGGAAAATCGACGCACCTCGCCGAGCTTTCGGGCGACGCCGCGCAGATCGATGCCGCCGATCGGTCCGAAACCAAGCTCGGCCTCGCGGCCCAGACCGCGAGGCGGCTCGGGCTCACGAGTTTGCACTCGCACGTCTGCGATCTCACCGATCCGAACGCGCCACTCGCGCGCGACTACGATCTCGTCGTGCTCGATGCACCGTGCTCCGGCCTCGGCGTGCTGCGCCGCCACCCCGATGCGAAGTGGCGCTTGATCCCGGCCGATGTGCCGCGCCTCGCGCTCGTCCAGGCCGAGCTCCTCGACGCCGTCGTCACACGCCTCGCGCCGACCGGCACGTTGATCTACTCGGTGTGTACGTTCACGCGCGCCGAAGGGCCCGATCAAGCCCGTGCGTTCGCGGCGCGCAGCGGCCTGCGGCTCGTCGAAGAACACCGCACCTGGCCGCCGGGTGCCGATGCGTTCTACCTCGCGAAGTTTCAGCGCGAGTGAGTGAGCGTTACCGTTCGGAGGCGCGTTCGGAGGCCTGTTGAGAGGCCTGGCCGCGCTTGCGCAACTCCGCGATCGTGGCGGCGTAGTCCTTGGTGCCGAACACCCCCGAGCCACTGACGACGACGTTCGCACCGGCTGCGATGACCTCGGCGATGTTATCGATCTTGATGCCGCCGTCGACCTCGATCTCGACGTCGTAGCCTTTGCGATCGATCATCGCGCGGAGCTCTGCGATCTTCTCGAGCGCGCTGGGGATGAAGCTCTGACCGCCGAAACCGGGGTTGACCGACATGATCAACACCTGCGCGACATCGCGCAGCACCCATTCGATCGCTTGGACCGGCGTGTGCGGGTTGAGGACGACGCAGGGCTTCTTGCCGAGCTCGCGGATCTGATGAACGGTCCGATGCAGGTGCGGGCATGCTTCGACGTGGACGCCGATGATGTCGGCGCCCGCCTTCGCGTAGGCAGCGACCCAGCGCTCCGCGTCTTCGATCATCAGGTGGACGTCGAGCGGTAGCTTCGTGGCGCGACGCACGGCCTCGACGACGACAGGACCGATCGTCATGTTCGGTACGAAGTGGCCATCCATCACGTCGACGTGGACGTAGTCCGCGGTCGAGATCGCCTGGATCTCCTCGGCAAGCTTGCCGAAATCAGCGGACAGGATCGACGGTGCGATGCGAACGGGGTGCACGCGGCGAAGCTATCACGGCACTGGCACGCCTTCGACGGGAGCCGGCGAAGGGGGCAGACGCGCCGAGCGTCGGCCTCATGGCGTCGGCACGATCTCGATCGCGCC
Organism: Kofleriaceae bacterium; assembly: GCA_025357755.1. Classification (GTDB taxonomy): domain Bacteria; phylum Myxococcota_A; class Polyangia; order Haliangiales; family Haliangiaceae; genus JABFXX01. The sequence goes on along the minus strand of JANXOP010000328.1, from coordinate 19,930 downwards.
GCTCGAGGCCAGGCACGCGAGCTGGCGGCTATCGCGCGAGAACGCGAGGGCTACGATGTCAGCTAGCGCGGGCTCGATCGAGAGGCTATCGATGATGTCGACGGTCGCGTTGCCGGTCGGCTCCGGCGAGAGGTAGTCGATCCGCAGCCGGCCGCGCGCACCTTCGGGGGGCCTCGCGTACGCGTACGCCGCGAGCTGACCGCCGCGGTCGAGCGCGACCGCATTCGCTCCACCGGGTACGGACTTCACCAGATCGCGATCCTCGACATCGAGACGCGTGACGCCCCAGCTCGGCACCGCGTCCGGTACCGCGTGTGCGATCCGGGTGCCGGTCTGGTCGAAGGCGAACAGCTGCGGCGCGTTCGCTCGGCCCGGTTGATTCGGCATCGGGCGCATGCCGTACGGCATCACCGGGCGTTTCTCTTCGAGCTTCACGGTCGAGCGTTGCAAGAACTGATCGGTCGCGAGCTCGATCACGATCCAGGCGCGCGAGCTCTGCGTGTAGCCGATCGCGACGAGCCGGCCATCCGGCGACATCTCGATGCCGACCTTCGCCGACTGGGTACGCTCGCCGAGCAAGACGCCGAAGCTCTGCGCGTGGAGGGTCCAGATCCGCTCGGGCCTCGCGCCACCGAGCTGGACCGCAAACACTTCGCCTTCGGACAGCGCGACGTAGCGATCTCCATCACCGGACATGCTGGCCGCGATCGGCAGCCGATTCGCATCGATCCGGAAGTGGGTTTGCTCGACCAGCTCGCCGTCACGCTTGAACGTGATCGAGCCGCGATCATCGAGCACGATGATCCGGCCGTCCTCGCGGAACCGTACGTCGTAGATCCGCTCCGATGCGAGCTCGCGGCGCGCGCGACCGTCGGCGTCGTGCAGCTGGACCAGGCGATCGCGGTAGCTGACGAGCCCGCTATCACCCGGCGCCCAGTCGAGGCGGGGAGGAGACCGGATGGCCATGTGGCCCGCTCAGTATCCGCCGAAAAGATCGGTCAGCGGAACGTCGAGTGCGGTCGCAACTTTGAAAAGACTGGACACCGAGGCGCTCGATTCGGCGCGCTCGATCTGCGAGAGCAGCGAGACCGAGAGGTTGGTGCGTCGCGCCATCTGCTTGAGCGTGAGCCCCCGCGTCTTGCGAAGGTCGCGGATCTGGCGACCGATCGCGGCGTGGAGCTCGTCCTCGCGGCGCAGGACGAGGCCCTTCTTCTTGGCGATCCGCGCGATCACGTCGCGGAACTCCGCCGGCGTGAACGGCTTGTGGATGTAGGCCGAGACCTCGTGCTGGATCGACGCGGTCGCCGTGTCGAGCGTGGGATAGCCGGTGAGGATGATCACCGCGATGTCGTCATCGACGGCTCGAATGTGCGCGAGCAGATCGAGCCCGGAGACCTTCGGCATCATCAGGTCGAGCACGACGAGATGGAACACCTCGTCGCGAATGCGATCGACCGCGAGACTCGGGTCCGCGAGGGTCGTGACCTCGAAGCCCTCGGCCCCGAGAAAATCTTGGAGGTATTCCAAGATGTCGGGATCGTCATCGATGACAAGCACCGATAACTTTGCCGATGTACGAAGAGCCGCCCCAGCTACCACCGGAGGAATCTATCGCAGAAAGTGTGGTCGGGGCGACAGGATTTGAACCTGCGACCCCTTGGTCCCGAACCAAGTGCGCTACCAGGCTGCGCTACGCCCCGACAAGGCAGCGGTTAGTTACCTTGTCGCAATTCGCCTGTCAACGGCCAGGCGCGCGCAGGGCGCGATAACGGATGGCGGGGAGCGCGATATGGATGCCGAACTCGGCAAACGTCCCCAGGGTTTGGAGCACCCCGACCCTCGCAAAGGGGGTCACGCCGAGGAACGCCCAGATCCCGACCGACCCGCCGACCTGGGGATGGGAGAGATCGGCAACCTCCATGATGGGGCCGAGCGAGAGCCCGATCGTGTGGTCGAGGAGGGGCGTGCCGATCATCGCGTCGACCCAAAAACGTCCACCGCTGTGCTCGGTCCACCGGCTCGCACCGATGCTGAAGCCGAGCGCCGAGAGCACCTCGTGCTCGCGGACCCGAACGAGCGACGCATCGACGCCGAACGCCGAATCCCATTGCGAATCGACGTAGCCGGCCACGCCGCTCGGGCCCAACCACAAGTAGGTCCCGTCGAGATTGGACGATTCGCGGAACACCAGGTTCGGCGCATTCGTCCGCGGTGGCACGTCCGGCGTGGTCTCCGTCGGAGCGAAGTCGAGCGGAGCTCCCTCGCTGGAATGCCCTGACAAGCACACGCAGATCATGATCTGCACGGCCTGCGACAACAAACCCAGGACCGGCGTTCCTATCGCAACACGCGGCTCTCTCATGCTGGTAATATTTGTCGGTACACCGAGCGGGGAACGGTCGGGCTCGTAATTTTTTCTGTCGACACGGTTCTCGGCTCCTCTCGGCGCGTGATGTCAAATTTGGCCATCCAGCAGAACGCCCCCGACGGCATGGGTCCGGGCGGACAAGCTCCGATCATACCACCGGGGCTGGAGAACGACTTCGGGCTGATCCGCAACCTGCCGATCTTCGAAGGCGTACCGAATCACGATCTGATCGCGGCGATGCAGCAGGGTGGCCTCGTGCCCCGGCATCTCGAGCGCGACATGTTCGTGCTCGATCCGATCGGGCTCGCGAATGGTCAGCCGGCGCCCGTGATCTACATCGCGCGCGGGCAGGTCTCGGCGGCGGTCTTCAATCAAGACGTCCTCTCGGAGCGCCGCGCCGCGCAGGTCGCGCACGAGCAGGCGTCGACCGAAGAGCTCGAAGAAGAGTCGCTGATCAAGCCCGCACCTCTCGCGCGTGTCGCGCTCAAGAACGTCGCCTTGTTCATCGAGGGCGATCTATTCAACTCCGGTGCGCTCTCGGCAGCCACGAGCCAGCCGATCGCCTTCTACACCGCGGCTCCATCGGTGTTGATCTCGCTCGATCATCGCTGGATCGCGGAGCTCGCGGTTCGTCATCCACCGTTCGAGGCGCGGTTGCGCCGCGCGCTCTCGGTCTCGCGCGAGCGCCTCGCGTGGGTCTCGGGCGTGAAGCAGGAGCTGCTCGATTTCTTTATCCGTCAGGGCATCAGCGTCGCGGGCGAGATGGTGCGCGTGCGCCAGCTCGAGCTCTGCATCGACTGCAAGCTGTGCGAAGAGGCGTGCGAGGAGCGCTACGGCGCTCGGCGGCTCACGCTCGGCGGCTACCAGCTCGGCATGCTGGACTTCATCTATACGTGTCGCACGTGCACCGATCAGCGGTGCATCGATCCGTGTGCCTACGACTCGATCAAGTTCGACGAGGTCAAGAAGGAAGTCGTCATCAACGAGTCGACGTGCACCGGGTGCACCGCGTGCGCGCAGTCATGCCCGTACGGCGCGATCGACATGGTCGACGTCGAGCCCGATGCGCCGCTATTCAAGAAGGGCTTCAAGCATCGCCTCGAGAAGAAGGATTCGCTCAAGTTCGGGCCCGGCACCGGTCGCATCGCGCGGACCCGCCGGATCGCGAACAAGTGCGATCACTGCATCGCGTACGGCGATCAAGCGTGCGTCTCGGCGTGCCCGACCGGGTCGCTGATCGAGATCAACACCTACGACCTGTTCCGCGAGCGCTCGCCGGCGATGGCGCTGCTCGGGCGCACCGGCTTCGATACCGATCTGACCAAGAAGGATCGCAAAGAAGTCCTGCCGGTGCTGCCGTTCACCGAGGGCCTCGATATCCACTCGGGCGGGCTCGCGAAGGTCAAGCGTGGCCGTTATGCGCCGCTCGTGATGTGGCTGATCGGCCTGCTCACGTTCGCACTCGCGCTCGCCGAGGCGCTGCTGCGCTGGAAGGCGCCGGCGATGTCGTATCAGTACAGCCAGCTCAAGAACCTCCCCGAGTTCGCCGGGCTCGATCAGGCCGGCATCATCGAGAAGGTCGTCTACCGTCCGGGCCCCGGGCTCTCGGTCTACTGCGGCCTCGTCGGCACGGGGCTGATGGTGATCGCGGCGATCTATCCGATGTTCCGGCGGGTCAAGATGTTCCGGTGGATCGCCTCGAACACGATGTGGTTCGACTTCCACATGATGGCGGGCACCGTCGGTCCGATGTTCGTGATCCTGCACTCCGCGATCAAGCTCGACACCTGGGTGTCGGCGGCGTTCTGGTCGATGATCATCGTCGTCGTCTCGGGCGTCCTCGGCCGCTACCTCTACACGCTCGTGCCGGCGCTCTCGTCGGGTGTCGAGCTCGAGGAGCTCGATCACGAGCGCGCGTTCCAGGCGGCGCGCCCGCACTATCCCGCGCCGATGTCGGAGATCGATCGCGAGCTCGGCGAGCAGCGCGCGAAGGCGCAGGCGGTCGCGCAATCGCCGAGCCTCCTGGTCGCGATGTGGTGGTTGATCTTTCAGGACATCGGCAAGATTCCGCGCACGCTCCAGCGGCGTACTCGGCTCAAGCAGATGGGCGTCGACCGCAAGGCGAGGGCGGATCTCGCGCGTCGCGCCGGTCGGATGATCGTGATCGCCCGGCGGCAAGTTGTCGCACCGAAGGCGCAGCTCCTCCTGCACTCGTGGAAGAAGGTCCACGTGCCGTTCACGGTGATCCTCACGGGATTTGCGGTGTTTCATATCTACGAAGCATGGTCGCGTGCCTGGTAAGCTGGTCGTGACGATGGGGAAGTCGGCGCATCGCGTTGCCGCATTCGTGATCACGCTGCTGATCACGTGCTTCGCGTCGCGCGCGATCGCCGACGATTTCTTCAGCTCCAAGCCGGGCGATCTGACCTCGAGCCACGGCGCGCTCGATGACCCGCAGCACTGCAACGACTGTCACGTCAACGGCACCAAGGACGTGTCGACCCAGAAGTGCCTGGACTGTCACGACCACAACAACCTCAAGGCTCGGATCGCCGCGGGCAAGGGCTTCCACTCCTCGGCGCTGGTCAAAGACAAGCAGTGCATGACCTGCCACATCGAGCACAAGGGTCGCTCGTTCGACATCATGGGATGGAAGAACATCCCCGGTGGCCAGAAGACCTTCGATCACCAGCTCACCGGCTGGCGCTTGAACGGCAAGCACGCCACCACCGATTGCGACGACTGCCACAAGAACCACGACAAGCAGGGCTTGAAGACGTACATGGGCACCGATCGCCTGTGCGGCACGTGCCACCTCAAGGAGCAGCCACACAAGTTCGAGGCGTCTGAGAAGGACAAGCTCGCGTGCGAGCGCTGCCACGGCGAGTCGGTGTGGAAGCCTGCCAAGCCGCTCTCGCAACAGAAGTTCGATCACGACGATCGCAAGGACGCGCTGATGCCGCTGCTCGGCTCGCACAAGGATGTCGCGTGCAGCAAGTGCCATCCCAAGAGCGTGTTCAACCTGCCGTTCCCGAAAGCTGACAGCTGCGGCAATGCGGGCTGTCACAACAGTCCGCACGACGGTCACCTCTTCGGCAAGCGCGATTGCGAGTGGTGCCACTCGCCGACGTTCAAGACGCTCAAGCAACAGAACTTCGATCACACCGAGAAGTCCAAGTTCGATCTCGGCCCCGCGCACCGCAAGATCAAGTGTTACGACTGCCACACCAAGGCGATCGGCGAGGGCAAGCCAACGAGCGCGTGCGAGACCTGCCACGCGAAGGATTCGCATCACCAGGATCGGTTCTCCGAGTACGGCTCGCCGCCGCGCTGCGGGACGTGTCACCCCTCCGGCGGTCCCAAGTTCACGCCGACCGCCTTCAATCACACGACACGCACGCGGTTCAAGCTCGAGTTCAAGCACCTCGAGGTCAACTGTCGGGGTTGTCACCGGGGCTCGGGCCCGGTGGAGTTCGAGGACTTTCGCAGCCTGATCGACAAGCAGGGCAAGACCGATTGCATGGGCTGCCACGCCCACAAGAAGGCGCACGCTGACGACAAGCATCCCGCCGGTCGTTACAAGAGCTCGCAGTGCCTGCAGTGCCACATGCATCCGGGCGACCCGACGGTCTCGAAGAATAACAAGATGACCGAGACCGCCCACGGCAAGGACGGCTCGTTCCCGCTCGTGATGGGCCACGCGAAGGTGCCGTGCGCGGACTGCCACACCGGTCGCGACAAGAGCAACAAGACCTCGTTCAGCGCGCTCGAATCGAACTGCAACGCGAACGGGAAGTGCCACGAGGATTCACTCCATCAGGGGACGCTCGGCGCGAACTGCAACAACTGCCACATCCCGGGCTCGTGGGTGAAGCTCAACTTCAACCACAACGAACCCTTCCCCGAGGACGCCAAGGGCGAAGTCACGCAGTTCCAGCTCAAGGGCGAGCACTTGAAGAACAAGTGCGTCGACTGCCACACCAAGGATCGCAAGTTCGCCGAGACCCACGCGACCTGCGCGGCCGAGGGCTGCCACCAGGACGACGATGCGCACAAGGGCCGGCTCGGCACCAAGTGCGAGCAGTGTCACAAGGAGACCGGCGACAACATCTTCAACCACAATACGATGTCGAAGTTCCACCTCGACGGTAAGCACCTCGAGGTCCGGTGCGCGGACTGTCATCCATCGATCACGTTCAAGCCGCGCCCGACGAACTGCTTTGGCTGTCACCCCGAGCCGAAAGTCCACAAGGGCCAGTACGGCACGCAGTGCGAGCAGTGCCACTCGACCAAGACGTTCGAGGACATCAAACCGCTCCACGACGTCGGGGATTTCTCGCTCAAGGGCATGCACGACAACATCGCGTGCGAGCGCTGCCACAAGGACACGCGCCCGCTCGCAGGCTCGGGCAACTTCTGCATGAATTGCCACCGCCAAGACGACATCCACAACAACTCGTTGTCGCCGCGGTGCGGTGAGTGCCACACGCAGTGGTCGTTCGCACCCGCGCGCTTCGATCACACACGGGTCGGCTGCAATCTGACCGGCGTGCACAAGACGCTCGCGTGCTTCGATTGCCACAAGAACGGTAACTTCGCGGGTATCTCACCGCGGTGCGTGAGCTGCCACGTCTACGATGCGTTCCGCGCGAACGGCTTCACCCCCGAAGCGGGCACGTCGCACGCGCAAGAGACCACGTGCGCGCGGTGCCACAACATGAATACGTGGCTCGGTGCGGTCGCCGGCGGTTCGGCGGTCGGCGCGGGACTTCGAGAGTCGGTGTGCCGGTGAAGCAGGCGTCGTGGCTCGCCCTCGCGCTGATCGCGACCTTGCCGCTCGCCACCACGCCGGCATGGGCAAAAAAAGATCCCAAGAAGGCGGCGCCGAAAGCGGCGGCGAAGGCCGAGAAGTCCGACAAGTCCGACAAGTCCGACAAGTCCGACGACGATGCGGACGACGACGACGATTCCAACAAGAAGAAGACCTCACCGAAGCCCGACAAGACAGGCAAGGCCGACAAGTCCGATGACGACGCTGACGGCGACAAGAAGGCGGTAGCCAAGCCCAAGGCTGACGCCAAGGCATCGTCTGACGACGAGACGTCGGACGACGACGAGGACAGCGGTGGCGGCTTCTCGGGCAAAGCCAGGCAGCCGACGACAGAGTCGAGCGAGCCGCCGATGGTCAAGCAAGACCTCAACGGCCACGACATGGGCTCGAAGAAGAAGACCACCGAGTTCGAGAAGGACCGGTTCTTCGTCGACAAGGCCGATACCGAGAAGACCGAGGGCAAGACCCTGATCCAGGGCAGCTTGACCTCGAGCACGATGCTCTTCGCGGAGAGCGGAGGCGGTGCCTATCCCGGCATCATGCAGACCCCGGGCGCGAAGAACCTGGCGGCCAATGGCGACGTGCCTTCGCGGCTGTTCACGGACCTGCGCCTGCAAACCGATTTCCGCCACATCAGCGGCGGACGGTGGGATGCGCGCGTCGACGGGCGTATCCGGCTGGTCAGCCAGCCGGATTTCGGCGATCGATTCGACACGATCGTCGCCCAGACCCCCGCCGAGCAGCCGCACATTCAATCCGGGCTGCTCGGCAAGAACGAGTACGACCTTCGCGAGCTCTGGCTCGTTCGCAACGGCGAGCGCACCGACCTCACGTTCGGCCGCCAGTACATCACCGATCTCGCGGCGGTGAAGATCGATGGCCTTCGCTTCGACTACGCGTCGAGCTCGAAGCTGACGTACCTCGGGTTCGCGGGCCTGTTTCCGTTCCGCGGTTCACGTTCGGTCGACACCGACTACGTCGCGCTCAAGGATCCGGTCACCGGCAAGGACGCGGGGCAGTTCATCGGCACCGGTGGTTTCGGCGCGGCCTATCGCACGCCGAAAGCGTACGGCGCGTTCGGTGGGGTCGTCCAGCAAGCGATCGACGGCGGCGATCAGACGCGGATCTTCGGGACCGCGAATGGCTACTACCGCGTCAATCCGGTCCTCGATCTCTACCACTTCTTGTTGATCGATCTGGTCGCGACCAACGGTGGCGCGCAGTTCACGAACGCGAGCGGTGGTCTCAACTACAAGCCAAACCAGCGGCTGCGTCTGACCGTGAACCTCAACCACGTCGATACCGAAACACTCGCGATCCAGGCGGGTGCGTTCCTCGACGCGCCGCAGGCCAACACCGTCATTCAGAATCAGATCCTGGTCTCGCGGCTCGCGACCGATTCCGCGCGCGCGAGCGTCTCGGCGGGCCTCGGCAATCTCGAGCGCTTCGAGATCACGGTGGCCGGGAACTTCCGTCGCCGGCCCTCGTTCAACTTGTATCCGACCACGGCCGGGACCGCGGGCACGAACATCGAGCTCAAAGGAGAACGCGGTTACGAGGTCAGTGCCTCGATCCTCGACCGCCACTCGATCGGCGATGCGCGGATCGGCGTCGAGGTCCTGCAGACGTTCGGCTCGGGTGGCGTGACCTTCAACCACACCGAAGTGTTCGCGCTCCGCGGCTTTGTCGGGCACGACCTGATGAGTGGCCGTGGCGAATGGGAGCTCGAGGCGAGCTACTCCACGACGAAGGACATGAACGTGGGCGTCGCGTGTGGCGGCGTGGGTGCGGATGTATCGACGTGCTTCGGCTCCTCCAACGGCAGCGTCATCTCCGTCGGTGGAACGCTGTACTACCGGATCAATCACGATTGGTTCCTGATCGGCCAAGCCTCGATCTCGCATCAAGCGCTGACCGAAGTTCCGGTCGGCGCGACGCAAGCGGCGGACCCTTCGGTCAACGACCTCACCGGCTACTTCCGCATCGCGTATCGCTTCTAAGCGCTACACTACGCGGCGATGACCGTAGGAACCGTCACGCGCGAGAAGCGCGACCATGTCATGTTGATCGGCCTCGATCGCGTCGCGAAGCGCAACGCGTTCGACCTCCCGCTGTGGAACGAGCTGTGCGCCGCGTACGGCGAGCTCGAGCGCGATCCGGAGCTGCGTGTCGGCGTGCTGTTCGCACATGGCGATCACTTCACGGGCGGTCTCGATCTCCCGCAGTGGGGCGACACGTTCAGCTCGGGCAAGTGGCACATCCCGGAGGGCGGCATCGATCCGCTCGGGCTCGTGTCGCGGGTGACCAAGCCGATCGTGTTGGCGGTGCAGGGCACGTGCTTCACGATCGGGATCGAGCTCTTGCTCGCGACGGATCTCCGCGTCGCCGCAGCGAACACCCGGTTCGGCCAGATCGAGGTCAAGCGCGGCATCTATCCAGTCGGTGGCGCGACGCTCCGCATGCCGCGCGAGCTCGGCTGGGCGAACGCGATGCGCTGGCTGCTCACGGGCGATGACTTCGATGCCACCGAAGCGCTGCGCATGGGCATGGTCCAAGAGGTGGTGCCAGCCGGCGAGCAGCTCGCTCGCGCAACCGCACTCGCGACGACCATCGCGGCGCAGGCACCTCTCGGTGTCTACGCGACACTCAAGTCGTCGCGCGCGGCGCTGGCGGCGAATGAACATGCAGCTGCCCTGCAGCTCATGCCTGACTTGGTCCCGATCATGAAATCGCAGGACGTTCAGGAGGGTTTGCAGGCCTTCGTACAGCGCCGCCCCGGCGCGTTCAAAGGCCGTTAGGGGCCCGGTAGCAGCTAGCGCTGCGGAGTATTGTTGGTCGGCGGCGGTGCAGCAGCAGCAGCAGGAACAGACGCTTGATTGTCCGCATCGGCATCGCCCGGATCGACAGCCTCGGACGGCGGCAGCACGCTCTCGACGTACCGAACGGCCTCGTCCCAGGCAATCTGGGGGCCTTTCTCGGCCTTGTCAGGCTGGTCAGACTTGAATGCGCGCTTCTCGCGTTTCTCGCGAGCCTTGTCCTTGAGATCGGTCTCTCGTTGGCGCTTGGCGAAGGATCCTCGTTGATTGCCCATGAAACTCCACTGATTTGGGGAACCGAGAGACTACCCCATAAGTAGCGATACGCCGACCTATCTGATCGGGCGTTGTGAGATCACTCGCACCGTTCTAGCCTCGAAATTCGTCAAAATTTGATGGTTCGATAGCCGAACAGCCGAACGCGCTTCGCATAGAGGTCGAGCACGAAGAGCAGGACGACGCCGAGCAGGATCCACGGCCACAGGTCCTGCGTGTACGAGACCTCTTCGTGCTCCGGATCCCACATCTGCGCCGGCGTCGCGTTGTCGTGACCGCCCGAGACCGCCGCCGCGTGCTTCATCGATTCGAGGTTCGGAGTTGTTCGCAGATACTCCAGCGGATAGGACAGCGCCACCGCGCCGAGGGACTCGGCGACGGTCTGGCCGTTGCGTTTGTGCACGGCCTTCAACATGTACGAGCCGTACTTCTGGATCTTGAAGTCGGCGGTGTAGCGGCCCGCCGCGGTCTGCGCCATCCCGACGGTCTCGACCGTCTTGTTGGTCGCCGGATCGATCACCTCGAGTGAGGTCTCGAGCTCGTTGACGAATTTGTCGCCGGTATCGATCGCATCGACCGTGACCTGCGCGCGACCGTCCGCGACCTTCGCGGTGAGGTCGTAGCTGTCGTAGACCTTGCGGCGCATCGAGCTGCGCACGACCTGCGCCCAGAACTTCGGATAGCCCGCCCAGCGCAACCAATCGACGCTCCAGCGGTTCTTCACATCCGAGGTCCACGCCACGGACGTGCCCGCACCGTAGCGCCAGCGCGCGAGGATCGGCTCGCCGAGATCCGAGATCAAGATCGTCTCGGAGGTCGGCTTGGGCTTGGTGGTGACGTAACCGTGCAGCGCCGGCGCGGCTTCGACGTTCGTTCCCTCGATCGCTTCGACCTTCTTCGCGATGCGGACGTGGATGAGGTCCTCGACGAGCTGGCTCTTCTGCGCTTCCTGCGTCTCCTTCATGAAGATTCGCGGCAACGATCCGATGTCTTCGACCATGTAGAGCCGGCCTTCACCGGCATCCGCGATCATCGCGAGCATGTTGCGATCGGCGCCCTGAACACCGACGCACGACACGGTGATCCGCGACTGACGCATGTCATTGACGAGGTCTGCGAGGCCATCGGTCGGCGCTTCACCATCGGTCATCAAGATGACGTGCTTGACCTTCGCATTGATGCCCTGAAGGATCTCGAATGCCTCCTTGAGCCCGGGATAGATGTTCGTGCCGCCACCGGAGTTGAGCCGGCCGATCTCTTGCGAGATCCGATTGCGATTGCCCGCGCGCTGCGGTCGCACGAGGACCATCGCTTCGCTATCGAACGCGACGACCGTGATGAAGTCGTTCGGCGACAGCACCTCGGTGGTGACGCGCGCGGATTCCTTCGCGGCTTCGAGCTTCGCGCCCTGCATCGAACCCGAGCGATCGATCACGAGGGCGAGCGCGATATCCGGTTGCTCCTTCATCTTCTCGGAGTCGAAGCGCACCGGCATCATGTTCTCGATCATCGTGCGTTCGTAGCCGCCCGAGCCGAACGAGTCCTCGCCGCCCGCCATGATCAGACCGCCGCCCATCACCTTGACGTACGTATCGAGTGCCTGCATCTGGCCCGCGCCCATCAGGTGCGCGGGCACGTCGGAGACCAGCACGAGGTCGTACTTCTCGAGCTCCTTGGGATTGCTCGGGATGCCGCTCGGGCCTCGGACCTCGACATCGATGTTCTCGGTCTCGAGCGCCTTCTTGAGATAGCTCGCCGAGCCGGGCTCGCGCAGCACGCCACCCTCGACGTACAGCACGCTCGGCTTGCCCTTCACGGGCGTGGTCATCACCGCTTCGTTGTTCTGTTTCTCGGTGTCGTGCGCGACCTGGGTGAGGCGCAGCTTGTAGGTCGTGTAGCCCGCGCGCTTGGCCTCGCTCTTGAATTTCACGAGGTTCTTGCCCTCGCGGAGCTCGACGGTCTTGGATCCTTCTAGGCCGTTCGGGAACTCGTCCTGTTGCAAGGCGAGCGTGACGGTTTGCTTCTCCGTCGACCACACCTCGGCCGTGACGTCGTACGGCTGGCCGACCTTGATCTCGTCGGGCGTGGTGACGCCGACGACGCGAACCTCGGCCGTCGGATCGGCCTCGAAGTTCTTCCACGACACCTTCACACCGAGCTCCTTGGCGCGGTACGCCTCGACCGCGATGTCGCCTTCGGTCTGGTTACCGTCGGAGATCACGACCAGGTGCGGAACAAAGCCCTGCGGGAACAAGCCATAGGCGAGCTGCATCGCGGCTTGCGTATCGGTGCCGGCACCGGCGCCCGCGTGGCGGGCGATCGCGCCAGAGACCGAACCTGTCTGGGCGCGTACGACCGAGGGCTTCTCGGCGAACGTGATGACCTGGAGGTTGCCGTCACCTTCGCTCTTGCCGAGCTCGTCGACAAAGCTCTTGCTCGCGGCGAGCTGCTTGTCCGAGATCGAGTCCGACACATCGACGAGTACGATCGTCGAGACCTTGCTGGTCTGCGTGATGCGCGACGGTCGCGCGAGGGCGAGCGCGATGCCCGCGATCACGAACGAGCGCAGGGTCGCCTGGACCACCTGCTGGAGCAGCGAGAGATCGGTGAGCGAGAGCACACGCAGGACGAAGAATGCGGGCACGACCGCGACCAGGTGCAGCCACTGCGGCGACAGCAAGCTCACCGGCTTGCCATCGAACTGCACCTCGATCTGCGTGCGCTCGCCGATCCATGCCGAGACGAGCAACCACAGTCCGATCGACGCAGCGATCGCGAGCGCGAGCCGCAACAGTGCCTGCGGCTTGAAGAGGTCGGTGAGCCAGGTCCGCTGTGCCATCTCTACACCGTGATCCGGCGGTGATAGGTGATCCACTCGAGCACGATCAAGCCGGTCGCGAACAGGAGGAGGTAGATCCACAGCTTCTGGCTGTGCGTGATCGAGAACGCTTCGGGCGCCACGAGCTTCTTGCCGCCGAGCGTGAGCTCTCCGCTCGGTGCGATCCGAGATTCGCTCTGCGAGGCGAGGTTCGCCGCGAGGCTGATCGAGGCGAGCACCTTGCCATCTGGCGCCTTCGCCGTGAGGTCGTAGTAGCCCACACGCGTGCCGTAGAACGTCGCGAGGCCGTCGATCACCGGCGTCTTCGTGATCGTGCCGTCTGGCGCTTTGACTTCGGCCTCGGTCGCGCCGACGACGCCGTCGAGCGGTACGCGCTCGCGCTGGCCCGTCGCGTACGTGGTCAGCAGGTCTGCTTGATCGCCAGCGAACCAATCGAGCGTGTTGACGAGCATCATCGGGAAAGCGACGCGCATCGGCAGATCCGTCGCGGCATCGCGATTCGCCGAGGGCAGTGAGAAACCGAACGCGAGGATCTTGCGACGGCCATCGCGCTTGGCGACGACGATCGGATCGGTGACCGAGAACGCGAGCGTGGATTCACCCTTCTTCGGGTCCGGCACGAACACCTCGCTCTTGTCCATGTAGACGTCGCTCATCGTGACCCAGCGCATGACCGGATGGCCTTCGTCGATCTCGGTGATCTTCGGCGCCGCGACCTCGCCCCGGATCACGAACGGCGAGTGCGGTCCGGTGGGATGGAAGAACAGCAAGGAGGTCGGAGGTGCGGGCAGCATCTCGGGCGTGTAGTCATCGAAGATCACGACGTCCATGTCGTCGGCCAGCGCGGGCTTGGCGGCGTACTCGGCAGGCGAGACCTTGAGTGGATCGATGTTGTCGTAGACGAGCAGGGCACCCTCGAGGAACAGGTTGTCCTCGGTGACCATCAAGACCTTCTGCTTCTTGCGCGCGGGCAGGAGCGCGTACGCGGTGTCATCGAGAGGGAAGGCATCGGTCGAGCCCTCCATCCCGGCGACCGGCCGCAGGCTCGCGCGCAGCTGATTGTCCTCGCCGCCTGGAATCTTCGGGTAGATCTGGCGGAGGTGCTGACCCGGCAACAGGTCGATCTGCTTGGAGTCGACCGCCGTCTGTCCATTGTAGAGCGTGAGCAACCGATGCGCCGGCGTCTTGCCGAAGTTCTCGAGCTCGATGAACACCTCGTACGCGGCCTTGTTTGCGATGTAGCGGCGAACATTGAATGCGATGATGCCGACGTTATCGTCGCGCCGGCCGACTGGCATGAACCGCACGTCGATCTTCGAGAGGTCGACCGCCGCAAGGTTGTGCGAGGTCGCGGCCGAGCCGTTCGCCGCACCCCAATCGACGAGCTTCAGCTGTTCCTCCGGGTAGGCGCCATCCGAGATCAGCACGACCAGTGGGTTCGGCCGATCGCGTAGCGCATCCGCGGCCGCGCCGAGCGCGCGCACGATGTCAGCGGGGGTGTCGCTCGCGGTGACCTTGTCGTCGATGATCTTGTCGAGCATCGGCCCATCGTTCGTGAACCGGCTCATCGGCGTGGCCTGGCCGTCGACCTTCATCACCATCGCGAGATCGCCGCCGCCCATCGAATCCACGAGGCTCTTCGCTTTGATCTTCGCGACGTCCATGCGCGATTTCTTGCCGCTCTCGTCACCGTCCATCGCCTTCATCGAGGCCGACGAATCGAGCAGGATGATCACGCTGCGCGCCTTGCGATCGACTGCGCCGAGCGTCGGATCGAGCGCGGCGAACAGGATCACGCCGAGGATGCCAAGGATGAGTAAGAGCGAGATCAGCCGCTTGAGCTGCTTCCAGAGCGAGTTCGCATCTTTTTGCTGCAGCACCCGCTGCCACAACTGCGCGAAGGGCACCTCGAAGCGGCGACGCCGCATCTTGATGATGTAGGCGCTGACCACGAGCACGGCCGCGCCGATCGCGACCCATATCCACATCGACAAGCCGATGGGACCGAGGAGGCTCATCGCAAGAACCCGCCCGAGCGGAAGATCTTGAGGACCAGCTCGTCGAACGGAATCGAGGTGTGCGTGCGGAAGAACGGCAGCGCGTACTTCGTGCAGTACGCCTCGAGCTCCTTGCAGTATTTCTCGTGCTCGCGCTCGTACGCCTCGAGCAGGGACTTGCTCACCGTCACTTCCTTGGTCTCGCCGGTCTCGCAATCGACGAGCGCGAGGTCACCGTGGAGTTTCGGGCTCGCCTCCTTGAGGTCGTAGACCTGGAGCACGAACGGCTCGAACTTGTAGTAGCGGAGCGTGTTGATGCCTTGCTCGAAGCCGGCGGGATCGTAGAAGTCGCTGATCACGACCGCGAGGCCGCGCCGCTTGTTCTGGGTGACGAAGTCCTTCATGCAATCGGCGAGCGAGGTCTTGCCGCCGATCGGACACTTCTGCAGAAAGTCGAAGACCCGGAAGATCCGGTTCTTGCCGCGCGACAGCGGCAGCCGGTCGGTGAGCTGATCGCCGAACGGAATGATCGAGACGCGGTCGAGGTTCGCGAGCCCGACGTACGTCAGCGCCGCGCCCACCTGCATCGCGTAGTGAAGCTTTGGCAGCGGCGAGCCGATCGACATCGAATCCGAGACGTCTATCAGGATGTAGATGTGAAGATCTTCTTCTTCCTCGAATAGCCGGAGCAGTAGCTTGTCCAGGCGGCCGTACAGGTTCCAGTCGATGTACCGAAAGTCGTCGCCGCGCGAATAGGTGCGGTGATCGGCGAACTCGATGCCCGAACCGACCTTGCGGGTGCGACGCTCGGCGCGCAGGTTTCCCGAGAACACCTTGCGAGACACCATGTGGAGGTGCTCGAGCGTCTTGAGGAACTTCTCGTCGAAGAGGCCGCTGCGATCCTGGGCGGGATTCGCGGCGCGCACGAGCTTCGTGACTGGCGTCGGAACGGCCACGCCTAGGTCTCTTTCGTCGCCTTCAAGATCTCTTCGATGATCGCATCGGACTCCACGCCCTCGGCTTCGCCCTCGAAGTTGAGGATCATGCGGTGGCGCAGCGCGGGCGGTGCGACGTGGCGAATGTCGTCGATCGAGACCGCGTAGCGACCCTCGAGCAGCGCGCGAATCTTCGCGGCGAGGATCACCGATTGAAGACCACGCGGCGAGGCGCCGTAGCGCATGAACTGCTTGGACTTCGGCGTCGCTTCGGGATTGTCGGGATGGGTCGCGAGCACGACGCGGACCGCGTAGTCCTGGATCTGGCGCGCGAGCGGCACCTTGCGGACGAGCTCGCGCATCTCCATGATCCGCTCCTTGCCGATCACGGCGCGCGGCTTCGGCGTCGAATCGGCGGTGGTGCGATCGAGGATTGTATGGAGGTTCTCCTTGTTCGGATACTCGACGACGAGCTTGAAGAAGAACCGATCGAGCTGTGCCTCGGGCAGCGGGTAGGTCCCTTCCATCTCGAGCGGGTTCTGCGTGGCGAGCACGAAGAACGGCTTCTCGAGCTTGTAGGTCTGCTTCGCGACGGTGACCGAGCCTTCGCTCATCGCCTCGAGCAGCGCCGATTGGGTTTTCGGCGTCGCGCGGTTGATCTCGTCGGCGAGGACGATATTCGCGAAGATCGGACCGCGCGAGAACTCGAACCGCTTGCCGTGCGCATCTTCGACGATGACGTTCGTGCCGACGATGTCCGCGGGCATGAGGTCCGGCGTGAACTGGATGCGCGAGAAGTTCGCGTCGATGGTCTCGGCGAGCGTCCGCACGAGCATCGTCTTGCCGAGGCCGGGGACCCCCTCGAGCAGCGCGTGGCCACCGCCGAGCAGGCACATCAGCACGCCTTCGATGATCTTTTCCTGGCCGACGATCATCGTCCCGATCTCGTCGCTCAGCGTGCGGAGGTCGGTGGTGAACGACGAGATCGTGGTCTCGATGGTGGCGGCTGCGGCAGTGCTCATTTAGGTACGTCTCCGGTTGCTGGTGCGGCCATGTTCGGATGGATGTTCGCGAAGTACCGCTTCACGTAATACTTGTACGAAGAAGGCAGCTTCTCGTTCCGCATGACGGCCTCTTCGGCCTTCTGATAGTCCGCGTAGACCTTCTTGTAGCCGACGCCGGCGAAACCCTTTTGTGCAGCCGACAAGATGGTCTCGCGCGTCGAGCCGCCCTTGTCGCCTTGCTGACCTTGAAGGTCCTGGTCCTTGTCGTTGCCCGTCTTGTTGGTCTCGCCCGCGGTCAGGTTGTCGTCGTGGCCGGTGCCCCAGCTATCGCCACCCTGACCCGAGCCCTGGCCACCGTTCTGACCCTGGCCCTGGCCCTGGCCCTGGCCCTGGCCTTGACCCTGACCGCCCTGACCTTGGCCCTGGCCCGGCTTCCACTGACCGCCCTGGCCTTTGCCGCCCTTGGCGCGCGACATGAAATCCTGGTTCTTGCCGTTCTTGTTGAACGGATCGTTGGGGCCCTTGTTGCCCTTTTGCTTCGCGCGCCGCATCGCCTCGCGGAGGTCATCCATCTGCGAGCTCATCTTCTTTTGAGTCGCCTGCTTGCGCTGATCCTGATCGACCTTGCCGGTCTCGCGCGCGGCGTCCTTTAGATTCTCCGAGGCCTGCTTCTCGCGCTGCTCCTGCTGCTCCTTCGAATCCTTGTCGTCTTTCTGGCTGGGATCCTTCTGCGGCTTCTGGAGGTTCTCGGCGGCCTTCTCCATGTCCTTCTGGAGGCGCTTGACGGCCTTGCGCTGATCGGACTGATTTTTCTCGTCCTGATCCTTCTGGAGTTTCTGGAGCTCGCGCTGCTTGTCTTCGAGTCGGCGCTCGGACTCCTGACGCTGCTGCTCGGTCTTGGCTTCTTGCTTCTGCTTCTCGAGCCGACGGATCTCTTCTTTGAGCTTGTCCTGTTGCTTCTGATCTTTGTCTTGATCCTGCTTGTCCTGCTTGTCCATCAGCTTGGCGACCTGGTCGAGCTTCTTCTGGAGCTCCTCTTTCTGCTTGTCGTCGAGCTGCTTGGTCGCGAGCTTCTCGGCGAGCTTCTCCAGCTCCTCCTTGGCCTTCGCGAGATCCTTCTTCTTGAGCGCGTCGGCGATGTCCTTCGTCGTCGCTTCCTTGCCGAGCTCGGCCGCGACGGCATCGAGTTGCTTGTCGACCTCGTCTTGCTTCTGTTCGTTATTCTTGTTCAGCGCGTCTTCGGCCTTCGCGAGATCGTCGAGCAGCTGTTCTTTCGTGATCTCGCCGTTCTCGGCCTGCGTCAGCGCCTTCTCGATCGCCTTGGTGAAGTCCTCGAGCTCGGGCACCTTCTCGCGGATCGCGGCATCGTGAAGCTCGGCGAGCAGCGCCTTGATGTAGGCCTGCTCGTCGGGCGAGAGCTCGACGGCGCCTTCCTTGTGAAAGGCCTGATCCTTCGTGTCGACGACGGTGAGCTTGATCGTCTGGACGTGACCGGTGCTGGTGACCTGGGGCTCCTGGCAGCCGAAGCCGCCAGCCGCGAGGATCGCGACGGTGATGGCGAACCGCTTCATGGCCGGAACACGAGCAATTGTTGCTCGCCGATCGTGACGTTGCGTGGGACCTCGACCGTGATCTGGTTCTCGGTCCAGTCCATGATCTTGACCGGCTGCGACTTCGCGGGTGTGCCGATCGCGACCGAGCCATCGGGCGGGATGTACGGGGTCGCGCCTGGCTTCGGGCGTTGCATGCCGGCTAGCAGATCGGTGCCGGTGATCGTGACGACCTTGCCGGCGGCGATGTGGTCGGGCGTCACGGCGACGATATGGGGTTGGCGCTCGACGGTCGCGGGTAGCGCGAGGCCCGCGACCAGGGCCGAGATCGCGAGGAAGCCACACGCGGCGGGCAGATCTTTCGGCGTCGCGAACGGTGCCGCTGCGCGAATGTTCGCGCGGGCCGCGGCGCGGACGCCGTCTTTGATCGCGAGCTCCATCATCTCCTCGGTCTGCTGCTCGCTCTCGGGGACACGCTTGTCAGCGAGCACGTCGTGGAACGCGATCGCGGTCGACAGCCGGTCCGAGAGGTTCGAGGCACGATCGATGCGGCGCGCGACGCGCTCGTCATCGAGATGACGCGCACCCTTGTAGACGGCGCCGCCGATGATCACGAGGCCAGCGAGCGCCAGGAGCGCGATGCCGAGGTTCGGCTGGATCCACGCGCTGCGCACCGCGACCACCGAGACCAGGGCGAGCGCGGCCGCCGCGATCGTGGCCGTGACCGCGCCCTCGAGTGCCCATTGCAGACGGATCCGTCGACGGGTCTGGCCGATCAACCGCTGGATCACCGAGGTATCAGTACGTGTCGCCATGGCTCCCCCGAGGTTCCAAAGACCTAAGATAGCATCAACATTCCACGCGCCAGTCGGATCGTAGGTCTAAGGGTTCGACAACGAAATCGCCGTCAGGTTGCCACGAGAGATGTAGGGACCTCTCGCCACTCGCCTGGCGCGAGCCCGTCCAGTGTGCAACGGCCGATCGCAGTTCGCACGAGCCGTAACGTCGGTAAGCCGACGGCCGCGGTCATGCGCCGAACCTGGCGATTGCGACCCTCGCGGATCGTCAGCTCCAGGAACGCATCCGGTACGGTCTTCCGGACCCGGATCGGCGGCGTGCGTGGCCACAACCAGGCCGGTGGTTCGAGTGCGCGTGCCTGGGCGGGCAGGGTCAGCCCGTCGTTGAGCGTGACGCCTGCGCGTAGCTGGACGAGTGCGTCCTCGGCGATCGTGCCCTCGACCTGCGCGAGATAGATCTTCGGAGCCTTGAACCGCGGATCGGTGATTCGCTGATTGAGCTTGCCGTCATCGGTCA
>JANXOP010000324.1 GCA_025357755.1 Kofleriaceae bacterium | reverse complement strand
TGAACGCGCGGCAGTCGGCGGTGACGCCGGCCTCGCGATAGCGCGCGGCCGTGATCTCGCGATCCTTCTCGCCGGTCTGGTGCGTGATCTCGAGCTCGTGATCCTTCGCGAGCTCGATCAGGGCGTTCGCCGCGAGCTCGTTCACCGCGACCGCGCCGAGCGATCCGCCGCTGACCAGCACGTGAAGCGCGCCGCGATGAGGGGTGGTGGGAGCCTGCAGGCGCGCGAGGAGATCGCGGCGCACCGGGTTACCGGTCATCACGATCTTGGCCGGCTTGAAGAATGGCCTGGACGTCTCGAACGACAAGAAGACGCGGCGCACGAGCCGGCCGAGGATCTTGTTCGTCAGGCCAGGGATCGAGTTCTGCTCGCAGATCGCGGTCGGAATCCCGCGCAGCTTCGCGGCAAACACCACGGGCCCCGACGCGTATCCACCGACGCCGATCACGGCATCGGGCTGCAGCCGCTTCAACAGGGACCGCGCCTGCCACCACGCTTTCGGCAGGCGGAACAAGCCACGGATCGCGCCGAGCACGCCGACGGTCTTGAGCCCGCTGACCTCGATCAGCTCGAGCGGCCAGCCGAGGTCGGGCAACACGCGCGCTTCGATGCCGCGCTTGGTCCCGACGAACGTGATCTCGGCGCTCGGTTCGCGCGCGCGCAGCTCCTCGGCTACCGCGACCCCTGGAAACAGATGGCCGCCCGTCCCGCCGCCCGCGATCACCAGCCTCATGGCGCGTGTCTCATGCGGCCAGAACGCGCACGCGCACGCGTTTCTTCCGCACCGGTTCGCGCTGCGCGAGCTCGCGCTCGGCGGCCTTGCGCTCGGGCCGGCGCCCGACATTGAACAACAGGCCGACGAGGAACATGGTCACGATCAGCGAGCTGCCGCCGTAGCTCACGAGCGGCAGCGTGATGCCCTTGTTCGGCACGATGCCGAGGACGACGCCGACGTTGAAGAGCGCCTGGAGCCCGAACAGCAGCGTGATGCCAAACGCGAGGTATCCACCGAACACGTCGCGCGCGCCGAGCGCCGCGCGCAGGCCGCGCCAGATCAAGATCCCGAACAGCGCGAGTACGATCGCGATACCGATCCAGCCGAGCTCCTCGCCGATCGGCGCGATGATGAAGTCGTTGTGCGCCTCGGGCATGAAGCCGAGCGTCTGGTGGCCGCCACCGAGGCCGAGGCCGGTGAGCTTGCCGGAGCCGACCGCGGTCAGCGCCTGCACGCCCTGATAGCCCTCCTTGTTCGCGAACGCCTCGGGGTTAAAGTACGCGAGGATGCGCTGCAACCGCCAAGGCGTCCCGACGACGAGGTGGTACGCGACGGGCGCCGCGCCGAGCACCGCGACCGTGATGTACGAGATCCGCGCGCCCGCCATGAAGAGCATGCCGAGCGTCGTCGCGCCGAGGACCAGCGACGAGCCGAGGTCGGGCTGCTTGAGCAACAGCGCCATCATCACGCCGCACACCACGAGGTGAGGCACGAAGCCGATCGTGAACGTCTTGACCTGATCGGCCTTGCGACCGAGCGAGCTCGCCATGTAGGTGACGAGCGCGAGCTTCGCGACCTCGACCGGCTGGAACGTGAGCGGGCCGAGCGGGATCCAGCGCTTCGCGCCGTTCTTCGAGTGCATCGCGAGCGCGACCGCGAGCAAGAACAGCGAGCCGAACAGCATCGGATACGTCCAGCTCTTGAGCTTGCGATAATCGATGCCCGAGCCGACCCACATCCCGACCGCGCCACACAGCACGTAGCCGATCTGGCGCTCGAGGTAGTGCGACGAATCTCCGTAGTGCACGAGCGCATCGGCCGCGGTCGCCGAATAGATCTCGATCGTGCCGATGCCGAGCAGGCCGAGCACGACCGCGAGCAACCACAGATCGTACGGCCGCTCGGGCAGCGTCGCGCTCGGGTGCTGGACGGCGACGAGCTGCGCGGCCGCGGGCAGCTTCTCATCGTCGTGACGACGCCACGGCGGGCGCACCGCTTTGACTCGCTCGACCAGCTGCTGGAGGACAGACATCCCGAACCTCGAATTTCGAGTGCGCCGGAGGTGCGGGCCAGTTTTTTCTCGGGTTTCTCCGTCGGACCGATCAGCTAAACTCTGGTCGATGGTCGAGGTGATCAAGCGGCGGACGGCGACGTACCAGGACGTGCTCGATGCGCCCGAGCACGTGGTGGCCGAGATCGTCGACGGTGAGCTCTACCTGTCTCCTCGCCCTGCGGTGCCGCACGCGCGATCGATGACCGTGCTGGGAACCTTGCTCACGTATGCGTATGACCTCGGCCACGGAGGCGGCCCCGGCGGTTGGTACTTCCTGAACGAGCCCGAGCTGCACTTCGGCAAGGACGTGGTCGTTCCCGACATCGCGGCGTGGCGGATCGAGCGTGCGCCAAAGGACATCAGGAAGATGAAGTTCCTTACCGAGCCACCCGATTGGGTGTGCGAGGGACTCTCGCCCTCGACCCAGAAGCTCGATCGGTTTCGGAAGTTGCCGCTCTACGCGAAGGTTGGCGTTCGCAACGTCTGGCTCTTCGATGCGAACGCGTCCGCCCTGGAGGTCTACCGGTGTATGCCTCGGGCGAAACGCTACGAGATGATCGAGATGTTCGACCGAGGAGACGCGATCTGTGCGGAGCCCTTCGACGAGATCGAGCTCCGCGTGGAGCAGATCCTGGGGCTACCCACGCGCGCCGGCGAACGTCGAGCCAAGTACGCTCGCTAGCCCGCTACTTGACGCGATACCAGGTCTGGCCGTCGATCTTCGCGCGGGTCTCGCACGAGTCATCGACCTTCGTGAAGCGGATGCCGATCTTCGAGACCACGACCTTGTAGGTACCGGTCTCACCCGGCTTGCACATCTCGCCGCTGTCGTAGGTGAGGGTCAGCTGATCGTTCTCGATCGTGAACTTGCCAACCGCGAGGTTCTTCCGGTCGAGCGATGTTTTGTCGTGTGCGACCGTGATCGTGCCATCGCCCTGGAACCGCGCGATCGTGGTGCCATCGGGTGGGCGACGCTCGAACTCACCGACGAGGAGCTCGTTATTCGGACGCTTCGGAGGCGGCCGATCGCTCGCCGAGGATCCACCACACGCAGCGAGCAAAACCAAGGCGAGCCAGCGCATGCGCTGACGGTATCACTTCTTCTTGCGGAGCCGGATCGACAGCACCGCGTAGCCGATCAGCCAGGCGATCGCCGCGACCGGCACGGCGGCGCGGCCCACCATCCGACCCACGGCGTTCGGATCCGACCGATCGGTCGTCGCGAACACTGCGGTCATCACCACGACGAACACGACCGCCACCGCGATCGCGGTGGTCGTGCCGGCGCGGGTCGCAGACCACCTCATACGTCGAGCCGCTTCGCGCCGACCGCGGACACCGCTTCGCGGAACACGCGCCCACGATGACCGTAGTTCTGGAACATGTCGTAGCTCGCGCACGCGGGTGAGAGCACGACCGCATCGCCGGGGCCGACGAGCGCGGTCGCGCGCGCGACCGCATCGTGCATGTCGCTCGCGTAGATCACCGGATACGGCACGCCGTGCTGCTTCGCGGCCTCGTCGATCAGCGGGCCTGCGGCACCGATCAAGACGATGCCCTTGCACGTGCCATCGAGCGCCTCGAGCATCGGCGTGTACGAACCGCCCTTGTCGACGCCGCCGGCGATCAACACGAGCGGGCGGGGGAAGCCGCGCACCGAGGCCGCGACCGAAGCGACGTTCGTGCCCTTCGAGTCGTCGTAGTAGTAGATGTTCGCCTTGTCGCCGACGAGCTCCATGCGATGCGGCAGCGGGCGGTACTGCTTCGCGCCCTCGCGCACCTGCTCGTGGGTCACGCCGATCGACCGCGCCGCGAGATATGCGCACATCGCATTCTCCAGGTTGTGGTTGCCAACGATCACGAGATCGTCGACGGGAAACCTCTCTCCATCATCGCGCTCGGGGTCGACGCCGCCGCGCTCGCGCTCGGAGGCGAGCATCAGCACGAGCTCCTTGCGATCCGCCGAAACGAACGCACCGCGTGCGGCTTGCGCGCCGGGCCGCGAATCGAAGCTGTAGAAGTGCGATGGGATGCCCTCGGACTCCTTCATCACCCACGCATCCGCCGCGTTGCCGATCGCGATGTCGTCCGAGCGCTGGAAATCCCAGATCCGGCCCTTCATCTCGGCGTAGCGCTCCATCGTGCCGAACCGGTCGAGGTGATCCTCGGTGATGTTCGTGAGGATGCCGACGTGCGCGCGGAACTTCACGCAGTTCTCGAGCATGAACGCCGCGACCTCGACGACGATGATGCCCCCCGGAGAATTCGCGGGATGATCGACCGCTGCGATCATCGGCATGTTGCCGAGGTTGCCGCCGGTGAACGTCGGCCGGCCCGAGGCTTCGCACAGCACGCCGGTGAGCGCGGTCGTCGTCGATTTTCCGTTCGTGCCGGTGATCGCGATGACCGTCGCGTGCGGATCGAGAAAGCGATACGCGAGCTCGATCTCCGCGATCACCTCGACGCCCGCTTTGCGCGCCGCGGTCATCTCCGGCAGCGTCGGCACGCCGGGAGACATCACGACGAGGTCCGCGCTCGTGAACGAGGCCAGCTCGTGCCCGCCGAGCTGGTAGGTGACCGGCGTACCCTCGAGCAGCGAGATCTGCGAGGCGAGCTTATCGGCAGGATTCTTGTCCGTGACGATCACGGTCGCGCCACGGCTGACGCAGAACTTCGCGACCGCGACGCCGGTCAGTGCGAGCCCGACGACGACAACGGTTTTACCTTCGAGATTCATCGCTACCTCAGCTTGAGCGTGCCGAGCGCGATCAGCGCGAGCAGCGCGGAGACCAACCAGAACCGGACGATGATCTTCGGCTCGTCCCAGCCGCGTTTTTCGTAGTGATGATGGATCGGCGCCATCGCGAACACGCGCTTGCCGACCACCTTGCCGTTCTCGATCCGCTTCGTTGCCTTGAACACGCCAGTCTGGATGATCACGGACAGCGCCTCGACGACGAACAAGCCGCCGACGATCAGCAGCACGAGCTCGTTCTTCGTGAGGACCGCGAGCATGCCGATCGCGCCACCGAGAGAGAGCGCGCCGACATCGCCCATGAACACCTGCGCGGGATAGGTGTTGTACCAGAGGAACCCTATGCCCGTTCCGAACAGCGCGGCGCAGAACACCGCGAGCTCTTCGACGCCATTGATGTGCGCGACGTGGAGATACTCCGCGATCGTCTGCTCCTGGCCCTTCACGACGATCGTCGCGGTGGTGCCTGCGATGTACGCGAACACCAGGAACGTGCCGGCATTCATGATCGAGGGACCGATCGCGAGCCCGTCGAGCCCGTCCGTGAAGTTCACCGCGTTCGCGGCACCGACGACGACGACCGAGCCCACGATCACGTAGATCCACGCCGGCAGCTCCAGTGCGGTGTGGCGAAAATCGGTGAACGGCAGCTGGAACTGGAGCCGGATCTCCGGGCTCATCGTGTTCGAGTAGAACAGGTATGCCATCGCGCCACCGGCGATCGCGAACTCGAGGACGAGGCGGAGCTTGCCGGAGAGGCCCTTCTTGTTCTTCTTCGCGACCTTGATGTAGTCGTCGGCAAAGCCGATCGCCCCGAACGCGACCGTGACCATCAGCGTGAGCCACACGAACTGATTGCGGAGGTCGCACCACAGGAGGGTCGACACCGCGAGGCAGAACAAGATCAGCGAACCACCCATCGTGGGCGTGCCGGCCTTCTTCTTGTGGGTCTCGGGACCGTCGGTGCGGATCGTCTCGCCGATCTGGCGCGCCTTGAGCTTCTCGATGAACCACGGGCCGAGGATGAACGAGAGCAACAGCGCGGTGATCGCCGCAGCGAGGATGCGCGACGAGGTGTAGCCGAACACGCGCAACCAGCGCACGTGCTCGCCGAGGCTGCCGTAGAACAGGTGGAACAGCATTACAGCGTCTGCTCTTTCATCGCATCGAGGACGCGCTCGAGCCGCATCCCTCGTGACGCCTTGAGGAGGATCCACCCGCCCGATTCCGTGCGCGACAGTGCGAGCTCTGCGGCCTCGCTCGGATCTGCCGCGAGCTGACCACCCGCCGCAGCGATCACGGTCTTCGCGTACTCGCCGATCGCGATCACGTGGATGCCGAGCAGCTTCGCGAGCTCGCCGACCTCGCGGTGCGCGAGCGGCGCGTGATCACCGAGCTCGAGCATGTCGCCGAGCACCGCGATCGCCGGCACGCCGCGCGCTCGCTCGGCGAGCGTGTGGAGCGCCGCGGCCATCGAGGCGGGATTCGCGTTGTAGCAATCGACGATCACCTTGCGGCCACCGACCTCGACGATCTCGCCGCGCATCGCCGGAGGCCGCGCTCGCGCGAGCCCTGCGAGGGCCTGCTCGATCGAAGCACCGGCCGCATGGGCAGCGCCGAGCGCCGCGCACGCATCGATCGCGGCGTGGCGACCCACGAGCTGGAGCACGAGCTGCTTGCGCTCGCCGAACACGTCGAGCGTGACCTGGCCGCCGGCATCGAGCGGCGTGTACTCGACGAGCCGGATATCCGCGCCCTCGAGCTCGCCGAACGTGACGTGCCGCGCGTGCGGTTGGTACGCGCGCGCGTAACCTTCGAGCCGCTGATCATCGACGGGACGCACGATCGTGCCGTGCGGCTTGAGGCCCGACCAGATCTCCGCCTTCGCCTTCGCGATCGCCTCGGTCGATCCGAGCAATTCGATGTGCGCCGTGCCGGCGTTGACGACCACCGCGACATCGGGCTCGGCGAGCTTCGTGAGGTACTCGATCTGCCCCGGACCGCGCATGCCCATCTCGATCACGCCGTACTCGTGGAACGAGCGCAGCCCGAGCAGCGTGAGCGGCACGCCGGTCTCGTTGTTGAGCGAGCCCTCGGCAGCGAGCGTGGTCGCGGCCATCGCGAGCGCGGAGCGAGTGAGCTCTTTCGTCGTGGTCTTGCCGGCCGAGCCGGTGATACCTACGATCTTCTTCGCCCACGCACGGCGATGCGCCTTCGCGAGCTTGCCGAGAGCGATGCGGGTATCGCCGACCTCGATCGCCGCGGCCTCGAGGCCCTTCGCGAGCTGTGGCTTCAACGCCGGTGCCCACTGGCGACCTTCGTGATCGACCATCACGGCCATGGCTCCTGCCTTGATCGCATCGGGCGCGAAGCGATGGCCATCGTGGTTCTCGCCGCGGATCGCGACGTACAGCGCGCCCGGTGCGGCGTGGCGCGAATCGATCACGATCCGATCGATCGCGAGGTTCGGCTCGCCGGTGAGGACGCCCTCGGCATCGCCCGCCAGGCCGACGATCGAGCGGTGCTCGCGCTCGGCGATCGCGGCCTGCGCCTCTTCGCGATCGTCGAAGTGGTGCTTCTGCTTGCCGATGATCTGATAGTCCTCGTGACCCTTGCCGGCGATCACGACGACATCACCGGGCGTCGCTTCGGCGATCGCGGCGCGGATCGCGACGCGGCGATCCGGATCGACGAAGAACGGCCTGGCAACGGCCGGCAGGATCGCATCGATGATCGCGCGCGGATCTTCGGTGCGCGGGTTGTCGCTCGTGATGATCGCGAGATCGGCGAGCTCGGCGACCGCCGCGCCCATCTTCGGCCGCTTCGTCGGATCGCGATCGCCGCCGCAGCCGAACACGCAGATCAGGCGTCGCTTCGTGAGCGGGCGCAGCGCTTGAAGGACATTGCGCAGGGCATCGGGCGTGTGCGCGTAATCGACAAACACGTCGAGATCTACGTCGTTCTCGACGCGCTGGACGCGGCCCGGAGGTGCGGTATCGAGCAGGCCGGCGACGCTCGCGTCGTGTGGGATCGCGAGCGCCTCCGCGATCGCCACGGCGAGCGCTAGGTTCTGTACGTTGTACGCGCCGATCAGCGGGTGCGAGACGATCTCGACGAGCCCGGTCGGTGTGGCGATCCGCGCGCGGATGCCCTTCACGGTCGATTCGGCGTGCAGCACGCGGACATTCGCGGAGCTCGAGGAGTCCGTCGAGACGCCGAGCTTGGTCTCGACATTCGCGGCATCGAGCATCGCTTCGCCGACCGGATCGTCGACGTTCGCGACCGCGACTCCACCGGGCGCGAGGTAGGTCGAGTAGAGCAGCGCCTTCGCGCGCTGATACGCCTCCATCGATCCGTGGACGTCGAGGTGATCCTGCGTGAGGTTCGAGAATGCGGCGACCTGGAACTGCAACCCGACAACGCGATCGAGCGCGAGCGCCGAAGAGGTCACCTCCATCACGACGTGCGTGACCCCGGCCTGCTTCATCTGCGCGAAGGCGGAGTGCAGGATCTCGGGCGTGGGCGTGGTGTAGCTCGCCGGGATGACCGTCGTGCCGTACCGGATCTCGACGGTACCGATCACGCCGACCTGCTTACCGGCGGCGCGCAGGATCGCCTCGACCAGGTAGGTGGTCGTGGTCTTGCCGTTCGTCCCGGTCACGCCGATCAGCGTGAGGTCGCGCGCGGGATTGCCGTAGAACTGCGCGGTCAGGAGGGCGAGCGCGCGCACGCTCGAAGGCACGATCACGACGGTGGGCAGCGGTGCGTTCGGATCGCTCCCGGCCTTGCGGAGGCGCGCCTTCGAACCTTCGAGCTCGCGCTCGACCACGACCGCGACCGCGCCGCGCTCGACCGCGGTATCGAGGAACGCGTGCCCGTCCGAGGTTAATCCACGCACCGCGACGAACAGGTCGCCGGGTTGGATCTGACGCGAATCGTCGCGCACGCCGCGGACCTCGATGTCGCCATCGCCGATCAAGCGAGCGCCTTCAAGACCGTCGATGAGCTGCCGCAGGGTCATGCCGATAGAACGCGCAGCCTCACCGATTTCGTGCACGGTGGCAAGGCTAGTGAATGCCGCGTGTCTCGTCGGAAAACCGGAGTGTGAGCTTGGTGAAGCTCGCACCCGGGCCGGCCGGCGGATCCTGCGCGATCACGCGGCCGGTTCCGATCACCTCCACCGGAAGGTGAAGCTCCCGGGCGCGATCCAGCGCCTTGCCGACGCCGAGGCCGATAAAGCTCGGCACGACCACCGCAGGTGCCTCGACCTCTTCGACCTCGCGGGGCTCCGTGGAGGGCGCGACCACCACGGGCTTGACCGGCTTTGGAACCGGCTTCGTCGCACCCGGGACGACCGGGGGCGGGGGCGCGGCTTCACCGGGAACGCCGAGGTAGCGCAGCGATTCGCTCGCGATCTTCGCGAACACTGGACCCGCGACCGAGCCGCCGTAGTGATCGGGGCCGGTCGGATCGTCGATCATCACGACCACCGCGAGGCGCGGATGATCCGCGGGTGCGATGCCGGCGAACGAGCTCACGTAGTGATCTTTATTACCGTACGAGTGGGTGACCGGATCGAACTTGTACGCGGTACCGGTCTTGCCGGCGCACTTGAAGCCGACGACGTTGAGATCCTTCGCCGTCCCGCCGCCCTTGCCGAGCACGTCCTTGTCGAACACGGCCTCGAGCATCTTCATCATCCGGCCAGCGGTCTTCTCCGAGAGGGCACGGTGCTCGGTGCCCTCGCCACGATAGGTGACGTTGCCTTCGCCATCGCGGACTTCACCGACGATGCGCGGCTCGCGGTACATGCCGTGGTTGCCGATCGAGGCCAAGGCTCCCGCGATCTGGAGCGGGGTCACGGTCACGCCGTAGCCGAACGCGATGTGGGCGAGATCGATGTCGCGCCAGTTCTTGCCGTTGCGGAGCATGCCGAGGCGCTCGCCCGGGAGCTCGATGCTCGTACGCGTGCCGAACCCGAACAGCTTGAGCCCGTCGTACAATCGCTCCGCACCGAGGAGCAGCGCGATCTTTGCCGCGCCGATGTTCGACGATCGCTTGATGATGCCGGTGGTCGTCAGGTACGCATCGAACGTGTGATCGGTGATCGGACGGCCACCGACGTAGACCGCGCTACCGATCTGGAATTCGGTGTCGGGCTGGACCACGCCATTCTCGAGCGCCGAGGCGACCGAGAAGATCTTCATCACCGAGCCGGCCTCGAACGCATCCGTGACCGGCAGGTTGCGCGCGCCGTGCGATTCGCCCGAGTTCGGATCGTACGTCGGGTAGCTCGCCATCGCGAGCACGTGGCTCGTCCCGATCTCGAGCACCACGGCGACGCCAGCTTTCGGCTTGTTCGTCGCGACTGCGTCGGCGAGTGCGGACTCCGCGATCGCCTGGATGCTGCGATCGAGCGTGAGCTGCACCGTCGAGCCCGGCTGCGCCGCGGCGATGCCATCGGCGAGCATCGTGTGCCCTTTCGCATCGCGCAGCGCGCTCCCCGAGGTGCGCTTGCCGGCGAGCAGCTCGTTCATCGCGAGCTCGATGCCATCGAGACCTTTGCCATCGATATCGGCGCGCCCGATCACCGGCCCCGCGATCGACCTTGCCGGATACCAGCGCCGGGGCTCCCGCGCGACCTCGATGCCGGGCAGCTTCGCGGCGGCGATCTGCTTGGCGACATCGCTCTCGACGTGACGCGCCAACCACACGAATCGGTGATCACCCGCGAGCTTGGCCTCGAGCGTCGTCGCGTCGGTGCCGATCATCACGGCGAGCTTCTCGGCGGTCGCCTGGACATCGCGAACGTCATGAGGATTTGCCCAGATCGAATCGACATCCGCACTCACCGCGAGTGGCTGGTCGTGCGCATCGAGGACGTTGCCGCGCGGCGCGGGGATGTCGAGGCGCATCTCGTGCTGGCGCTCGGCGAGGGCGCGATACTTGTCGCCGTTGTCGATCTGGACCGCCCACGCGCGCATGCCGAGGCCGAAGAGCCCGAACGCCACGACGGTGCCTGCGAGATACGCGCGCGTGCGAGCGCCGCTCGATACGCCCGGCGTCATCGGCTTGATCTTCGTCACGGTTGCTTCGCGATCTTGATCGGCGAGCCCGCGGCTTCAGCGGTCACGATGCGAATGCGATCCGGGGCGACGGGTGTCATGCCGAGCTGGGTCGCGAGACGACGGATCCGATCCGGCGCGCTGAGCGTCGCGCGCTCGAGCTCGAGGCGTCGGCGAACCTCGGCGAGCTGCTTGACCTGCTCGTTGCGCTTCGAGAGCTTGTAGCCGAGGCTCAAGACCTCGTGTTGACGAGTCACGCGGATCACGCCGACGGTGGTCAACGCGACCGCGAGCGCGACCATCACGATCACCACGAGGCGCACCGAAGCGACCCCGTCGGCGAGTGCCGGGCGCTTGAAGATCCGATAGAGCGATGCCGACGGCGTCACTCGAGCTCCGCGTCCGTCACTTCGTTTCCGCTGCTCGCGCTCATCAACGTCGGTCCACTACACAGCCGCCGCCTTCACGTGGCAATTTTTAAGGCGCTTCGAGTAGCTGTACGGGCGCGCAGGTCCCAGGTCATTTCTTGATGGGCTGGTTCGGCGCCGACGTCCGCACACACGCGCGCAGCCGCGCCGATCGCGCCCGTGGATTGCGCGCGACCTCCGCCTCACCACCCGACACGGGCTTTCGGGTCAGCACCTCGACCACGGGATGCACGCGTTCGCCCTCCTGGATCGCGAAGCGCTCCGGTAGGGAGGTCGTCCACTCGAGATCGCGGAAGGCATTCTTGACCAGCCGATCCTCGAGCGAGTGAAAGCTGATCACCACGCACCGCCCCCCGGGTGCGAGAAGATCTGGGAAGACATCGAGGAAGGTCGAGAGCTCGTCGAGCTCCTGGTTGACCGCGATGCGCAGCGCCTGGAACGTGCGCGTCGCTGGATGGATCTTCGACTCGCGTTGCTCGCGCATCGGGATGACGCCAGCGATCACCGCGGACAGCTCGATCGTCGTGTGGAGCGCGCCCGCCTCGTACGCTTGCTTGATCGCGCGAGCGACGCGGAAGGCGTGGCGCTCTTCCCCGAGCTCCTTGATGATCGATCCGAGCGCCTCGACCTCGAGGTCCGCGATCAGCTCGAGCGCGGTCTGGCCCTTGGAGGGATCCATGCGCATGTCCAGCGGGCCCTCCTTCATGAACGAGAACCCGCGCTCGGCGAGATCGAGCTGAGGCGAGGAGACCCCGATATCCAGCAGGATTCCGTCGACACGGGTGATCCCCACCAACGCCAGCAGTGCGGGCATTTCGGAGTACCGCCCGGCGACCAGCTGGACGCGATCTCCAAACGGCTCGAGTTTTCGGGCCGCCGCTTCGCGCGCCATGGCGTCGCGATCGATGCCGACGGCGCGGGTTCCAGCCACCGCGAGGACGTGCGAAAGGTGGCCGCCACCACCCGCCGTCCCATCGCAATAAACCCCACCATTTCGTGGGGCTAGGTACTCCAGCACCTCTGCGACGAGCACCGACTCGTGGACGAAGCTCACGCGTGGCTTGGCTACCACGGGATCAGCGCAAGTTGCAGAAATCTTGCGGATCATTTGCAATTGGTGTGCAATTAGATGTAAGGAAATGTCGTTCTCCAAACTTGACGATCCGGATCGTGTCCACTAGACTCCACCGGCTCGAAAAGAGGTCTAAAGGTGCTTAGGTACAAAGAAACCGAAGATATCGATGCTCGCTTCAGCGAGGTCGAACGCACCGTGACTGCGTGGCGACAGGTCTTGCCGAACGCGAACCAGGTCGCACGCACCGAGTTCAACAACCGGCTCCGGATCTCGCTCATCCATCACGACGCCGCGCTCGAAGGCGAAGTCCTGAGCTACAGCGAGATCAAGGCCGCTGTCGATCCGAGCATCATCAGCGATCCGTCGCTGATCCCGAGCTACGAAGAGATTCGTCGCTTCGATGACGCGTGTAACCACGCGGCGGGTGAGGCGGCGAACAAGAAGAAGCCGTTCAAGCTCGATACGATCCGGGAGCTCTATTCGATCCTCGCGCCGGAGGAGAAGGCCAAGGGCCTGCCCTTCCGCAAGGAGAACCCGCTCCATCGGCTCTACTATCACGACATCGCCGCGCCCGAGAAAATCCTCCCGGCGATGCGTAAGCTCGGCGAGTGGATCGACGAGCCCGCGACCAAGGACCTTCACGTGATCGAGAAGGTCGCCACGCTGCACTCGCGGTTCATGGCGATCTTTCCGTGGGCGAAGGAATCGGGCCGCACGATCCGCATCGCTTCGAACCAGCTCCTCCAGGAGGGCGGCTATCCGATCGCGATCATCCACTCGATCGATCGCCAGCGCTACTACGAGGCACTTCGCGGTGATCACATCGCGTTGACCTCGCTGTATCTCGAAGCCGTGCAGACCACGGCCGAGACCGAGCTTCGCGTGTACGAAGAAGCGCAGAAGGCTCCGCCGAAGAAGCGTTCGAAGAAGTCGATCACGAGCCCCTGACGTGGTGCCGTGCGCGATCTTGTCATCCAACCGGGACTAACGATCCCGGGCAGCGAGCTCGAGGTCGCGTTCGCCCGATCCGGCGGCTCGGGTGGCCAGAACGTCAACAAGGTCTCGACGAAGGTCGATCTGCGTTGGCATCCGGGCGAATCCTCGGCGCTGTCCGCCGACGATCGCGCGTGGCTGCTCGCGAAGCTCGCGAAGAAGCTGTCGAGCGAAGGCGCGCTGATCGTCACCTCGACGCTGACCCGCGATCAGGCCAAGAATCGCGAAGACGCGCTCGGCAAGCTCGCGCTGATCGTGCGCTCCGCGTTGATCCGTCCGAAGCATCGCCGCGCGACGAAGGTCTCGAAGGGTGCGAAGCGGCGGCGGGTCGCCGACAAGCGCCATCATGCGAAGATCAAGACGGCGCGGCGCGGCAGCGGCGAAGACTAGCTGACGGGGCGCTTCGCCAGATCGTGATCCTGGCACGCACCGATGTGTGCGAGGTGCGAGTTGCCCGTCCTTGCCAGCGTGGACTTGTTACCGTCGCGAGGTGGTGCGTCGTGAAGACGACGGAAACTTCGCTGGGGATCCCGGCGGAAACCCGGCGTCATGCTGTGAAGATCCAGCGGGTGCAAGTCCCGTCTCGGTAAGCGGTAACGCGCCGAGTAGC
>JANXOP010000257.1 GCA_025357755.1 Kofleriaceae bacterium | reverse complement strand
CCGAGCGAGGACACCGTATCGCTCGCCGCCGAAGCGGGTCGTCGCTCGGATCCGCGATCGCCATCTCGATCGCGCCCAGGCCCTGGGTGTACTTCGCGGGCTCGACGTCACGCGCGGCTGCGAGATCGGCGAGCGCGATGTAGCGGCGCGGTATAGCGACGGCCATCGCGTCGATCCCAACTTCCGGAGCCAACCCTTGTTGGCTCCTCACAGGAGCCAACCCTTGTTGGCTCCAGGAGCCAACCCTTGTTGGCTCCTCACAGGAGCCAACCCCTCACAGGAGCCAACCCTCGTTGGCTCCTCAAGCCTCACCTAAGGAGTGGGTTCGAGTCCCTTGAAGAACAGATCGCCGATGCCGTCGGCCAGCTGTTGAGGCGTGAGCGCACCGTCGGAGCGGTACCACTTGTACATCCACAGCACCGTGCCGAGAAAGCTGAACGCGGCGAGCGTCGAGTTGACCTTGCGAATCTGACCGCTCGCCATCGCTTGCTCGAACGCGGTCTCGAGGAACCGTACGTAGACCTTCTTGCGCGCGTTGATCGCCTTCTGTGCATCGCCGGTCAGCGTCGAGTGCTCGTGCAGGATGATCGTGACTTCCTTCGTCGTGTCGTTCGTGACGAGCTCGACGTTGCGCGCCATCGTCTGCTTCAAGCGCGCAAGTGGATCCGTGATGTCCTGGACCGGATCGAGGACCAGCTCCTCGAACAGATCCATCCCGAAGTGCATGATCGAAAGGAGCAGCGCTTCCTTCGTCGCGATGTGATGGTAGAGCCCGGCCTTCGTCATGCCGCAGGCATCCGCGATGTCCTGCATGCTCGTGCCCTCGTACCCCTTGAGGTAGATGAGCTTGGCCGCCTGCTGCAGAATGCTCCGCAACTTCGGGCTCGATACCCGCGAATTCACCGATGATTTCTAACACGGCATGAGGCATAACTAATACCTACCGACCGACCGGTAGGAACTTTGGTCCAGATGACTCGCCGTGTCAATGCCGTCTCTAAATGGTTTTGGCGCGCTCGGGCCTTCAGTATTGATACGACGCAGCGAGATATGCGCGGAAGCCTTCGTAGGGGTTCGGCAAGTACTCGAGGTGCGGCTCGTAATCGCCGAACGGATCGGGCTGATATTCGTGCGCGAACAACGCGTCGTAGATCGTCGCGCGGATCGACAATTTCGGAGTCGGGCTGTACTGCAGACCGATCGTGAGCTCCGCGATCGGAGGCAAGCGATCGAGCACGAGGCTGGTCGCGGCCACGCTCACGGTGCCGGTCGGGTTGCCCATGGCATCGAAGCCGAGGTTCCGATACTCGACCAGGCGATTCGGATCTTCAGCCGCGCCCGCGACCTTGAGGTTCGTCGTCGCGGTCAGCTTGTTCGTGACCAGGTTCCACACGGTCGCGAGGTTGAACCAGTTCTGCGGCAAGGAGATCAAGCGGCCCTTGTCCGTCGTCTCGCCCACCAGGTAGGTGTAACCAAACTCGATCCGGTGACCGCCCTGGAGGTAGAGCTTCGCGAGGAACTCGCCGGAGCGCAGGCCGCGATCACCGGAGTTGAGGTAGTTGCCTGCCTGGACCTGGATCGCGTTCTGGATCTTAGTGTAGCTACCGTCGATCCGGAACGAGAGCTCGCGGATCCGGCGCTCGCCCTTGAAGATACGAGCATTGATCTCGCCCTGCACCGCCTTGGATTGCTCGACCTTGAGGTTCGGATTGCCACCGATCTGCACGCCCTCACCGTTCGAGAGGATGTTGTCGAACACGGGTGGACGAAAGCCCTCCGCATAGTTCGCCTTGAAGTGCCAGTTCGGGATGAAGTTCCACACCAGCGTGCCAGCGATCGTGGTGGTGGCTTCGTACGCGATCGAGCCGAGCGCACCCGGCGCGACTTGCACGCGACCACCGAGATCGAGGATCAGCTTCTTGGTCGGGCGCCACTGCGGATCGACATACGCGCCGAGCACCGTGCGATCGCCGGGGTAGGCGAACTGGATGGGGCAGCCCGGGACCTGGGCGAGCGCCATCGTCGTTGGATCGTAGATCCGCGGGCACAGGAGCGGCAGCCGGTTGTAGTCGTACGGGCTCGGCAGCGTCGAGACCTCGTCGGCGGGCTTCCACTCGCGGAACGCCTCGACGCCGTACAGCACGCGCACGCTCTTGGCGACCTCGACATCGCCATCGACCGCGATGCCCGAGCGATAGCTGAGGATGTCGGTGTTGAACGACAGGCCACCGGGCAACAGCTTCGACGGCGTCAGCACCTGCAGGGGGCCAAAGCCGCGCACGAACTGCTGGACGTACCCGTGTGCGGTGATGCCCGCGCGATCGTGCGCGAACCGATCGCGATACTCCAGCACCGCGTAACGATCGAACGTGTCGGAGCGATTGAGCTGCGAGACATTCATCGGATCCGCGGGGTTCGCGGAGTCCTCGGACGGATTGCCCGAGAGCCCGAGCGGCTTGTACATCTTTCCGGTCGGGAAGGAGACCCGGAGTTGGAGCTTGTCGTAGGTGATCTTCGCCGTGAGATCGACGATCAGCGACTGCGCTTGGTGGGTCTCGGTCAGCGGGCCGTAGATATTCGCCGAGTTCGGCTGGGGCAACGCATCGTGGAAGAACAGGATCGGCATGTCGAAGCCGGCGCCCTGATAGCTCTCGACGCTCGCGTGGCCGAACACCTTGAGCTTGCCAGCGACCTTGCCGCCCATGACGTACGCGCGCGCCATGTTGCGATCGCCCTTGCCATCGCCGAGCCCGCCACCGACCTCAATCCCGTCGACGTCCTCGGCATCCTTCGTGATCACGTTCAGGATGCCGAGCAAGGAGTTCGAGCCCCACAACACGCCGCCCGGACCGGTGATCATCTCGACGCGCTTGACGAGCTCGAGCGGCATCACGCGGTTGATGCTCGGGATGTTCGCCTGGACATCGAACATCGAGAGGCCGTCGTGGAGGTACTGGACGGCCTGGACCTGACCGCGCACGAGCGGCTGCGGAAAATTCGAATAGTAGATCGAGCTGCGGTACCAGCCCGGCACGGTATCGATCAGATCTTCGAGGGTCTGGAATTGCCGATCCTTGATCTCGTCGGAGGTCACGACCGTGACGATCGCGGGTGCCTCTTGCACCGTCGTGATGCCCTTCGCGGCGGACTGCACGATGTTCGCGAGATCGAGCGCTTCGTCGGTGCGACCGAACGCCGAGTCCGCACCGCCTTGATCGATCACGACGACCGGCACCTCGATGTCGCTGACTGGCTGCGCCGACGCGGTCGAAGCGAGCAGGACGAAGAGCAGCGCCTTCTTCACGGCACCCCCTGCTGCGCTTTGATGAGGTCGACACGCTCGTTGATCGCATCCGTCGGGTTCGAAGCACCGAGCGGACGATCCGAGCCGATCGCGACCGCCTGGATCTGCGCTTGCGGCACGCCCTGCCCGATCAAGAAATCGAGGACGTCGGTCGCGCGCTTCTGCGCGGCTTGTTTGTCTCTCTTCTTCTGCGCGGCGATCACCTGCGCGTTCTGCGACTTGGTGCCAAGCGCGGTGTGGACCTCGACGCGGATCGGGAGCTTGCGCTGCTTGACGATCGTGGCGACCTGGACGAGCAGCGCCTTCGCGGCAGGCGTCAGCTTGTTGTTGCGATCGAACGCGACCGGCTGGCCCTTGAGATCGATGCGATCGGGGCGCTCTTCCGGACCGGTGGTCGCGCGCACGTCGGGACAACCGTCTTCATCTTCGAACCCGTTGACGGTCTCCGGATCGTTCGGGCACTTGTCGTCTTTGTCGGGGATGCCGTCTCCGTCGTTGTCGAGATCCGGGCAGCCGTCGTCGTCTTCGAAGCCATCCTTGTCTTCGGCATCGTTCGGGCACTTATCGAGCGTGTCGGGAATGCCGTCGTTGTCGTTGTCCCGCTCGGGGCAGCCGTCGGTGTCCTGGAAGCCATCCTTGTCTTCCGGGTCGTTCGGGCACTGATCTTCCTTGTCAGGAATCCCGTCGCCATCGTTGTCGAGGTCCGGGCAGCCGTCCTCGTCTTGAAAGCCATCCTTGTCTTCGGGCTCGTCGGGACACGCGTCGACGGAATCCGGAATGCCGTCGCCGTCTCGATCGTTGCGACCCGGTGCCGCGGCACCCTCGGGTTGCGGTGCCCACACGATGCCGGTGGTGATCCGGAGCTCGTCGCCGCGTGCGCCGCCCTGCGCGGTGCCGACCATCAGTTGCGCCGTGAGATCCGCATCGACGCGCACGCTGAGGCCTCCGACACCGAGCACGGTGAAATCGCCACGCTTGGTGTTCGCGAAGTAATCGGCGCTCGTGATCGTCGCGCAGCGCGCACCGTTGTAGCGAGTACACGTGCCGTAATCGAAGGCATCGGGCAGCGAGATGAACGCTTGCGCTTCCGCCCCGAGCAGGATGCGTGGCGACAGCTCGATCATCGCGCCGAGGCCCGCGACGGCCTCCGAGCCGATGTCGAGGAAGACCTTCGCATCGGCGGCGGTCTGCGTGGTGTGGTCGTAGCTCTCCAGCGCGGTGCGCCGGCGGATCCGCGCCGCCGCGTTGGCGACGATGCGAGTCTGGTGAAAGCGATCGGGTCGCCACTCGAATGCGAGCTTCGGCTCGTAGACGATGTCGTGATCGCCGAGCAGCATCTCGTCGTCGCCGAACGGCAGCACCACGGTACCGATCGCGGTCAGCGCGAGGGTCGGATCTTGATAGAGCGAGACCTTGAGCGCGACACGCGCGTCGAGCGGCCCGGCGAGCTCGTCGCCGAGCTTGCTCTGCGATCCGCTCGCCGAAGGATCGATGTTCGAGAGCGGGCGCAGCGCGATGAGGCCGGTCGAGGCCGGTGGCGTCGCCGAGCTCGCCACATACAACCCGCGCACCCCGTAGCCCGGCGCGGTGTCCGTGCGATACGCCGCCGCGTCGAACCCGATCGCGATGCGATCGGTGATCGTCATGCCGAAGACCATGTCGAGGGTGACGAGGTAATCGAGCACGTGATCCTTGCCGCCATCGCCGATGCCCGGGACCGCGACCGTGATCGGCGACTTGCCGTAGCCCGCGAGCAGCTTGAACGCGAGGTCGCGCACCTCCATCAGCCGCGCACCTTCGACGGCGAAGATGCCGTTCGGATCGTACGATGGGCGGAACAGCGCCGCATCGACACCGCTGGTCGGATCGGCATGTGCGGCTCCGACGAACAGCAACACCGAAACGAGTATGCGAGCGCTTATTCGGTGCACGTGTGCGTCACGACAGCGGTCGGGCGGAACGTCTGGATGAACACGAGCCCTGGAATCGAAGCCGCCGCGTGGGTCTCCCACTGGCAGTTCGCGGTATCGGTGAGCCCGCCAGTGCCGGAGTACACGAGCCCGTCGCTGACCGACGCGCCGGCATACAGCGTGGTGCCGTTCTGCGACGTCGACGTGGCGGCGGTATCGATGTGCAAGCGACCCGCTTCGTCCTGGAAGTACGCATCGCTCGCCGGCTGTTGCTGCATGCTCTTGGTGATCGTCACGCCCGCCTGGTTCGCGAAGCCATCGCCGGTGCAAGTCCCCGCCGAGTTGCAGCTGTGCTGGCGAAACACCGCGGCGTAGATGCCGTTGGCGAGCATCGGTCCGCCGGTCGCTTGCCAGGTCCCGACGGTGGTCTGATCGACGATCCACGCCTCGACGTTCGTGTTCTTCATGTCGGCGACGCGCTGGACCGCGATGCCGGTCGTGACGGTCACGCCCGTGGGTCCAAAGGGCTGGCCGGCGTCGTCGATGCCGAGCGCGATGAACGGCCCCGCCGGCGGCGTGATATCGGGGATCCGATAGCGACCACAGTCGTCGATGTACACCGGGCCCGTCGCTTGCGGTGCCGTGGTGGTCGGTGCGGCAGCGAACGCGAACGCATCGAACGCGAGCATCTGCAGCGCGCACGGGCCCGAGGTGCCCGGGGTCGCCGGGCACTGCGCACCGGTCGCGCCGGTCGCGGCGAACTTGGTGTTGTCGGTGAAGTTGTAGAGCTGACCGCAGATCGTTTGCTTGCCCGAGGCGGGCGCGGGACACGCGAACGCGCCGCTGCAACCGCCGCCGGTGCCGGTACCGATACACGTGGTCACGCCCGTCGAGGAATCGAGGTCCGCGGTCGTCGACGCCGGATCGCACGTGGTCGGCGGGAACATCGGCACGCACTGCTCGCCTTGCAGGATCGTGAACGGGCCGCACTTCGCGGTGCTCGTCGTCTCGTCGGCGGGCTGACACGTGCCGTCGCGCTCGATCGTGCCCTTCGCACACTCGACGCTCTTGCACGCGGGTGCAAACGCCAGGGC
Source organism: Kofleriaceae bacterium (assembly GCA_025357755.1). GTDB lineage: Bacteria > Myxococcota_A > Polyangia > Haliangiales > Haliangiaceae > JABFXX01. Next base: position 3,922 of record JANXOP010000257.1, on the reverse strand, counting down.
GGTGATCAGAAGTGCTGCGCGCATGGAGCTCCTAGAACGAGGCATCGTCCTGACCGAGGTCGGAGAAGATCGCGAGGTCGGCGAACAGCGACGGCGTCGTCGCGTTCGTCATGTGGACGTGGATCACGCCGCGCGTAGGGATCCCCGGTGTGCCGAACAGCACGAGGTCGCCACCGGGCGTCGCCTGATCATCAGGCTGAGTGTAGAGCGCAAAACCGTCGAAGTTGGTGATGACCTCGTCGATGTAGAACTGCGCGCCACCGACGGGTGCGAGGTTGATCGGGTTCGTGCCATCGACGTTGCCCGCCGCGGTGCCGTTGAGCGGCGAGGTGAGGACACGATCGGTGCCTTCGTAGAAGGCCGGATCGGCAGCCCACGCCTGCTGGCACGCGGCGAGCCGGCGTTTGTTCGAGACGTCGTCGGTGCACCGGGGCGGTGGGATGCCTTCGGCGGCCGCGCAATCCGCGGCGACCAGGCCGTAGTTACTCGGCGATGCCGACGTGACGGCCTTGATGCCTCCGGCCCCGAACAGGAGCGCGACATTGTTCTGGCGCTGCACCGCGGTCGCCGCGGTGATCTTTGCTTGCTCGGTCGCATTCGCCGGCGGGTTCGTGATGTCGGGGATGCCGACATCATTGCCGATCACCTTCGCGTACTGGCTGACGTGGAGGCCGGCGTGAGGCACGTGATCGCCGACGTCAATGAAGCACGGCGAGTCGAGGTTCGCGACCTTGTGGATCTCGAAGCGCTGGAGCTCGAACAACCGACCGACCGACGGATCGTCTTGATACGCGTAGAGCGTCAGATGATCGCTCGCGCCCGAAACAGCCGTCGCCGGCGAGAAGTCGAACTGGATGTTCGATCCCTGAAACTCGTCGACGCACCCCGCAAACAACGCGAGGAGACCTGTGGCAATGACGCGCACGTCCCTCGTCCGGGATGGTAATCGGGTGCTCGGACGGAGTCTAGAACCTGGACTTAGAGATGGAGCCAGGTGCCGTCGAGACGAAGGCTACTTCTTGGGCGCGGGCGCGGGCGCCGGGGCGTCCTTCGCGGGCTTGGCCGGGGCGTTCTTCGCGGGCGCCGGCGGGGGCGGCATCTTGTCGGCCTTGTCGAGCTCCGCCTTGGCCTTCGCGTCGTGAGCCGCCTGCTTGGCGTCGTGCTTGGCCTGGGCGTCGTCGGCATACGCGAGCGCCGGCGCGGTGAGGGTTCCAGCGATGAGAACGAGCTCGATGATCTTCATGGATCCACAATATAACGCAGGTCACCGAGCGTACGCGAATCGTTCATTCCGGCCAGCTCGCCTGCTAGGTTAGCGACCGCTTCATGGCGCGCTCGTCGATGGATCAGATCGTTGCGGGGTTGGCGCGTCTCGATCCGACGAGCCCCGACGCCGCCGACATGGTGCGGATGGCGCTCAAGCTCAAGGCGTGTCCTGGCTACGTCGTCGCCGCGGCCGCCAAGGCGGTCGAGACGCACGGCCTCCGCGATGCGATTCCGGAGCTCGTCGCGGCGTTCGATGCGCTCTACGCGGCGAAGCGCGATCCGGGTTGCACCGGCCGCCTCGCGATCGTGATCGCGCTGCACGCGCTCGATCACTGGGCCGCGGACGTGTTCGAGCGCGGCCTCACGCTCGTGCAGCTCGAAGGCGATCCGAACAACCGCTTCGATTTCGGTGCGGCGGTGCGCGGGGCTTGCGCGCAGGCACACGTGCACCTCTTGCGCGCCGACTGCCTCGACGTCTGTGCGGAGATGCTCGCCGATCGCTGGGTACCTGCACGCATCGGCGCGGCGCGCGGCCTCGGCGAGAGCGGTCGGATCGATGCGACGGCGACGCTGCGCTTCAAGCTGGCGCTCGGCCCCGACGACAGCGAGGTGATGGCGGCGTGCTTCGATGGTTTGTTCGGGCTGCGCCGCGATCCCGCGATCACCTTTTGCATCGCGATCCTCCAGCACGAGGATGCACGCGCCGAGGCCGCCGCCCTCGCGCTCGGCAGCCAGCGCGTGGCCGAGGCCACGGGTGAGCTGATCGCGTGGTGTAGTCGCGCGACGAAAGAGAGCCGGCATCGGGTCGGCTATCTCGCGCTCGCGCTGCTGCGCAGCGATGCCGCGAACGCCGAGCTCGCGACGGTGATCCGGGCAGGCCCTGCCGAAGATGCGGTCGCAGCTGCCGAGGCGCTTGCCACGTTCAAGCACGAGCCCGCCGTCCACGATCTGTTGATCGCGTGCGCGGGAGATACGAAAGACAAGCTGCTCCGCGCCGAGATCGAACGACTCGCCGGTTAGAACACGACGGTCGCGCGGGTCGCGAAGATCTCCGCGGTTCGCGTGTGCTCGAGCAGCACCTGCACGTCGGGTTGGATCGTCAACCAGCCGAACTGCGCCTGGTACGTCGCCTCGTAGACGGTCTGTTCGCCGAGCGCCCGGTCGGCGGTCTTCGCGAACGCGACGCCGAGCCCGATGAAGTCGTGCGCGCGAAACGGCCCGGGCCCGATCCGGATCCCCGCATCGATATACTGCGAGACGAACTCGTTCGGGCTCGTGCCGTAGCGGACGAACCCGGCGAGATAGCGCTCGAGTTGATGGTCGAGGATCGCGTAGAAGCCGTTGCCGCGCTCGCTGTGGTGCCACACGCCGACCTGGACGAGGTCGTACAATGCGAGCTCGCCGATCACGAGGCGGCTCGGCCCCAACGAGGTCGGTACGCCGTGATCGTTGTGCTGGTCACCATCGTAGATCGCCGCACGCGCCGTGAAGCCCTCCAGCTCGAGCCGCGCGCTGACCCCCGGTGTCGCGACCGGATAGACCGGCCCGAGCAAGTTGTACGACAGCTGGCTGATGATCCCGAAAGTCGCGTTGAGGAGCGCGGTCGAGTGCTTCGCGAGGATGAACTCCTGATCCGCGGACAGGAGGCCGGCGCGGAGCGTGAGCCTGCTGATCGGCTGCTCGACCCACGCCTCGAACAAGCGGAGATCGCGCGGCGCGACGTTGCCGCTCACACCGTAGATGTCGTCGAGCTCCGCCGACAAGCCGTGACCGTGAATCCCGAAGGCCGAGAGGTGAACCTGGCCGAGGCCTTCATGCGCGAGCTTCTCGAGCTCGAGATCTAGTTGCACCGCGAGCAGCCCCGCTTCGCGCAAGGTGTCGTGCAATCCCGGCGCGGCGAACACCTCGCCGGCATAGACCAGCTGCGGCACCACGCCGGCATCTTTGAGCTTGTCGCGCTCGCCGTTCCAATCGCCGGTGAGGTTGCCGCGGCGAAAGAAGCCCGGCTTCGCGGGGCTGCACGCGCACGGATCCTCCTTGACGTCGGCGTGCGCCACGGTCACCCACGCCGCCGCTGCGATCACGCAGCCGATCCACCTCACACGACCAGTCTAAGCGAAGCGCTCGATGCACGTGCGACGCGGACCGTGTTCCTGCTCGCCGCGACGGTCGGCATCGAGGCGCCCGTGACGTCGAGGCGGCGCGGATCCGTCGATCGCTACGCTCGCGCAGCGACGTCGAGCTGCTTCGCGGGCTTCGCGGTGCGTGCTCGGGTCTTGATCGGTGGCTGCTTCGGCATGTCGGGCTCGTGCGGAGGTAGCGACTCGTCGGGCTTCTTCGGATCTTGGCCAAGCTCGGGCTTGGGAGATTCAGGATCGAGACCTGGCACCTGCTCGGGAATCTCCGGCGTCGGCACGGGCTCGCTGGGGATCTCCGGCGACGGAGACGGCTTGTTCGGATTCTCGGGGGCGTCGACCACTCGCGTAGGCAAAGCAAACACCGCGCCGAACCACGCCTAGTGCTCTGACCGGCCGGTTGTGATCGGACGGCTCTTGAAGCCGGGAGCCGTTTCTGATCTAAGCATAGGGTGAAGGCCAAGCAGCGCATCGCCCCGTTGAAGTTGTCGCCTCGCGATCAGAGCGAGCTGCGACGAATG
>JANXOP010000253.1 GCA_025357755.1 Kofleriaceae bacterium | reverse complement strand
CATTCGTCGCAGCTCGCTCTGATCGCGAGGCGACAACTTCAACGGGGCGATGCGCTGCTTGGCCTTCACCCTATGCTTAGATCAGAAACGGCTCCCGGCTTCAAGAGCCGTCCGATCACAACCGGCCGGTCAGAGCACTAGTTGACTAGTTGACTAGTTGACGTCCATCAGCTGAACCCAGCAGTAGATGCCGAGCATGTCGACGCGGCGCAGGTTGCCCGACTCGCTGTTCGGGAGGCGCGCGATCTGGTGCACGATGTTCTGGCGCGACAAGATCACCTTGTTGGGGTTCGCGCCGCGCGCCGTCGCTGCGGTCTTGTAGTCCGCGATCGCCGAACCCGGAATCGTCATCGAGCCCGCGCTGGCGGCCGTCGGGCACATGAAGACCGGCGAGCCGTTGCTGTCGAGGAGCCACGCGACACCGAGGACTTCGTCGCCGGCCGGCAGGTTCGTCGGCGTGGTCGAGGTCCAGTGCACGGTGAAGTCCGTGCCCGGGACGAGCGGACCGTTATCCTCGAAGCTCGGCGAGCTGATGTCGAACTTCGGCGGCAGGAACAGGCCCTGCGTACCCGTCATGTCCACGGCCGGGAACGCGCCCGCACCCGCAAAGTGGACGTCGTACTGCGAGCTCGGCTGCAGCAAGGCATCCGCGCCCGGCGTGATCTCCTGGTAGTAGATGTCGTGCGCGCGGCCGATCGCATCGGTGCCGGCGGGCATCTTCGGCATGGCGATCGTGACGTCGGCAGCAGCCGTGTTCTTGCCCGTGATCGTCATCGCGCCGAAATCGAGATCGGTGTGCGGCGAGCCCACCCAGAGCGGCCAGCCATGCGTCGTCGCGAGGTTGTTGCACTGACCCGGGACGGGCAGCGGGTTGTCTTGCGGGGTCTGGGCGTCCATGAAGTAGCCCATCGAGCGGCTGATCGTGTTCGTCCCACTCGGTAGACCGAATGCAGCCGCGAGCTCGGTGTCGACGTAGATGTACTCGAAGATGACGTTGCCACCCTCGGGATCGGTGAGCGCTGCGGTCGAGCCGCAGAGATGCCCAACGCATCCATCCGTGGTTCCGCCGCCGCTATTATCGCTGCACGAGGCGGCAACTGCGACGAGGGAGAGAGCAGCTGACAGCTGGAGAATTTTATTGAGCACGAGGTACCTCTAGGAAAAGTTGGTTCGCAAATTTAAACGCTCCTCGACGATTGAGCAATTGATTTGCAACGCAACTCACGCCGTTAACGTGTGGTGTAAAGGCTTACCCGACCAAACTTCTGAGTGGTTCGTGAGAGCGAAAACGTTGCACGTTCGCAAAGCCCACGTCGAACGTTCGCTGCCAACTCGCGCGTGTCAACCAGGCCGTGTGCGGCGTGAGCAACACGTCATCGCGGCGCAACAACGGATGATCCATCGCCGGTGGTTCCTTCGCGAGCGTGTCCAGTGCCGCGCCCGCGAGCTGGCCACGTTCGAGCGCCGCCAGCAGCGCGGTCTCGTCGACGAGCTCGCCGCGCGCGGTGTTGATGAGAAAAGCTCCTGGTCGGATGTGAGCGAACGTGCGTTCGTCGAGGATCTGCCGGGTCTCCGCCGAGAGCCGGAGGTGGAGAGAGATCACATCCGAGCTCGCGAGCAGCTCTGCGAGCCCGCATAGTGGCACCTCGCCTCGCACGCTCTCGCCCGGGTCGCGCGCGAGACCTTGCACGTTCATGCCGAACGCTCGTGCGAGCCGGGCGACCCGCGAGCCGATCGCGCCGAGTCCGAGGATGCCGAGCGTGCGGCCTTCGAGGCCGTCGAACACCATCTCCGGAACGCTGTCGACCTCGCCACTCGGCAGTTGCCAGGGCTTGGCCACGAGCCAGCGGTCGTTGATCACCGCGTCGTGCTGCCAGCGCAGCTTGCGCACGAGCGCGAGCATCAACATCAGACAATGCTCGGCGACGATCGACGAGGTCGCATCACCGACGGTCGCGACGGCCACGCCTGCCGCCTTCGCGGCGTCGAGATCGACGAGCTCGTGGCCTGCACGCAACAGCTGGACGAGCCGGAGCTGCGGCGCGCGCGCGAAGAACGCGGCATCGAAGCGCGCGCGGGGCAAGCCCATCAGGCACTGCGCACGCGCGAGCGCTGCCGGATACTCGGGATGCGAAGCCGCCAGGATCTCGAGCGTGCAGCCCTCGGGCACCATGCTCGTCGCGAGGGCGCGCACCGACGACGGCAGGTTCGGCGTTATCAGGATGTGCATGCGTCAGTCGTCGATGCCGTTGCCGACGGGAAGATTGGGCAGCGAGAGCAAAGGATCATGCGCGAGCATGCGCACCGTGTTCATCAGCACGCCGAAGCTGAGCGGCTTGTTGAGACAGAACAAGTACTCGTCGGGCAGCTTCTCGAACGCGGCGAGCGTGCCGGCGCTACCGAGCACGATGATCGGAAGTTCGGCGGAGTGCGGGTTGTTGCGCACGCGGTTGTAGAGCTCGATGCCGGCGACCGGTAGCTGATCGACATCCATGATCGCGAGCATCGCGGGCTCGGCGTAGATCTGCTCGACCCACTGCATCGGATTCTCGACGAGGATGAGGTCGAGCGGTTCTTCGTCGCGCAGCTCCGCCCAGTTGCGAACCTCCTGGCCGTAGACCTCGCGCAGAAACTGTTGGGTCTCGAGCAGTACGACGCGGCTCGAGTTCTCCGGGATGATGTAGACCTGCGTGCTCGCGTCGAGCACCTCGGTGAGCCACGCGCGCGCTTCGGGCGACGGGTTCACGAAGGCTAGGCCCGAGGCGGGCCCTTCGGGATGGGTCGCCGGCTGCGTCCACTGCACGACGGCCTCGATCTCCATCGGATCGACGAAGCCGAGGAACGAGATGTTGAGCAGGATGTGGTGACCGATCTCCATGGTCGTGTTCAGGCGAACACCGCCTTCGGAGAGATCGCTCAAGAAGTTCGAACGAAAGCCTTCGGGGCCGTCGAACTCGACCTTGAGCACCAGCTGTTGCCGCGCATGGCGGCGTGGGACCGGAGGCAACGCCACGCGCTAGTTCCCGAACGATCCGACGAGGTCGACGAGCGCATCGACATCTGCAAGGGAGACCCAATTGTAGATCGAGGCACGGATCCCACCGACCGTACGATGGCCCTTGAGGCCGACCATGCCGCGACGTTGCGCCTCGGCGAGGAACCGGGCGTCGTCAGCGGGGGTCGGGAGGAAGAACGTGACGTTCATGTTCGAGCGTGCCGAAGGCTCGGCTTGTAGACGATACAGCTCGGGACGCCCTTCGAGCGAGCGGTAGAGCCGATTCGCTTTCTCGAGATTCGTTGCCTCGATCGCGGCAACCCCACCGATCGAGACCGCATGTTCGAGCACGTGACGCATCATCGCGACGGCAAACATCGGAGGTGTGTAATACAGCGATGCGTTCTGGACGTGGGTCGTGTAGCGCCAGATCGTCGGGATATCGCGCCGGGACCGCTCGAGCAGCTCCTTGCTGATGATCACCGCGACCACGCCGGCAGGGCCGAGGTTCTTCTGAGCACCGGCGTAGATCAGGCCGAACCGCGCGACATCGATGACGCGCGACAGCAAATCGGACGTCATATCGGCGACGAGCGGTACGTCACCGGTCTCCGGGAACGCGTGCCACTGCGTACCGTAGATCGTGTTGTTGCTGCACAGGTGAACGTACGCGGCCCCCGGGTCGAGCTCGAGCGCGGTCGGAATCGCGCGATACGAGCCATCGGCGCCACGGCTATCGCCGGCGATCCGGATCTTGGCGACGTGCGCGGCCTCGTCGGCTGCGGCCTTCGCCCAGTACCCCGAAATGGCGTAGTCCGCCGAGCCCCCAGCGGCGACGAGGTTCAGCGGGATCATCGCGAACTGCGTGCGTGCCCCGCCCTGCAGGAGCACGATCTCGTGGGACGCCGGGACTGCGAGCAGCTGGCGCAGCAGGTCGATCGTGGCGGCCTGGATCTTCTCGTACGCCGCGCCTCGATGACTCTGTTCGACGACAGAGATCCCGGTGCCTTCGAAATCGACGAGATCCTGGCGCGCGCGTTCGAGCGCGATCGGAGGTAGTGCCGCGGGTCCAGCTCCGAAGTTGATCACGTGCCTCCGCAGACGGAGCGCTTCGTCGCGATCACGCGATCGACGAGCGCGCCAGCCGAGCCGAGATAGGAGGTCGGCTCGAAGATGTCCTGGATCGTGGTGCTATCGAGGATCAGCCCGAGCTCGTGGTTCGCGAGTGCGCAATCCCGGATGGGCAGGCCCTGGTCGATCGCGTGCTGGCAGAGGTGGTGGACGAGCTGAAACGCCTTGGCCTGACCGATCCGTTGGCCGACGAGGAACGAGAGCGCCTCGGTACACGCGAGGTCCGCGAGCTTGCGCGCGGTACGCTCCATGTCGGCTCGCCGAACGGTGATCGAATCGATCACCGTCGAAGTCAAGCCGAGCGCGGCAAGCGTGTAGTGACTGACCGACATGATCGCGGGCCACTCCAGCCGCGTCCCGCGATAATCGCGCTCGTGCTCGACGATCATGCACTCGAGCCCGAGCGTCACCTGGGCGCGTGCGAGGCGTGCGAGGACGACGACCTGCTCGGCGTTCTCGGGGTTGCGCTTGTGCGGCATCGTGCTGCTCGACAGCTTCTCGCTGCCCCAGCGCTCCTCGAGCTCGGCGAACTCGGGGCGGCACAACGTGCGGATCTCGTCGGCCGCGCGGGCGAGCGAGCCACCGATCGATGCGAGGATGAAGATGAACTCCGCGATGCGGTCGCGCACGACGTGCCAGCCGACGTCCGGAACGTGGAGGCCGAGGCGCTTCGCGAACCGCTCGAGGAGTGCCGGGCCACGACCGCGGAACGCGGCCATGGTGCCCACGCCGCCCGCCATCTGGGCCACCAGGATCCGTGGACGCGCTTGCCGCATGCGGACCACGTGGCGGGTCAGCTCGTCGATCCAGCCGGCGACCTTGAGGCCGAACGTCGTGGGCAGCGCGGGCTGCGCGTGCGTGCGCCCGACCGTGAGCTGTTCGCGATTGTCGAGCGCGAGGACCTCGAGCTTGTCGAGCAGGGCGACCAGCTGATGCTCGACCTGATCGAAGACGTCGCGCATCTCGAGCGATTGCGCCGTATCCTGGATGTCCTGGGTCGTCGCGCCGTGATGGACGAACTGCGAGGAGAAGTTGCCGATCACGCTCTGCAGTGCGCGGAGCAGTGGCACGAGCGAGTGCCCACTCGTCGCGATGCCGGTGGCGATCGCGTGAAGGTCGAGGCGATCGATATGCGCGGCCTTCGCGATGATGTTCGCTGCCTCGTGCGGGATCATCTCGAGCTCGGACTGGCTCAGTGCGAGCGCGGCTTCGACATCGAGCCATCGCTGGAGCCGGCACACGTCGCAAAAGATCTGACGGCTCTCCGGCGTCGAGTAGCCGCCCCCGTGAAACATCGAATCGATCACGTGGCTACGCTCGTGCGCGCACGGCTTCGAGCGAATCGCCTCGTGCGCGTGTTGCATCAGGTCGGTCCTCGTTCGGTGCTGCGAATCACGCCGCCCGGCAGCGCGCCGGTCTCGGCGCCCTCGCGCATCACCTGGACACCGTTGATGAACGTGGCGACGATGCCGCGCGCTTTCGCGATCAACCTGCGACCGCCGGCGGGCAGATCGTCGACGAACACGGGGGGATCCGAACCGATGGTCTTCGGATCGAAGAGCGTGATGTCGGCGTGGTAGCCGGGCTTGAGCGCGCCGCGCCCGGCGATGCCGAAGACCGACGCCGGATGCTGGGTGAGCTTCCAGATCGCCTGTTCGAGCGACAACGCGCCTTGCTCGCGAACCCAATCTCCAAGCAGCACGGTCGGATAGCGAAGATCGCAGACCTGATCGATGTGCGCACCAGCGTCCGAGATCCCGAGCATGAAGCCGGGCTCCTGGAGCAAGGTGCGCACGACATCGCGATCGAGGTTCGCGCTCTCGAACTGGAACAACGTCCGGAGATCATCCGCGAGCGCGAGATCGAGGAACGCATCGAGCGGTTCCTTGCCCTCGGCCCGACCGATCACACCGATCGTCCGATCGTTGTACTTCTCGGCGAGATCCGGGCGCACCGCGCCGACGACGCGCACGCGTTCCCACGGAATCTTGCGGATGTGGCCGACCTGCTCGGCCGCCGCACGCTTGCGGAAGTCCGGATCGGCGTAGAGCGCCTTCTGCTGCTCGAACGTACCGTTGAGCGCCGGGCGCCAGACCTCGAACTCGGAGAACTTGAACGGCTTGCGCATCGTCTGCATGAAGACGATCGGCATCGGCGAGACCTGTGGCACGACCTTGCCCACGAGATCGCCGAGCCGCGCGAGTTGCTTCTTGGCGAACTCGAGCTCACCGGTCATCGCGACCATCGGCAAGAAGCTGACCGGACGCTGGCTCTCCTCGACGAGGAACCTCAGCATCGCGACATCCGCATCGTTGATGAACTGGACGCCTTGACGGAGCGAATCGAGCGCGATGGTGACGACGCCCTTCGCTTGATCGCGGAGCACGTTGCACAGCGCGCGCAGCTCTTCGGTGCTCGCGTTGCGACACGCGAGCGGGCGACCGCCGAAGCCGCGGTGGTTCGCGAGCATGTCGGTGGAGAACCCGAAGGCGCCATCGGCGAGCGCCTGCTCGAACACCGCGACCATCTGTGCGAGCTCGCCGCTGTTGGCACCGCGCTCGAACGAGGCCTCGCCCATCACGTAGTGGCGGAGGGGGGTCAGCGAGATCAGGGCCGCGATGTTGACGCCGAGGCCACCCTTCTCGATGTGCGAGAAGTACTCGCCGGTCGTGCTCCAGTTCCACTCGACGCCCTTGGCGAGCACGTCGTAGTCGATGCCCTCGACGTTGACGAGGTCGCGCAGCAGGAACTCGCGCGTGCTCTCGCGCACCGGCATGACGCCGACGCCGCAGTTGCCGATCACGGCGCTCGTCACGCCGTGCCAGCAGCTCGGCGAGAGCTGACGATCCCAGACGACCTGGGCGTCGAGATGGGTGTGGGGATCGATGAAGCCGGGGGCCACGACCAGCCCGTCCGCTTCGATCACGCGGCCGGCCGCGCCTGGATCGTCGCGTCCGACGTACGCGATGACGCCACCCGTAATACCGACGTGTCCACGGTACAAAGCGCGGCCGGTACCGTCGGCGACGCGAGCGTTTTTGATCAGTGTGTCGAACATCGAATTTATCCTTTGGCGAGATAGACGCCCCCGCGTCCGCCGCGCTCCGCTTCAGCTCGATAGTAACGAACGTCGCTTATCGAAGCGAGATGCACGTTTCGAGAATCAACCCCACTCGATCATCGTGAAGGTCCAGTCATCGTTCTGACGCTGTGCACCGAGAACCTGGTCGGCCTGCATCATGATCGCGCTGGCGGCATCGCGGAGCACCTGCGTGCGGGTCACCTCGAATTGCAAGGCGAAGCGCCTCATCCCGAGGACGTTGCCGTTCGGCAGCGAGATTTCCGGAATTCCGTCGGTGTAGAGCAGCATGCGTTCCCCTGGACCGAGCTGGCCCTCGATGCGGCCGGTCTCGAATCCGGTTTCGGTGCCGAGTGGTGCACCTGCGCAGAAGTGCACCTTGTGCTTACCCTCCGTATTGAGGCTGAGGATCGGCGGCGCGCCAGCGCTGTGCAAGATCCACCGCCCCGTCGCATCGTCGAGCTCGAGAGCCGCCATGGTCATGTGATACTGGCCCTTGCCGACGCGCAAGACCTCTCGGTTGAGGAGCGCGAGTGCCTGGTCCATCGTCGTGATGCCGAGCTCGAGCAGCACCCGGAACGCGGTCGCGACCGCGGCGGTCACCATCGCTGGACCCGGACCGTGGCCGGTGACGTCGCCGACCATGATCAGGTGGCGCCCATCGGGCATGCTCTCGTGCCACCACCAATCACCACCGCACGCATCAGCGGGGCGGTACACGCCGACGAGTTGCATGTGTTGCGTCGTGATCTCGTTGTGCTCGGGGAGAAAACCGGTCTGCACGGCGCCGGTCAGCGCGAGGTCGCGCTCTGCGGCGGCGAGCCGACCATCGCGCTCCGCGCGCAGCAAGCGTTGGCGCTGGACCCGGATGATCAGGTAGGCGACCGCGGCGAGGATCGCGAGGTAGACGCCGTACGCGGGCCAGGTCCGCCACAGTGGTGGCGTGACGCGGATCTTGAGCGCGACGCCGGCCTCGTTCCAGACGCCGTCCTGGTTCGAGGCACGCACCCGGAGCGTGTACTTGCCCCCGCCGAGCTTGGTGTAGGTCGCGAACGGCCGCTCGGTCTCGATGAACTTATCGTCGAAGCCTTCGAGCTTGTACGCGTAGCGATTCTTCGAGGGTGCGGCGTACGACAAGGCTGCGAAGTCGATCTCGAACGAGTCCGAGTACGAGGTCTTGATCGAGGGCAACGTCCAGATCGGGTGCTCGAGCGTGACATCCTGATTGAAGACCTTGAAGCCGACGATCGAGATCGGAGGCACGTAGCTGTCGCGCGAGATGGCCTTGGCATGGAAGGCGTTGAAGCCGCCGGGCCCGCCGAAGAACAGCTCGCCACCCTTGCTGACCATGAACGAGCCTTGCCCGAACTCGTTGTTCTGCAGCCCGTCGGAGGTATCGAACGCGGTGAAGGCCTTGGTCTTCGGATCGAGCTGGAGGAGCCCGCCTCCGTTCGTGCTGATCCAGAGCTTGCCCTCGGGGTCGGGGAGCACGCCGAAGACCGTATCGTTGGTCAGCTTCGACGAGGTCATCGTGAAGCTCTCGGCCTTGCCGGTCGCGGGATCGAGACGATCGAGGCCGCCGCCGAAGGTGCCGAGCCAGAGCGCTCCGCTCGCATCGCGGTACATCGACATGACGTCGTCGCTGCTGATGCTCGACGGATCGTCATTGCGATGCCGGAATGCGGTCACGGTCTGCGCCACCGTATCGAACCGCACGACGCCACCCTTGGTCGTGCCGATCCACAGGATCTTCTTGTCGCTCGGATCCGGATAGAGTTTGTAGAGGTGGTTCGAGGACAGGCCGATCGATTCGGTCGTGAACGCGGTAAACTTGTCGAGCTGCGGATCGAAGCGCAGCAGGCCGCTGCCCCACGAGGCGAGCCACAGCAGGCCTTTGTCGTCCTCCCAGATGTCGAAGATCGTATCGACCGGGATGCTGTTCGGATCGTCCGCACTCGGGAGGTACTGGCGATACGTATCCGCCTTGGTGTCGAACGCGATCAGGCCGTGGCCCTTCATCGCGAACCACAGCACCCCGCGGTGATCGCGATGGATCGACGTGATCCAACCCGCGTCGAGATCGACCCGCTGGCCGGGAGCGGTCGTGCTATGCGCGAGCGAGTGATACGCGGTGACGCGCTGAGCACGACGCTCGTACTTGAGGAGTCCGCCGTTGTACGTGCCAACCCACAGAGCACCATCGGCGTCCTCCCAGAACGAGAGCGCATGGGTACGCGTGTGCTGGTAGCCGAACTCGAGCCGGAACTCGTCGAACTTGGCGACGCCGTTCGCGAACGTGCCGACCCACATGACCCCGCCGCGATCTTGATAGATCGCCTCGACACCGGGCGACGGAAAGCTCGACGGATCGTCGGGATCGTGGAGGTACTGGATGAACTTGCCACCCTCCATCCGATCGAGCCCGTTGCTCGTCCCGACCCAGATCGTACGGTTCTCGTCCTCGAAGATCGAGGACACGTGGTTGTCGCTCAGGGTCGCCGGGTCGTCGGCATCGTTGACGTTCGGGACGAGCTTGTGGCTCGCAGGGTCGAGCTCGAACAGGCCCTCGCCGTCGGTGCCGATCCAGACGTGGCCGTTCGAGGCCACGGTGACCGCCGAGACCGGTGCCAGCGTCGGGGTGCCCGTCGTCGGCTGGAACGTGGCCGCGGTGTTGTCGTCGGGGTTCCAGCGGACCACGCCGTTCTCGGCGGTGCCGAGCCAGAGGTTGCCCGCGGGGTCGATGTCCATCGCGGTGATCGATACGTCCAGCGGCTTCGCGAGGAACGCTGTGATCGTGCCGTTGGGCTCGTAGCGATCGAGGCCACCGCCGGTCATCGCGAACCAGACGCGGCCTTTGCTGTCGCGCTTGATCGCGGTCACACCCTCGGAGCTGAGCCCCGGCTTGCCCTTTCCGATCCGGGTAAATTTATCGGTCTCGGGGTCGTAGAGGTTCACCCCGTTCTCCGCGGTCCCGACCCACATCTTGCCGTTCGCATCGAGCGTGAGCGCGGTGATGTAGCCGGAAGAGACCATGCTCTGGTCCTTGTCGGACGTGCGGTACACGTGGAGCTTGACGCCGTCGTAGCGCGCGAGCCCATCCTGCGTCCCGAACCACATGAAGCCGCGGCTGTCCTGGACGACCGCCCGCACGTTCGTGTTCGGCATGCCCTCGGGCAGCGAGAGAGTTTCGGTGCCGAGCGTCGGAGCGAGGTGACGAACCTGCTTTTCGTTTTCGAGGACCGGCGCTGCTCCCACGACGGGCGGGGATGCCTTCGGTGCCGCGTGCACGACGTGCCCACGCATCCCGAGCATCACGACGACGAACAACGCGAAACCAGCGTGTCGAACCATGGACGGGCCGACGATACCACCGTTCGTCGTCGAGCCAGCCTCGACGCGCGGCGCGGTTAAGTCTCGCGCGTGTCGCCTGGATCGAGCAGCTCGGCGAGATGAACGACACGCACCGACGACTTGCGATCGCGGAGGCCCGCACGCATGAACATCAGACAGCCTGGATTCGAGGCGACGACCACGTCACAGCCGGTGTGCTCGATGGCGTCGAGCAGCGGATTCAACAGCGCCCATGCCGGATCGGGATTGACCGCGCTGTACAGCCCGGCCGCGCCGCAGCAGCCCGCGCCCTTCGGGACCGGCACGACCTCGACGCCGAGCTCGGTCAGCACCTTCGTCGCGGAGCCGCCGAGGCGCTGGATGTTGCGGTGGTGACACGCGTCCTGCACCGCAACGCGCAGTGCGCGCGGTCGGATCGGGCGGCCGGGCGCGGGACCCACGAGCTCGGAGAGATCGCGGATCCGGCTGACGAATCCAGCCGCGCGCGGATCATCCGGCAAGAGCTTCGCGTAGCCCTTCATCGCGAGCGCGCACCCGGCCGAGTTCACGCAGACCTCGGCATCGCCCGCGAACGCGCCGAGGTTCGCGCGCGCGAGCACTCGGGCTTCGTCGCGGAGCCCGGCGTGCTGGTGTAACGCGCCACAGCAGCGCTGGTCCAATGGGGTCGAGACGCGGTGCCCGCTGGCCTCGAGGCTGCGGATCGTCGCGCGCTGGACGTCCCCGAGTGCCCCTGCCATCACGCATCCCGCGAACATCATCACGTCGGGGTCATCGGTCTGCGGCGCATCCCGGAGCTCGAACGGAGTCCCCTCGACTCGCGGGAGCGCATCGATCCTGCGTGCAGTCGCCCGCGAGAACGGCGCGACGAGCAGGCGCACGAATCGATCGAGCCGCAGCCACTGGATCGGACGTAGCAGCCACGCCACGAACGTGACGGCACTGCGATTCGCGATCACGCCAAGCCCGAGCCGGATCGCGAGCTTGCGAAGGCGATGATACCCCGAGTGCTGCAGCGCGGCGTGGGTGCGGTCGATCAGGTAGCCGAACGGCACACCCGAAGGGCAAATGTCCTCGCACGCGCGACAGCCGAGGCAGTTATCCATGTGCTCCTCGAACCTCGCATCGGGAACGAGCGTGCCCAGTGCAGCCGCGCGCATGAGCTGGACACGACCACGCGGCGAATCGCCCTCGGTCTTGAACACCGAGTACGAGGGGCACCCGGCAACGCACACCGAGCACCGCACGCACCGCATCGCGCCCTCGAGGAACAGCTTGTCGGCGCCGAGCGCCTTCACACGATCTCGATTCCTTTGCGCCGCGGATTGTTCGGCGGATGACCGGTGACCGGAAAGATCATCGGGTTGAACAAGCCCTTCGGATCGAACGCGAGCTTGATCCGCTTCATCGCCGCACGTTCGTGGTCACCGAGCTGGAGGTGAGCGTATGGAGTCTTGTGGACGCCGAGGCCATGCTCGCCGGTGATCGCCCCGCCGAGCGCGAGCGCGTGACGGACCGCCGCATCGATGAAGCGATCACTGCGCTCGCGCTGCGCGGGATCCGCGTCGTTCGTGAGCAGGCAAGGATGGAGGTGGCCATCGCCGGCATGCGCGAACAGCGCGATCGGCACGCCGCACTCGATCGCCAGCTCGTGAAACCTGGCGACCGTCGCGGGAAAGTGCCGGATCGGTACGACGATATCCTCGCCGTACAGGGTCGGGCAATTGCGCGCGAGCGCGGGATACGCGAGATGGCGGGCGCGCCACACGTGCTCCGCGGGCTCGCCGTCGAGCGCGAGCCGGGTCCAGCTCGCCCCCGCGCGCTCGAATACGGCCGCGCAACGCTTCGCCGAACTGTCGACGCCTTCGGCGCTGCCATGAAATTTCACGAGCACGCTCGATCCGGTGCCGGTCGGAAAGCCGAGCTTGAACGCGGCCTCGACCGCCTGGGTGGTCGGCGCGTCCATGTACTCGAGCGCGACGGGCGCGAGCTTCGCGCCGAGCAATGCCAGCGCGGCCTCGGCACCTTGTTGCTGCTCGGGAAAGGCCGCGAGCACGCTCGCTTCACCCTCTGGCTTGTTGATGAAGCGCACCGTGGCCTCGACGACGACGCCGAGCGTACCTTCGCAACCGCAGAAGAGCCGCACGAGGTCGTAGCCGGTGACATCTTTCCGGACGCGCGACCCGAGCTTCAACACCTGGCCTTCACCGGTGACGACCTCCATGCCAAGCACGAAGTCGCGCGTGCCGCCGTAGCCGAGCGCGAGATCGCCGGAGCTGTTGCAGCCGATGATGCCGCCGACCGTGACCGCGTCGACGTTGCCGGGATTCGGAGGGAACAGCAGACCATGGCTCGCCGCGAGCTCCTGGATCGCCTTGACGTTCGCGCCGGCTTCGACGCGCGCGAACAGCGACACCGGATCGATCTCGAGCACCTTCTTCATGCGCTCGAGCGAGAGCACGACACCACCGGTCGGCGCGAGCGCATTGCCTGCGAGGTTCGTCCCGGAGCCGCGGATCACCATCGGCACGTTCGCGGCGTAGAGGATCGGCACCACGCGTTCGATCTGGGCGCGGTCCTCGAACAGCACGACCGCGGCGGGCTCGGTGTGCAGCGGGAACGAGTTGTAGCCGTAGCTCGCGGTATCGGTCGGCGAGTCGAGATACCGCTCGCGACCGACGATGTCTCGGACCTGGTTCGCGAGCTGCTCGGGAAGCGGCATGAGGCCGATCGCGACCGTAACACTTTGCTAGCGACGGTCAATGTAGGTGGTCAGGGTGCCGCGATCCGCACGACGAAGTGCAGAGCGGCCGAAGCGAAGCGAAGCGAGTTTCCGCGGCTGCGCCGCTCGTACGCGGGTCGGTCACGAAGCAGCGAAGCGCAGAGAGGCCGGAGCGAAGCGCGCTTCCGCGGCTGCGCCGCTCGTACCCGGGCCTTTGCATTCTCGACATTGAACGACTGGGTTTAGGCCGCTGCACAGTTCGGTGGTCGATCGAACGCGGAAGAAAGTCTCCGCGGCTGCGCCGCTCGTACGCAGGTCGATTGCGCTGGACGGTCACGAAGCGACGCAGCGCAGAGAGGCCGGAGCGAAGCGCGCTTCCACGGCTGCGCCGCTCGTACGCGGGCCTTTGCATCTCGACACTGAACGACTGAGTTTAGGTACGCCCTCCGCCTCGAGGGCGGTGCGGCTCGCCCCGCGGCAAGCGCCGCGAACCGCGGTCGCGCGATGCGAATGCAAGCGGCGCGACGAACGCTGCGCAGTGCGATTGCAAGCGGCGCGACGAACCTCGTACGCGGCAGGTTGGCGCGCTACTCACTGGGCGCTGCGCGAGGGAAGACGACAAGGAATCCAGTTGGAACATCTGCACCGCACCACGAGCCTCTGATGCCAAACGCGCAGGGGCCGTGGAATTTACGGCTCGCCGAACCCCGGTCGATCGCACCGGCGATTTGTCGCGAGGCACTTTGATTGCCTTAGGATTGCCGTGGGCGATCACGCGAGAACTACGATCAGCCCGATCCGCCCGATCAGCCCGATCAGCCTGGATCCCCAAGGCCGGCAAGTATGTCTGTTACCCACTCATCCCCGAATTCTCGCCGAAGCTAGGAGACGAGACCGTCTACACCGTCGACTCCTCGTGCGTTCGAACAGTAAGTCAGACCGGCGGCGCCGTCACCGCTTCGATCTTCATGCTAGCCTGACCTGGCTGTGCCCACTCGACGGGACATCGTGAAGCTCGCGCTGGGCACGGGCGCGTGGCTGGCGGGGTGCCGAAAAAGCTCGTCGGTCGCCCTCGCTCCGCCACGCGAAACCGGTGCGCGCTACTGGGTGCAGATCCTGCTCTCCGGCGGTCACGACGCGCTCTACACGACCGATCCCAAGGTCGCGAACGAGGTCGACGGCATCGTCTCGCTGCCGACCGAGAACAAGATCACGCAAGCAGGTGGGCTGCGGCTCGGTCCGCACTTCGCGCCGCTCGCGCGCTGGAGCAACGAGCTCGCGATCGTTAATGGCGTGCAGGTGCGAACCGCCAACCACGACACCGGCGAGAAGCAGTTCTTCCACCTCAAGACCAACATCGCGGACGGTCGCCCGAGTGCGCTCGACATCATCGCGACGCGCCGCCAAGGCCAGCCGCTCGGCGTCGCGTACATCAACCTGGCGAGCCGGTCGATGCACTCGCCGGCGTACTTCGGCACCGCCGACAAGTTCTACTTCGGTGCTGGAGACGTCTTCGATCAGGTCGCGCAAGCAACCCCGGCCGAGCTCGCCAAGCTGAGCGCCGTCTATCGCAAACGTGCCGACGAGGTCGGCCGCGATCGCGCGGGCTGGACGGCCGCCGATCAGACCTCCACGTACCTGCGCGAGTCCGCCGACTTCTTCGAGCACGTCTCGACCGTGCCCCCGCTTGTCTCGGCGCAGCGATCGAGCGACTACGTCGCGCAATCGATGGCCGAGAGCCTCGACCGTGCACTCTGGTTGATCGAGCACGACCTGTGCTCCGGTGTGATCCTCGATCTCGGCCTGCTCGGCTGGGATACCCACATCCGCAACGAGGGGAAGCAAGCCGAGATGAACGGTAACTTCGCGACGTACTTCAGCGAGTACATGGCCGGGCTGCACGCGAAGAAGAATAGCCACGGCGTACTCGCCGATCGCACCGTCACGATCGTTGGATCCGAGCTCGGCCGGTTCCCGCGCCAGAACGACATGATGGGCAAGGATCATCTGCCGCAGACCTCGTTCCTCGTCGCGGGTCCGGGCATCCACACCGGGCGTTCGTTCGGCCAGACCGGTCGCCTGATGGAGGGCTTGCCGATCTCGTATCGCAATGCGGATCCTGCGGCCTCCGGTCGCGTGCCCGTGCTCGACGACCTCGGGGCGACGATGCTCCACCTCGCGGGTATCGATCCCGAACGGTACGGATACGACGGCGAGGTCTGTTCGTTCCTGCTCTCCGGGGTGACGTGAACCGAGCGTTGTACCTCGCGCTCGCAGGTGCCGCGTCGCTCGTGGCGGCCTGCAGCTCGCCCGTGGCATCCGCACCGGCGACCGCCGTGGTCGACGAGCACAGCACCACGAAGCTGCTAGGCGCGATGGCCGCGCTCACCGGGTTTGTCGCCGAGCCGCTGTACCTCGATGGGTGGGTCCGCAGGATCGATCGCGGCGAGGCCACCCTCGATGCGTACATCGACGAGATCCTGAGCACGCAGCGGTTCTCGAGCGAGATCATGCCGTCGCTGCTGTTCGGCGCGTTCGTCAACGTGCGCAACTACTACGCGGTGCCCTCGGCGTTCATCCTCAAGCACCCCGACCCCGCCGGGCCGCTCTACCTGCGCGCACCGTGCGCTGCGAGCGAAGCTGTCGCCGTTCATCCCTGGTGGGAGCTCGCTGCCACGGTCTCGGTCTGCCCCGATGCCTACCGTCCCGAGAAGTGGACGCTCACCGCAGGAGAGCAGAGCTACCGGACCAAGATGCTGCTGTCGTGCGACAGCCAGGTCGGGTCGCCGGAGCTCGAGACCAAGTCGCTGTGCGGCTGTGGTCCGAACCTGATCCGCTGCATGCGCGACGAAGATCAGTACAACGAGCTCAATCGCAGCCTGATGGACGAGGTCAAGCACACCACGCAGTACGTCGTGCAACACGACCTACCGATGGCGAGCCTGTTCACTGGCAACGAGACGTTCCGCGATCGCAACGCGCAGTTCTACTATCTGCGTCAACACATCGGCGCGAAGGAGATCCAGGATCCGAGCGCCGAGCTCGCCACGCTCTCGAGCTGGCCCGAGGACGGCAAGTGGGCTCCGCGCGAGGAGCTCTCGCCGGGACAACACGCGGGCGTGTTGACGGCGCCGCAGATCCTGCACTGGCTCCCGGATCGCCGACAACGCCAGCGCGGCTTCTACGAGATGATGTGGTGCAACCTTCGCAACAGCTTCGGCGCGACCACGCACAAGGTCCTCGAGCTCAACACGACGGGCAATATCGCGTTCGTTCACGACTCGTGGGAGAAGCTCGCGCACACCGAGCTCTGCACCAACTGCCATGCGCGCCTCGACTACGGTTTTCAGTTCTTCCTCGGCTATCCCGATAGTCGTGCGAGTACCTACTTCACGCCTTCGCTTCAATCTGGCGGCTCGGGCGCGCTCTACGGCCGCGACATCTCCGATCTGCGCGGTGAAGCGGTGCGTACGCCGGTCGGCTTCGCGAAGCTCGCGACGCAACAGCCGGAGTTCAGCGCGTGCATGACCAACCACTTCGCGAGCTACGTGCTCGGCGACCAGGCCACGACCGCCGACGAGGCCGCGATCGCCGCGGCCGTTGCGAAGGTCGGTACGTTCAAGGCCCCGATGCGGGTCGCGCTCCAGCTCTACGCGGAGAAGTGGCGCCAAGCTGGAAAAGGTGGCGTCACGCCACCACCGACCGAAGTCGCGATCGCGAGCTCGACACCTGGTCCGAAGGGGGGCGTGGTGGTCAACCCGGCGCTCCACACCACTCTCGGCAAGCTCTGCAACGACTGCCACGACAAGACCCCGTACACGTCGGATCCAGACGGCAACGAAGTGCCGTTCGACTTCACCGGTAGCGAGCTGCCGCGCTCGTTGATGGTGGCGATGGTCGATCGCGTCGCGTTCGGCATGATGCCGAAAGATGGTCCGCTGGATGAACCGCAGCGCGAGGCGACGGTCGAATTGCTCGTCGATACGCTGTGGTCGGATCCGGCCGCGCGTCTCGAAGCGCGTCGCTACTACCTCGGCCGTGGTCGCGCCTTGCCCGCACAGCAGATCGACAACGCGTTCGACATGATCGATCAGCGCGCGCATGCGCGACCGAACCTCCAGTGGGGTGCGCTCGAGCGCGGCATCTGGTCGGATCAGGCAACGATGACACCTGGCTTCCTCACGATGAGCGCGCTCGAAGCGCTTCGCGCGTGCACCGCGGCAGGTAAAGGCGGACTCGACGACTGCCTCGCTCGCACGACCACGCTCGACACACTGTCGCGCTGGCCGCGTTAAGTCGCGTAGGCGAAGTCGGTCGCGAATCCGCACTTGCCGTGCAGGTTCCAGTCGTACGGACCGTCTTGATAGCGGTACACGTCGGCGATGATCTCTTGACCCGGATGGTCGTGGCCAGGAATGCCGCAGCTCACCGAGAACTCGTGATCGACCGCTTCGCGGGTTCGCACCGTGAGGAACGGCGCGACCTCGATCTTCTCGTGCGCGCGCGTGTGATCGAGCTCGATCGTGGCGCTCTTGATCCCGAACACCTCGACGATGCCCGCCGCGAAGCTGCTCTGGATGTAGCCCCCGGCCTTGCCGAGAAACACGTCGGCGAGCGCCTGGTGTTGCGCTGCGGTCGCGCGATCATCGACGTACAGCATCACCCGCCACGGATCGCCTGGCGTGGTCTCCCAGCGGCCGGCCATGACCACTTTGAGGTCGGCGAGATCGATGGCGCCGAGCGCGCCGTCCTTGATCCACCAGGACAAGGCGAAGTCGCAGTTCTCGTAGCTCGGCTTGCCACCCTGCTCGCCGTTCTGGCGGCGGCACGGGCAGATAACTTCGCAGTTACAGACTTCGTAGTACGAACCGGCGAGGTGCCACGTCGGCAGTGGGGTGTCCATGGATGACTCCTAGAGTAGCAACGCGCGACAGACCAAGCCTGCCGCACCGACAAAACACGAGAGCCCCCCGATCGTCACGACGATCCGCGGCCAAGGCAAGACCTTTTCGAGGATCACGAACGCCGTGATGATCGCGCCCCACAGAAGATTCATGATGCCGGCGGAAAACAGCACGGCCATCAACAGCCAGCAACAACCGATACAAAAGAGTCCGTGGCGCACACCCATCGCGAGCGCGCCCGATCGACCCTCGCGCCACTCGGTCATGAAGTAGCCGACAGGTGCGCGGCACTGGGCGAGGCATGCATTCTTGGCGGCCGAGAACTGGAACCCGCCGGCGATCACGAGGACGACCGCACCGGCCCACGGGCCGATCGAGAGCGATCGACCGTCGAGCAAGTGCGAGTGATAGAGCAACCACTGAGTCCCCGCAGCGAAGAAGCTGAACAGACTCCACGCGATCAGATAGCCGCCCAGGAACAGCGCCGAGGGAACATACGGCGCCCCGCGATCGGTGCGTCGCCGCACGATCCCAGCGTGCGCGAGGACCATCGGGGCCACCGAAGGAATCATCATGCCGGTCATCATCACGACCCACATCCAGAACGCGATGCTGAACGTCGCACCGCAACAGGGCATTAGTTGATGCGAGCCTTCGCCGTGCGTGGGCCACATCTGGAGCCAGCACACGATCGTGAGTGCGAGCAGGACGAGCGCGATGACCAGCCGATCGCGGCGCAAGAAGCGCTCGAGCGTGGTGGCGGGCACGTTGCTCAACCTAGCATCACGAGGCGGCGGCAGCGCGGACTTCGTCGAGGCCCGGTGTGTCGGCATCTGCCGTCGCCCACAGCGTCGCGAGCTGCTTGTAGTGCGCCTTCGCGGCGGCGCGATCGCCGAGCTTGGTTTCGGCACGCGCCAGGCCGAGCAATGACTGCGCGCGCTCGGGCTGCTTCACGAGCGCACTCGTGAATGCGGCGGCAGCGGCCTTGGCTTGCCCCATGCGCAGCAGGGCTTGCCCCGCTTCTTCCTCGGGAAGAAAGCCATTCGGATTGCTCTCGCCACCGGGCGCGGCGATCGCGGACCCGTGCAGGGCCGCGACGAGCGCGCGGTCGTCGCCCTTGGCGCGGGCGAGCAAGGCCGCCCGGCGATTCGCGTTCGAGGTCTCGAGGTTGCTCAGCGCCTCGCGCGATTGGGTCACCTGCAAGAACGGACGGAGCTTGGCACCGACGGCATCGATCTGGTCCGCGAAGGCCGTGGTCTTGACGACCTCGTGCTGAGCCGCCGCCGCACGCGCACGTGCGACGAGCACGAACAATTGCTCCTGCAGGACGGTCGCCGAGGTCTCGACGCCGGGCGCACAATGCGCCGCCGATCCGTTCGGCCCCGGCGTTCCGGACATCGGGGACATCGGCGCCGTCTCGAGCGGGGCCGTCTCGAGGGGGGCGAGCAGCTCGTCGACGCGCGTCCACTCACCGGTCCGGATCAAGTACGAAGTGACCTGCGCCGCGTACAACACGCGCGTCGTGTGGGGGAGCCCGCCGCGCACCGCGGTGCGAAACCGCTCGAGCGCGATCTCGGCGTCCTTGCGATGACCGAGCTCGAAGTTCATCTCGATCAGCCAGTTGAGGCTGTGAAAGTCATCGTGATCCGGGGTGAGCTTCTCGCGCGCGGTCGCTGCGAGCGACGCATCCCATGCGGCCTGACAGCTCGTGATCGCCTCCTTCCACATGCCGAGGCGCGAGAAGATATGCGCCGGCATATGGCGCGCGTGAAAGGCAGCCGGCGCGATCTCCGCGTACTGGCGTGCGTACGCGAGGCCGAGCGATGCGAGCTCGGGCGTGTCGAACGCATGGATGATGTAGTGAGCTGCGCCCGGGTGTCGTGGGTTGTGCTCGAACACCTTGGCGGCGAGGGCGGCCGCGCGCTTGCGTACCGCGACCTCATCCGGCGCGCCTGCGGGCATCGCGGACAACAGCGCGATCGCGAGGAACGTCGCTGATTCATCGTCGGGAAACTGGGTGTTCAGCTCCTCCATCGCCTGCGCGAAGTTCGCTCGCGTGGTGCGAACATCACCCTCGCCTACCAGCTGGAGCGCCGCGACGATCCACGCTTGCTCGCGCTCGGGCAGCTTGTCGGGCGACGGCATCTGCTTGAGCAAGGCGCGTGCTGCATCGAGGTTGTCCTCGCCCCACAGCAACTTGCACTGGCTCATCGCCGCTCCCCAGTACGCCATGTTCATCGCCGGGTCGGCCGCGATCGCCGCCGCGAACTGGCGCTGCGCTTCGTCGTACCAGAACGAATGGAGCGCGAGCAGCCCGCGCATGAAGTGCGCGCGAGCCGCGGGATTTCCCTCGCTCAGCTTGAACGTCAGCGAGCCGAGCGCGGCATCGTTGTAGCGATCGTCGGCCACGACGGTTGCCCGGGCTGGCGTCGCCGTGGGTACAGGTGGCGGTGGCGGTGCATCGTGCTTCGAGCACGCGAACAAGCCACACAAGATCCAGGCTCGAGACATCGGACGAACGATCACCAAGCCGGAAACTAGCACCCACCAGTGCGAATCAAACCGTGTCGGTCTCTTTGTTGACGCCTTCGAAGAGGACCGTCGAGAGGTAACGCTCGCCGGTATCTGGCAGCATCGCGAGGATCACACTGCCCGCGGGCGCCTTCTTGGCGACCTGGAGTGCAGCGGCGAAGGTCGCGCCACACGAGATGCCGACGAAGATGCCCTCCTTGTGAGCGATCGCGCGCGCGGTCGCGATCGCCTCCTCATCCGTGACCGGAAGGTTCTCGTCGAACACCGTGCGATCGAGGACCTGCGGAATGAAGTCCGGAGTCCAGCCCTGGACCTTGTGCGGCTTCCATTCGCCACCGGCGAGGAGCGCGGCGTTCGTCGGTTCGCACGTGATGATCTTGATCCCAGGACGCGCCACCTTGAGGACCTGACCTGCGCCGGTCAACGTGCCGCCGGTGCCCCAGCCCGTGACGAAGTAGTCGAGGCGCTGACCGGCGAAGTCTTGAAGGATCTCCGGGCCGGTGGTGCTGCGATGGATCGCCGGGTTCGCTTCGTTCTCGAACTGGCGAGCGTAGAACCAGCCGTGCTCCTTCGCGAGCTCGGCGGCCTTTCTCACCATGCCTTGCGCGCGCTCGGCGGCAGGCGTGAGCACGACCTTCGCGCCGTAGGCGCGCATGATCTGACGTCGCTCGACGGAGAACGACTCGGCCATCGTCGCGACGAACGGATAGCCGCGCGAGCCGCAGACCATGGCGAGCGCGATGCCCGTGTTTCCGGAGGTGGCTTCGACGACGGTCTGGCCCGGCTTGAGCTCGCCGCTCTGCTCGGCTGCGTTGATGATGCCGAGTGCGAGGCGGTCCTTGACCGAGCCGCCCGGGTTGAACATCTCGACCTTGACGTACATCGTCACGTTCGGCGGAGCGAGTCTGTTGATCTTGACGATCGGAGTGCGACCGATCAGCTGCGTGATGTTGTCGTAGAGCATGCGCCGACTCTAACGTGCGTTTCGGCATCGATCCCGAGTGCGGCCTCGTAAACATCGCGAGGCCGGCACACATGTGGGTACGTGGCGTTCTGCTCGGCCGATCAACGACTCATATCCTGGGTCACCGTGAACGCCTCGTTGTCGGGCACGATGATCGCGACATCGTGATGGATCGCGTCGCGCGTGAAGTGGATCGTGTGCGGGCCTGCGGTTACCCGGATCGTATCGAGCGTCTCGTGCTGCGCAGGATCTGCATCGACGGTGAAGTACGACCACGGGCTCGAGTTGATCTTCACCGTGTGCAGCGGCAGCTCGCGAGCGGGCGCGACGACCACCGGTTGCTTTGCCTTCTCGTGCTTGATGCCCGCGTCGGGCTCCGCGACCTCTGCGACCTCTGCGACCTGCACCAGAGGGGCGACCGCGGCGTCCGCGGGAGCAACCTCGGCGACGAGTGCGGCATCGAGCGACGGTAACGCGACCGGCACCGGCACCGGACTAGATACCAACGGTGGCGAAGCGCCGGTGAGCTTCACGATGACGATCGCGACACCGCCGACGAGCGTGGCGACGACCACCGGCACCACCCACCGAGGCCGCGCTGGTGTTGCGGGCACGGGCGCGGGCAGCGGGGTGACCTCGGTCGCGGGGAAGAGCCCTTCAGCTGCCGTCGCCGCCATCGAACGTTCCGTGCCGGTGCCGATCGGATCGAGGCCGCCGTCGTCGAGAAAGCTCACCAGATGCGAGCCCTCGATCGCTTCGCTACCCCCGTTGCCCGCCTGGTTTCCCGCCTCGTCGTCGCGCTCTCCAGCGAAGGTCGCGGCGAGCCAATCGGCGAGCCGGCGCGCGGGCGCATCGGACTTGTTCGCGGCGCGTTCGGCGACGATGAAGGCGTCGAGCTCGTCGAGCATCGCACGTGCATCCGCGAACCGCGCGGTGGTCTCCGGCGACGTTGCCTTGTCCGCGATCCTGCGGAGCTCGGGAGGTGCACCCTCGGGCCACGGCAACAGCGCGCCCGAACGCGCGGCGGCGAGCGTCGCTTCGCGTTCGCCACCGCCGCGTCCACGCTTGCCGGTGAGCGCCTCGCGCAACACCATGCCGACCGCATAGACGTCGGCGCGCACGTCGACCTGCTCGCCGCGCGCCTGCTCCGGCGCCATGTAGCTCGGCGTGCCGATCACCGAGGCAGCATCGCCGGCGAGCGACGCGATGCCGAAATCGGTCAGCTTGACCTCGCCCGACCACGACAGCATCACGTTGCGCGGCGTGACATCGCGATGCACGATGCCGAGCGCCGTACCATCGGGGCCGCGACGAAGATGCGCGTAGCTCAGGGCCTGGCAACACTCGGCCGCGATGAAGGCAGCGAGGAGTGGAGGCAACGGCGTGGCCGACTTCGCGAGGCTCGAGCCGAGATCCTTGCCCTCGACGCGCTCCATCGCGATGAACACCTGATCGTCGCTCCGACCGAAGTCGAACACCGGCACGATGTTCTGGTGCGCGAGGCTCATCGACAGCCGGGCCTCGCGCACGAACATCTCGAGGAAGCGTGGATCGTTCGCCCGCTCGGGGCGCATCCGCTTCACGACGAGCCACTTCTCGACACCTGCCGCCCGACGCCGCGCGAGGAACACCTCGGCCATGCCACCGCGCGCGAGCGGTCGCAGCAGCTCGTAGCGACCGAGGGCCCGGCTCATATCACCTGAACTATAGCCTGTGCCAAACTGCACGGGAGTGAGGCGCATCCTCGTGTTGGCGACCCTGGCGGTGGCGGCCCCTGCGCTAGCTGCGCCTGGAGCCGACCTCGTCGTGGTGTGGGCGCCCGGGACCACGATCCGACCGATCGAGGTGGTCGGCCAGGCCCGAGGTGCTGCGGTCATCGATCGCTCGCCGGCACCTCCCGCGACCGTCGAGACCGAGCAATTCTTGGCCCGCGGCATCGCGGCGTACACCGCGATCCGGCTGGACGAAGCGACGAGCCTCCTCGATCAAGCGAAGGGGCTCGCCGACAAGACCGGCGGCGCCGGCCTCACGCGATCGCAGCTCTCGGATCTGTTCCTGTATCGCGGGCTCGTGCGTGCCGCGCAGGGCGACGAGAGTGCTGCCTGGGAGGAGCTCGTCGAGTCCCTCGTGATCTACCCCGCGCGCACGCTCGATCCGTCGCAGTACGCGCCGAAGATCTCGGCACTGCTCGCGCGTGTTCAGGAAGATGTCGCGACCAAGCATCCGACCTCGAAGCTCGTGCTCGATCCACCGCCGGGCTGCACCGCGCTGATCGACAGCGAGCCGGTCGCAGGTGCCGTGCTGCGTCCGACGGGACCGCACTTCGCGCGCGTGGTGTGCCCGGATCACGAAGCGTGGGCGAGCCGCGTCGATCTCACGTCGCTCGACATGCATTTGGTCGCGAGTCCGAAACCGTACGAAGCGCCGTCGGAGACCGAGGTCTTGATCCAGGCGCGCACCGCGAACGCGCGTGCGGTGATCGTCGTCGAGGTCCGCGGCAATCTGGCGACGGTGCGACTCGTCGGCATCGACGGGCGCGAGCGCGACCGGCGCAGCGCGAGCGTCGCGCACGGCGACCTCGCCCCGGTCGCGAAGATCGTCGATGCCATGCTCGCTCCATCGATGATCGTCCACGAGCCCTGGTATCGCTCGCGCTGGGCGTGGGTCGCCGGTGCGGTGCTGGTGACCGCGGCGATCGCGATTCCGATCACGGCGGCGATCGCGGGTAACACCGGTGCGACCGATGCGACGGTCCGGCCGACGCTGCCGAAGGGACTCTCGTTTTGATGCGCGCGCTCGTGCTCTGCGCGTGCGCCGCGTGCGCCGACAACGCGGTCGTGGTCGCGCCGGTCATCGACGTACCCGCGAACGATTCGGCATCGGCGTTTCCGCTCGACGAGATCGTGATGTCGGCTGCTCATCAAGGCTCGCAAGCCGACCTCGTGTCGCAGACGTTCTCCTCGGGCCAGCAGATCTCCTTGCCTGGTGTGCCGTTCGCCGATGACCTCGTGATCCACATGACGGGTCGGGTCGGCACGAGCGAAGTCGCGTACGGCCGCACGTGCCCGGTCGCGGTGAATGCGAGCGGCGCACCCACGCCTCACTTGTTCTTCTCGCGCTCGGTGAAGTTCGCGGATCTCGAGCTGATCCCGGAAGCGCGCGAGAGCGGGCATGCGATCACCGATGTCGACGGGGCCGGCCTGATCCTCGGTGGCGTCGTACCCGGGACCGCCATGCCGACCGGCCAGATCGAGCGGTTCGATCCAAAGTCCGGCCAGCTCGCCCTGCTCGCGGCTCCGCCCGAGGTCACGCCGCGCATCGGTGCCGTACCCGCAGCGCTCGGCACCGGCGGCGATACCCGGATCGCGATGATCGGCGGGATGGTGAGCGGCGTCGGCGCCACGTTCATCGAGCTCGTCGAGCCAGATGCGCCGAGTGGCCGACGCGTCGAGCGTATCGACGATGCGCAGATGGCGCGCTGGGATCTCACCGCGACCGCGCTGACCGACGGCCGCGTGATCGCGATCGGGGGTCGCGATCCCACGGGCCCGTCGAGCGCCGTCGACGAAGTCTCGATCGCGAACGGCACCGCGACCGTGCGCGTGCTGCGCGCGTTGCTCGTGCATCCGCGCTACGGCCACACCGCGACCCGGCTCGGCGACGATGTCGGCGCCGCGGTGCTCGTCGCCGGTGGGCTCGATGCCGCCGGGGTACCGGTGAAAAATGCCGAGCTGTTCAAACCGCTGAGCGAAGGCTTCTCCGCCACGTTCACCGCGACCGCGATGGTCGTGCCGCGCTCGGGTCATCGCGCCGTGCTGATGCCGGATGGCAGCGTGCTGATCCTCGGCGGCGTCGATGCGACGAATACGCCGGTCGCGACGATCGAGCTGTTCACACTCGACGCCGGCTTTGTCTCCGTCGGTCAGCTCCCCGCGAATGCCGGCCTCACCGAGTTTGCAGCGACCCCACTGCCGGATGGTCGCGTGTTGCTCACCGGCGGGCGCACGATCACTGGCACCGTGACCGATACGGCCTTCATCGCGCGCGTCGATCCGATCGACGGCTCGGTCGATGTCGTCGCGACCGATCACATGTCCGTACCGCGGGCGAACCACAGTGCGACCCTCCTCTGCGACGGCACCGTCCTCGTCTCGGGGGGAACGAGCGATGCGGCTCCGGCCGCGCGCTACAACCCTCCGGCGCTCGGGCGACGATGAAGGAGGGCCGTGCGACAGCACACGCGATGCTCGAAGTTATCGATCGCGCCAGGCTCGCGTAGACGCGTATAGACGATCGTTGACGCTTGGCGCGCGCTTTCGGCTAGGATGCAGCCCATGCGCAGCACGCTCGTCGTCGGGTTCTTGATGGTTGCAGGTGTGGCGGCGGCAGAGCCGATGGAAGACGCGTACATCGCGCGCCAGAGCTCGCGCGTCTCGTACAGCGGTATGTGGGTCGACTTTGGCGTCAACGCCACCCGCATCGATGGCGGCAACGGCCTGCTCTATCGCGGTGACTTCGGTCGGTTCGCGCCGATGCTGCAGATCAATCGCACGTTCTATATCGGTGGCGAGCTCGACATCGGCTCGATGACCGCCGTGATCGGCCCGACGGACAACGCGGCCCGCACCACCACGAATCAGCCGATGGAGCTCCAGACCTCGGGCACGTTGGCGGTCGGCAAGTTCGTCACCGGCGCACGCGTGACGGCCGGCCCGTTCGCGGGCGCCATCGAGCTCGCGCCTGGCATCCGCTACATCGAGCTTCCTTCGGACCACGGCTCGTTCCTCGACGTCAAGACCGAGGGCGTGCTCGAGGCGCGCGGCCGGTTGGATCTGTGGGCGACGCGCGTGCTGACAGTCGGAGCGATCGTCGGCGCGGATCTCGCGCACCACAGTGACGTGATGATCGGGTTGCAGCTCGGCTTGCACTTCGAGCGGACCGACCTGCGCTCGCGCTTCTAGGCAGTGGCTACTTGCGCGACCAGCTGAAGTCACCGATCGAGAGGCCGGTGAACTCGATCTGCTGAGCACTACCGGTGTCGTTGATCGCGACCGCGCCAGTGTTGAAGTTGTGGGTCTCGATCGCATTGCCATCGATGTTCGCCGTCAGCGCATCGGCGGAGAGCTGGAGCCGACCACCACCATTGCCCGCACCGTGGAGGTGACCGCTGACCGCACCCGTGCTGCTGCCGAGCGTGACATCGGCGCTCGCGGTCGCATGCGGCAGATCGATGCCCTTGCTCGCGAGGTCTGCCATCGAGCCACGTGGTTCCTTCGCCGCATCCTTCGCGAGACGCTTCGCATCGCCGCGCGAGGCGTCGCGATCGTGATCCTGCTGCCACGAGGCGTGATCCTTCGCGAGCCGATCCGCTTCTTTCTGGGCATCGCGCGAATCGCGCGCGTCGGCCGCCGGATCGTCGCCCTTGGGCTCGCCGGCCTTGAGGATGCCCTCGCGCATGTGGGCGGTAACTTCCTCGACGAGCCCCGGTAGATCGAGGGCGAGCGGACCCTTGCCGACGATGTACTTGGTGATGTTTTGATCGAAGAAGCCGCCGATCCGAGCCTTGAGCGCGCCTTCCCGACCCTTGGTCTCGAGGTCGACGCCCTGGCCGGTCAGCCACAGCGGGAGATCGAGCGCGGGGTTGATGTGGACCGAGGTCTCGTTCGTGAGCGCGTTATCGCGAACTTCGATCGCGATGTTGATCGCGGCGCCCACGGGGACACCGATCGAGGCGAGACCGTGGCCGTATTTGCCGGCGAACATCGGGACACGCGCGCGAATATCGGCCGTGCGAATCGATTGCGCGACGGTCTCGGCGGTGGCGGTCTCCTTCGCGAGGTTGGCGAGCTGCTCGTCCTTGGTCGGCTTGTGCGCGGGCTTGGCCGGCCCTTTGCTCGGCTTCTCGGCGCGGTCGACTTCACCGCTGCCACGGATGTTCGCGGCCTGAACCGACGAGACCGCGCCGACGTTGTCGAACAAGACCTTCGCGGCGCCGGTGCGAACCGTGGCATCCCCACCGAAGTCGCCCGCCCCGGAGAACACGCCACGGACCGAGAGCGCGGCGACATCGATCTCGCGCATCTTGCCGGCCGCATCGTTGATGACGTCGGCGCCATCGAGCTCGAGCTGCGCATGCTTCGCGATGAAGGTGTGCCCCTTCGCCGAGTGGATCTCGACGGTGCCAGCCGCGGTGAGCGTCTTCGCGTCGAACCGGCGACCGCCGGTCGCGGTGTTCGTCATCGCGAAGTTCGTCGCGCCGATATCGAAGGCGGAACCATCGAGGTTCGCGAGCACGTGCGCGATCCCCGGCGGCATCACGCGCTGGACCGCGGGATCGAGCATGCCCTTGAGCTTCGCGGCATCTCCGTGGAATTGCAGTGCGCCGAGCTCGACGGTCTTCTTCGTCAGATCGGTCTGAGCGTTCGCGGCGTGGACGCTCGCCGCGACGGTCCCCTTGGCATCCTTGAGCGATGCATCGAGCGCATCGAACGCGAGCTCGCTCCCGTCGTTGCGCGCATTGACGAGCTTGACGTCGAGCTTGCCCTCGGGCAGCTGGACGTGCCCTTCGATCGTGCCGTGGGCGGCGATCGCGCCGCGCTTGGACGCGACGGTCGCATTCGAGACATCGATCGTACCTTCGGCCGAGACGCTACCGGCGTACTGCTCGATCAACCTGAACGACGCGGCGATCGGTTGCGGCAGCGTCGCGAGGTGCGTGCGAATGCCCGCGAACAGCGCCGCGGCCTTCTGCGAGTTGCCCTCGATGTGGACGGCCTTCGCATCGATGCTGAAGTCTGGCGCCGCGCCCGCCTTGCCGGCGGCCGCGAACGTGTCGTGCGACCCTTCGACGCGCACGTGCGCGGCCTTCGCACCCGTGGTGTCGGTGAGGATCGCGTCGAAGCTGCCGAACGAGAGCTGCGTCGAGGCCGGGCTCGAGCTGCCCCGGAAGCCCGTAAGCGTGACCGCCGCGGAACCTGCACCGTGGAGCTCGAACGACGCGTGGACATCGGCCGCCCGTGCGACCCCGTGACCGGCCTTGTCTTGCCCGGTCGAGACGTTGGCGAGCGTGAGCGCGCCGCCCGCGTTCGCGTAGAACCTGCGTACCATCGAGAACGCGGCATTGACCGGCGCAGGCAACGTGGTCGCCTTGGCCTGGAGCGCGGCGATCATCGTGCTGACCGTCGCGTCTTCGCCGTGGGCCTGGATCTTCTTCGCCGTGACCGCGGCTTCGTTGCCCGCCTTGCCCGGGACCGAGGCGGCGCCACTGATCGAGATGCCCGCGGCGTCGTGGCCCTTCGCATCCTTGAGCTGTGCGGTGAACGTGCCGAACGAGAGCGCGCCCGCCTCGGTGCCGTGCATCGCGCCGACGTGGATCTTGACCGAGCCAGCCGGGCCCACATCGACGAGGGCATCGAAGTCTCCGCCGAACGTGGCCTGGTCGCCATGCGAGGTCGCTTCGAGCGAGCCCGTGATCGAGCCGCTCACGCCGAGCGCCTTGACCGCGCCGAGCGCGCCGCGAATATCGACCGGGGCGTGCTTGATGACCGAGCTCGCCGCGGTCACGAGCTTCGCGAGATCGCCGTGCGCCGCGAGCTTCTTGACCGAGCCTTGGCGATCCTTACCGGCGAGCGTGCCGACACCACCATCGAGCTCGAGGTAGGCGAGCTCCTTCTTGTCGTTGCCACGCAGGGTCAGCGTCAGCTTCGCAAACTGCACCCCCATCGCCTCGGCGCCGCTCGCGTGCCCGCTCACGCCGGTGAGGTGGACGAGCAAGCTACCGAGCTGCGGGACATCGAGCTCGCCCTCGAAGTCGCCTTTGACGGTATCGGTGCCGCCCGCGTGCGTCGCCGTGATGTCGTGACCGCTGATGTGACCACCGACCGTGGGCTCGAGGCCGGCACTGCGCGCGAGCTCGACCGCCGCCTTGACGCTCGGGTTCTCCGCGATCTGCGGGCTCTTCAGGAGCTGCGTGACGAGTGCCGGATCACCGGTGATCGAGAACTGGCGAATCGTCGCGGATCCAGCACCGCCTCCGGTGGTCGTGCCACCGGCATTGAAGCCATCGATCGCGATCGACGCGAGCTCGGTCGCACCTTGCACGACCGCAGCGTGGAAGCGTTCGAACCCGCCACCCGCGGCATTCTCGCCCGCCGCGCCATGCGCACCGACGAGCTGGATCGCGATCTTCGAACCCTTCGGCAGCACGTCGGGGACCGTTGGCAGATCGGCGACGTTCGGATCGGTGGGTGCGTTCGTGGCCGCCGGTGTGGCCACGTGGTTCCACACCGCGTCGAAGCTCGCGCCACCCGGCATGTCGAAATCGACGACCGGCGCATTCGGATACTTGAGGCCATGCACGTGCGCGCCGGTGAACGACATCACCGCCGCGGTCTTGTTCGCTTCGGACGCCTTCATCCCGGTGACTTCGAGATCCGTCGCCATCAGATGCTGGCCGTTGCGAAAAAAAGTCACGTGCTCGAACTTCGCCTTCGCGAACTGGACGTCGACGGCCGTCGGTGTCGCGTGCGCGGTGAGTCCCGCGAGCAGGCACGAGCCGGCCATCATCTGGTTGTTCGAGAACCCGGCGATCTGGATCTGCGGCGCCGTGATCTCGGCATGCTTGTGGTAGACGCTGATCGAGATAAAGACCTTGTTCGCGCCCTTCGGGACGGCGCCCATCGTGATCGCGGGGAGCTTGTCGGCAGGCGTCACGAGCTGCGCGAACCGCAAGGCGGCGGCGAGATCGACGGTGCCTTCGAACGTGCCTTTGATCGGATGAAACGAGGTGAGCTGGTTGAGCTCCCACAGCAGCTTCGCGCCATCGGCGGTCGCCTGCGCGGCGGTCTGCCACCAGTGCTGGTTTTCGGGCTTCTGCTCCGCGGTGACGACTTGCTGGACGAACGTGTTGCCGCACTTGTCGTGCAGCATCGCCATCATCTCGTCGCGATCCTCGGGATAGCGGGTCAGGAGATCGACGGCGCCGGCGACGGCCAGCGTGCCGTGCGACAGGGTCAGCTGGTGACCGAGAGCGAGCGCGCCCGGTGCCTGCGAGGGCGCCGGGGCGGCTGGCTTGGTTTGGCCCTGGACCTGGGATGACTGTTGAAGGTCGCGCTCCGCCACGGTCCATTCTACGTCAGCCGAGCACCAGTCATTCCTCGAAACGGCCGCGCGCAGCCCCGAAATCAGCTAGGTAAGTCGCGAAGTTCGACCGATTTAGCCGCGCGGGGAAGTGGGATGTCGCCATGCTCGTCGATCGTGGTGATCGGGGGCAGCGGCCCGACCGGCCCCGTGATCAGGCGCGCACCACGCTGGAAGGTCAGCCACGACCACATCCAGTTGAGCATCACGAGCACCCGGTTACGGAACCCGACCAGGAAGAAGATGTGGACGGCCCACCACATCAACCACGCGAACAAGCCGTGGATCGCGACGCTCTTGGTAGCGACCACGGCCTCGGCGCGACCGATCGTCGCCATGTTGCCCTTGTCGTGATACCGGAACGCGGGGCGCTCGGAGGTCTGGCCCGCTGCTTCGGTCGCGATGATCTTCGCGACGTGACGACCACCTTGCAACGCGCCTTGCGCGACGCCCGGCACTTCTTCCTGGGCACCGGCGGCGATCATCATCTTCGCGAGATCGCCGATCACGAACACGTTGGGGCGATCCGGAATCGACAGGTCGGGATTCACGATCACGCGCCCACTCTTGTCGCGCGGCACGTCGAGGAACGCGGCGAGCGGCGAGGCTTGCACGCCGGCCGCCCACAAGATCGTGCGCACGCCGATCCGCTCTTCACCCGCGGCGGTCTTCACGGTCACGCCGGTCGCGTCGATCGCGGTGACGAACGTGTTCAGGCGAACTTCGGCGCGTCGCTTCTCGAGCGATTCCTTCGCGGCCGTCGACAGCTTCGGCGGGTATGCGCGCAGGACGCGGTCGGTGCCCTCGAACAAGATCACGCGCACGTTCGTGGGATCGATCGAACGAAAATCTTTCTTCAGCGTGAGCAGGCCGATCTCGCCGAGCGCGCCCGCGAGCTCGACACCCGTGGGACCGCCACCGACCACGGCAAACGTGAGGTACTCGCGCTGGACGACCGGATCGGCTTCGCGCTCGGCGGCTTCGTACGCGAGAAAGATCCGGCGCCGGATCTCGAGCGCGTCCTCGACCGACTTCAACCCTGGCGCGAACTGCGCCCACTGATCCTTGCCGAAGTACGAGTGCGTCGCGCCGGTCGCGACGACGAGGTAGTCGTAGTGCAGCGAGCCGCCGCCATCGAGGGCGACGGTTCGCGCAGCCGGATCGATGGCGAGCGCCTCGGCGAGCAGCACGCGCACGTTCTTCTGGGTCGCGACGGCCGCGCGGATTGGGTACGCGATATCGGCGGGGTTCAGCGCCGCGGTCGCCACCTGATAGAGCAGCGGCTGGAACAGGTGATGGTTACGCCGGTCGAGGAGCGTGACCTGGACGGGTGCCTTCGCGAGGCGACGTGCAGTCTCGAGCCCGCCGAAACCCGCGCCGATGATCACCACATGAGGGCGCATTTCCATTCGATGCTACGCGCTGCACGCGCGATACCAACAAACGAAGTTCAGCCGCGCAGTGCGACGAGCAGCTGATCGCAGACGTAATCGACCGCTGCGACTGAGAGATCCGGAAACATCGGCAACGAGATCATCTCGCCAGCCGCGCGTTCAGCGACGGGACACGAGCCCGGTCCCTGCCCGAGGTGTGCGTAGGCGCGCTGCAGATGGATGGGCCTCGGGTAATGAATCGCGGTCGCGACGCCAGCCCGAGCGAGCGCGTCGCGAATCGCATCGCGCTTCTCCGCAGCAACGCGCACGACCATCAAGTGATACACGGGCACGCTCGCCTGCGCCTCGGTGACGAACCGAACGGCATTGCCGAGCCTGGCGCGATAGCGTTGCGCGAGCATGCGGCGCGCTTCGTTCGCGGTGGCAAGCCGGCCGAGCGAGATCGTGAGGCACGCGCACTGGACCGAATCGAGCCGCGCATTGTAGGCGATGTCGACGTGATCGTGCCGTCCTGCCTGGCCGTGATCGCGCAGCCGCTTCACGCGTTCGGCGACCGCTGGATCATTCGTGGTGACCGCGCCACCCTCACCGATCGCGCCGAGGTTCTTCGTCGGATAGAAGCTGAACGCCGCCGCATCGCCCGTGGCCCCGGCACGATCGCCGCCGCGGGTCGCGCCGTGGGCTTGCGCGGAATCTTCGAGCACCCGCAGCCCGCGCTCGGTCGCGAAGTCGCGCACGCGCGGCATGTCGGCGAGCTGCCCGAACAGATGTACCGGGATGATCGCCCTGGTCTTCGCGGTGACGCGCCTCGCGGCGTCGTCTAGATCGAGCAGCAGCGTGGAGGCCTCGACATCGGCCAGCACGGGCTTCGCGCCGGCATGGCTGATCGCCTCGGCCGTCGCGAAGAACGAGTTCGCTGCCGTGATCACTTCATCGCCGGGGCCGACGCCGAGCGCGCGCAAGGCGAGCAGCAGGGCATCGGTGCCGTTGTTGACCGCGATGCCGTGCTTCGCACCGCAGAACGCCGCGAACGCCGCCTCGAACTCGGCGACCTGTGGCCCGCCGACGAACGCACCGGAATCGAGGACCTGCGCGAACGCGGCGAGGTACGCCTCGCGCTCCGGCTTGGCCCCCGCGACCAGATCGACGAACGGTACCTTCACAGCACGACTCGCTGACCCGCATGCTCGAGCGAGCGCTGCATGGCCTCGAGCATCCGCACGATCCGCACGCCGACCGTGGCATCCGAAGGCGATGGCGCACCGTCGAGGCACGCCGCTGCAAAGGTCTGGCTCATCACTGCGAGCGCCTCCTTACCGTCGAGCTTTGGCGAGTAGATATCGCCGGATCGGTACTGCACGTTGAGCTCGTACGCCGCTTCCTTCGCGATGTGCTGGACGTCGACGGAGCTCTCGTAGACCTTGACCGGCTCGACCGGCGAGGTGTCGTCCCACACGACCATCTTCTTCGAGCCCGCGATGATCGTGCGGCGGGTCTTGACCGGCGCGACCCAGTTGACGTGAACGTGGGCGATCAACTGGTCCGCGAACCCGACCGTGAGGTACGCGAGGTTTTCGTGGCGACCGTAGTGCGAGGCGCCGATCGCGGAGACCCACGTGGCCTGCACGCCGAGCGTCTGCGACAGCACGTAGTCCATGATCGTGAGGTCGTGCGGCGCGAGATCCCAGATCACGTTGAAGTCGGGTTGGAACAACCCGAGGTTGATCCGGACCGAATCGAAATACAGTACGCGACCGAGCTCGCCCGACGAGACGAGGTCGCGGATCTTCTTCACCGCGCCGGTGTACACGAACGTATGATCGACCATCAGCACGCGGCGCTGGCGCTCGGCAAGCTCCGCGAGCTCTTCTGCTTGCGCGACGCTCGGCGCGAGCGGCTTCTCGACGAGCACGTGCTTGCCCGCCTCGAGCGCACGCTTCGCGAGCTCGTAGTGCGTGAAGATCGGCGTCGCGATCACGACCGCGTCGACCTCGGGATCCGCGATCAACGCAGCGGCATCGCCGACCACGCGGAGATGCGGGTACGTGGCCTGTGCGAGCTGTTGGCGCGCCGGATTCGCATCCGCGATCGAGACCACGGTCGTGCGCGCGCCAGCTGCGAAGTTGCGAACCAGGTTGGGGCCCCAATAGCCGAAGCCGATCACACCAATGCGAAGACTCACGTCTCGCGAACCGTCACATGGCAGATAGGGTGCGTCAAGGGTGGTAGCGTCGGTGCGTGGGCCTGCGTGACCGGCTAGACAAGCGGCTCAGGGACCGCCGGGTCACGACCGTGGTGCGCCGGCTGCTCGACGACTACCTGCCGCCGGTCGTCCGTGAATGGCGCCCGTTCAATCGCTGGATGGCGACGAAGTTCCACGGCCCGGGCTTCGACCTCGACTTCAAACAACGCGCGTTCGCGATGTCGCCGCGCGAGTTTGCCGAGGCGTACGCCGCCCTCGAGGCCGGTGGTGGGCGCTACCGCGATACCGATACGACGCCGGGCCAGCTCGCCGCGATCTGCGCCGCTGCGCGCGGACGCGTGCTCGAGGTCGGCAGCGGCAACGGTGCGGTGGCTGCGGCACTCGGTCGCGCCACCACCGCGGTCGAGGTCACGCTCGGCTCGGCGGCCGCGACCCGCGAGCGCGCGGGTTGCACGGTCGCCCTCGCGAGCCTGCCTGCCCTGCCGTTCGCGGATGGGGCGTTCGATACGGTCGTGTGCTCGCATGTCCTCGAGCACGTTCCCGATCTCTACGCGGCGGTGCGCGAGCTCCGTCGGGTCGCCAAGCGCGTGATCGTCGTAGTGCCGCGCCAGCGCTACTACCGCTACACCGTCGACTACCACTTGCACTTCTTTCCGAGCGCCGCACCGCTCGAGCATTTGCTCGAAGGTCACGCGACCATGATCGACGGCGACTGGTTCGTCGTCGGCGGGTAGTCAGGAAATGTCGGCCGCGGGCAGCTCGGGTCGCGGCCAGCCGAGGGCGAGCGAGCTCGCGACCCGCGCCGCATCGAAGAGCGCGCGAGCGACCACATCGCGGCGCGCACCGGTCGCCTGGCCCGCGCCGCGGCGCTGGAAGTCGACCGGCACTTCGACGACCCGCGCGCCTCCACGCGCGGCGCGGATCACGCGCTCGCCTTCGGCGAACACACCGCGCGCGGCGACCGCGACATGAAGGAGCTCGCGGCGCGCCAGCTTGATCGAGCCTGGATCACCACCCGGTGCGCCGAGGCCACGCACGATCCGCTCGTAGCCCCACGAGACGACGCGGCGATACCGGGTATAGATCTCACGCTTGTTGGCGCGCACGCCGATCACGAAGTCGGCGTGCTCGGCCGCCGCCGCCATCGGCTCGAGAGCGGTCATCGGCCACTGCCGGTCGGCCGACATCAGGAACACCCACTCGTGGCGCGCATTCGCGTAGAGCGTGCGCATCGCCGCCTCGATGCCACGATTGACCACGCGATCGAGCACACGGGCACCCGCGGCGCGAGCGAGCGCACCGGTCGCATCTCTCGATCCGTCGTTGCACACGATCACCTCGAGCTCGCTCGCGACGCGCGCGCCGATCTCGAACGCATCGGCGATCGTCTGTTCGATCGACGCGGCCTCGTTGAAGGCCGGCACGACGATCGAGAGCTTCACAGCGGCTGGGCCGGATTGCCGACGACGGTCACGCCCGGGGCGACATCTTTGGTGACCACCGCACCCGCGCCGACCATCGCGCCCTTGCCGATCCGCACCCCGCACAGGATCGTGGCGCCCGAACCGATCGAGGCATCTTCTTCGACGAACGTCGCCTCGAGCCGCCAATCCTCGGGGCCCTTCGGCGAGCCATCGGGATTACACGCGCGCGGTTGCTTGTCGTTCACGAACGTGACGCCATGGCCGACGAACACGCGATCGGCGATGTGGACGCCGGAGCAGATGAACGAGTGCGTCGAGATCTTGCAGTGGGCGCCGATCGTCGCGTCGCGCTGGATCTCGACGAACGCACCGACGCGCGTGTACGCGCCGATCGTGCAGCCGTAGAGATTGACGAATTCGTGCACCGTGGCGCCCTCACCGAGGACGACATCCGCTGCGATCGACTGGAACCGCTTGGTCACACCGGCATCATGCCACTAGAATCGGTGCCTGCGTCTCTGGGCCATAGCACTCGTGATCGCCAGCGCATCCGCGCGCGCCGAGGTCCTCCACGGTCACGTTCACGACGACGCGAATCATCCGATCTCACATGCCGTGGTCGCGTTCGGCGGCGCGGTGTTCGGCGAGACCGATGCGACCGGCGCCTTCAGTCTCGAGGTCGGATCCACCAAGGGCGTCGTGTGGGTTCGCGTGCCCGAAGGCTACGTGCCCGGGCCGGTGTGGGCGGCCTGGCCGGGTCCCGCCGAGCTCGTGGTCCACAGGCTCGCGCACCCCGCGACGCAGCCGCTGCAGTTCGTCGTCGGGTCCGATGCGCATCTGTCCGAGGCACAAACCTCGAACGGTGCGATGGACCTCGCGATGGCGATCCGTCACGCCACCGAGAGTGCTCCTGCGTTCTTCAGCGTGCTCGGCGATGTCACGCAGGGTGGCACCGAGGCCGAGCTCGATGCGGTCGAGCAAGCGCTGCCCGAGCTGCTCGGCGTGCCGTGGGTCCCCGTACCCGGCAATCACGATTGGTACGACGGTGGCGTCGCGTGGACCAAGCGCGCGGGCCCCGACAACTACAGCTTCGATCTCGCCGGCGTCCACTTCGTAGTGTGGAACATGGCGATCGACGAGGCGCAGATCCTCACGTTCTTACGCGGTGACCTCGCGCGCGCGAAGGCGCCGATCATCGCGCTCACGCACGCGCCGCCGAGTGCGAACGTGCGCACGGTGCTCGCCGCGCATCACGTCGGCTACGTGCTCACCGGGCACGCGCACTCGAACCGCGTCGTCCATCACGAAGGTGGCCTCCTCGAATTCAACACCGAACCGCTCCTCATGGGGGGCCTCGATTTCACGCCCGCGGGCTATCGGATCTTCACGCTCGATCACGACGAGCTGCACTCGCAGCATCGCGTCACGCTCGATCATCCGATCACCTCGGTGCTCGCGCCGCGCTGCATCCAGCGCGAGCTCGTCATCGCTGCGTCGACATCTGCGGTCACCGCACGGATCGATGGCGGCACCCCGATCGCGCTGCGCTCGGTCGGCGGCTGGGATTGGCGCGCCGAGCTGCCGGTGCTCGCGCCGGGTCCTCACCGCGTCGAGGTCAACGGCACGACCTCCGAGATCCACGCGTGCGAGCCCCTGGCTGCACCTGCGGGCCCGGGTGGTGGGCTCACCACGTCGCTCGCGACGCGCTGGATCACGCCGGTCGGTGGTCATCTCTTGTCGGCGCGTCCCGTGATCGCAGGCGACACGATCTTCGCGACGGTCACCGACCTCGGCGATGGTGACAGCGGTGGCGTGATCGCGATCGAGCTCGCGACCGGGGCCGTGCGCTGGCGCACCGCGCTGCCGATCCAGACCCGCGGCGGCGTCGCCGTCGTCGGCAACATCGTCGCGGTACCGCAGATCGACGGCGTCGTCGTCGGCCTCGATGCGACGACGGGGCTCCAGCGCTGGTCCTACGAGCTGCGCCCGCACACCGCGCCCGAGGCCCAGGCGACGTTCGCTTCGATCACCGCCGAGGGCGACGACGTGATGATCGGCCAGCAACGTGGCTTTGCCGTGCTCGACGCGGCGGATGGTCATCCGCGCTGGCACACCGATCCGGTTCCGGAAGGCGAGAACAGTCAGTCGCTCGCCGCGGTCGCGGTCGGCGAGGGCATCGTCGTCGGCACGTTCAACCGCTTGTTCGGCGGCATCCAGGCGTGGGACCGCGCGACCGGCCAACCGCTGTGGCAGCTCGAGGGTGCGGAGACCGTCGCGATCAACGCCACGCCCGTGATCGCGGAGCACACCGTGTACGTCGTGAATGCCGCCGATCAGGTCACCGCGATCGACCTCGCGACCGGCGAGCTCAAGTGGCGGGCGCCGCTCGATCCCGCAGGGTTCGAGTGGGGCAATGCCACGATCGCCGTGCCCGCATACGCGCAGGGCATCCTGATCGTGCCGACGCTCTATCGCGATGTCGTCGCCCTCGATGCCAGGACCGGCGCCGAGCTGTGGCGTCATCAGGCGCTACCGAGCCCGATCCGCGCCACGCACTATCGCGGCGCCAACGAGGCAGGCTACGAATCGTCGCCGATCATCGCAGAGGATCGCGTGTGGATCGCCGATACCTCGGGCGAGCTCGCCGCGCTCGATCTGAAGACCGGCGCGCCGCTGTTTCGAACCGCGATCGGTGCACCGGTGCTTGCCGGTCTCGCGGTCTCCGGTGCGAACCTCGTCGTCGCGAGCTTCGATGGCAGCATCCGGGTGCTATCGCCGGCACCGCCGCTGCCACACGTGTCCGCACCGATCGGGTGCGCTGCGACCACACCCGATCTATTCGGGCTGCTGATCGTGCTCGGATTCGCTATTCGATCACGACGTTGTTGATCGGCTTGATGCTCGCGCCCGCCGGATACGCATAGCTCACCGCTTGCGTCGAGAAAAAGCCCGACGCGGCGCTGCCCCAACCCCACACGACGAGGCCAAACCGTTGCGAACTGCTCGCGACGTGGAGGCCGTTGTTGCACGCGCCGACCGATTGGAAGTTGCCGGTCACGAGATCGACGCGCGTGTACTCGAAGGTATCGGACGCATCGATCGGCTGCCAGCCGGTGACGGTGCCGACGCAATCGAGGACGACATCGGCGTAGGCGCCGTTCAACTTCTCGCGCGTGAGGACGAGGTCGGTCTCCGGATACGTCGGATCCGTGAAGAACGTGTACGACGCGAGGTATTGATCCGGCGGCACGATGTTCACGAACTCCGGGTCGCCGCGGCAGTCATCTTCGCTCGGGTTCACCATCTGGCAGCCGGTCATGTGTGCCGACATGTAGAAGGGATGATCCGGACTCTGGCTCGTCACGGTGAACGGACCCGGTGCCGTGAATTCCGCGACCTGGCCGAGGCTCAAGGTCGTCGGTGCACCCGCTTGCGGTGGCGTGAACGTGAGCGTCGTGCCATCGACCCCACCGACGATGCGCCACGGCACGCTCTCCTCTTGACCAGCGAAGCGATTGCGATAGCGCACGGCCGCGTAGCGATTGCCCATCGCCTTGACCGGCGGAATCTGTTGATGCGCAGCATCGCACGCGGCGACATCGATCGGAATGTTCATGCAGCTCGCTCCGCCCCACACGCCGACCGGCTTGTCGGACGTGATCGGGCTGCCACTGAGCTCCGCGTCCTGGGTGAGCTGGATGACCTGGCCCTTCGACAGCGTGTAGCTCGCATTCGCACCAGCCGCGGCGCCCATGACATTCGTGCCGCCGATGATCGCGGAGGTCGGCCGGATCTGGATGGTGGTGTTGTCTTCTTGAGCGACGACCTCGATGAAAGGTTGGCCCGCGATCGTGCTCTGCTTGTACGCATCGACCGCGACGTAGTTCGTGTCCCACACCGAGGTCGGCAAGAGCAGGGTCGCGCTCGTGACCGCCGAGCTACCACCGCCGTACGGGAAGATGTCGTACGCCACGACGGGTGCCGAGGTCGTGATGTGGAACGCGTGACCGAGCGTGGTGCCGTGGGTCGCTGCGTCGGTCGTCGTGACCGCTGGTGTGATACCGGTCGGACACGGCGTGTTGAGGCTGAAGCCACCGCCCCCATCCGCGTTGTAGTTGAGGAACAAGATCGCGACCTGATTGGGCATCAACATGCCGCCCATCAGCGGCGTGTATGTGAGGGTCTGGCCCTGCCCGCTCGGGACCCGCGCGAACCCATCGGTCGGGAGCTGCTGGCCATTGTACTCGACGTTGATCGAGACCGGCGAGGTCCACGTGTTCGCGACGTAGACCGCGAAGCACGAGCCATTCGTCGAGATGTAGGAATCGGGATCGACAGCGTAGTAGTCGCAGCCGACCGAGCTGGTGTTCGCGGCGGCCGAGACGCACGCATCGACGCACGCGCCGTTGGCACAGCCGAGGCCGTTGTCACACGCCTTGATCACGTTGCCGTTGCAGTCCGTGACGTCGTGCAGATCGGCCGAGCACTGCGTGGTCGTGCAGGAGCCGCTTCCCCCATCGCCATTGCCGTCGGGTCGACCACTAGGTCCGCATGCTGCGAGGATCACCAGGACCATCACCGATTTCATCATCGCGGCGACGGTACACAACTGCGACGACGATGACGACCAGAACCAGCACGTAGCCACCGACAAGCCACCTCCAATGATCGGGCGAAAATTCCCAGACGACCTCGTGATGACCGCCGGTGACCCACACGCCGCGGAGTAGATAGTTCGCCCGGATGCCCGTCGTGTGCACGCCGTCGACCATCACGCTCCAGCCAGGGAACATGAGCTCGTTGAGGACCGCGAGCCCAGCGTGCGGGGTGTCGATTTCGTACACGATCCGGTCAGGCGCATAGCTCTCGATCACACCTTCGCGAAACGCGGGCGTGCCGATCACGGCCTCGGGTGGCAGCGCGACCGCATCCCCCGCCTCGACGATCGCGCGCAGCCGCCGCCCATCGGGTTGCTCCTCGGCACGGATCGCATCGAGGGGGCGCTCGGTGACGAGCTTGACCGCGCCGTACCACGCGACGATCGGCACGGGATGATCTGCTTCCCACAGCCAACCGTTGCTCGCGCGCGAGAACCCGTCGAGCGGTTCGC
Source organism: Kofleriaceae bacterium (assembly GCA_025357755.1). Classification (GTDB taxonomy): domain Bacteria; phylum Myxococcota_A; class Polyangia; order Haliangiales; family Haliangiaceae; genus JABFXX01. Next base: position 17,331 of record JANXOP010000253.1, on the reverse strand, counting down.
GAAGAAATTGCACCGTCCACAGATAGCGAAAGTGCGGACGCTCGAGCACGTAGCGCACGTTGAAGTCCGTGAGGATTTTTGGATCGAGCTTCGCGTAATCGAGGACATCGACATAGCGATGCAAGCTGAGCGGATCGACCGCCGGATAGCCGCGAAAATCGCGGATCCCGAGCCGCGCACCCGCACGCTCGCCGAGGATGAATTCGTCGTACAGCCGCCAGCGATCGCGCACGCCCTCGAGCTGCGCGACGATGGCGTCATCGGCGACGTGAGTCTGGCGAGGCTCCGCGGCGGTGGGCGCGTCGGGCTCGACGAACGTGAACAGGGGTGCATCGCTCAGCACGCCGAGCGTCAGCAAGGCGAAGGCGAGGTGCGCGAACCGTTTCGGCAGCATGATCGCCGCGCCGACCAGCGCACCCGCGATCGCGATCGCGGCGATCGACCACCACGCCGGATGATCCTTCGCGGTCGCGGGCGCGCCGAGCTCCCCTATCCACGCGACCACCACGGCGATCGCGAACCCGACGACGATCCAGACCTTGCGCGGTGCGAGGCGCTGCTCGAGTGCGGCCACGCCGTACGCCGCGCCCGCGGCAAGCCCCCACGCGGTGAGCAACTTGTAGCGAGCCGGCACGCGCAACAGCTCGAACGGGGGCACGTACGCGACGAGCACCGGCAACACGAAGGCACTCACGCCGGCCACGAGGATCACGCCGAACAGCGCGGTGCCGAACATCGAGAGTGGGGCGCCGCGATCGGCGCGCGGCTTCACCACGACGCCGATCACGGCGAGCAGCGTGAGCGCGGTGCCGCAATAGAGCTCGAACGGTCCACCGCTGCGTAGGAACACACCGCGCAGCGCGGGCAACAGCGGCTGCGATCCGAGCAACGCGAATTCAGGTCCCGTGCCCAACCGATCGCGATCGCCGAGCGCGACGAGCTGGCTCACCGGCAGGATCGTGACCGCCGCGACCAGCCCTGCGACTACGATCGCCCAACCGATGCAGGTCGCGAGCGCGATCAGCTCGCGAGGCGAGCGATGCGTGCGCACGCGCTGGACCAAGCGCATCACCGCATACGGGACGATCAACAGCGTGGCGTAGACCATGCCCGGGGGCGAGCCCGCGGTCAGCGGGAACAACAGGGCGCCACCGACGAGCGCGCCGCGCCGCCAACTCGGGCGTGCGAGGGCCGCATCGATCGCGAGCCACACGAGCGGCACCCACACGAGGGGCCACAGGATGTTCGAGGCCTTGTGCACGAGCAGCGGTGCCGAGGCCACCAGACCGATGCCACCGATCAGCGATGCGCGGACCGACAGCCCGCGCGTGCGCAGGAACAAGTGCATCAACGACGCGGCGATCACGTGATGCGCGAAGACCTTGATCTGGACCAACCACCATGACGTGCCGAACACCGCGCCCCACGCGGCGAACGGCCAGTTCAGCGGGTAGTAGCGATCGAACACGGGATCGCAGAACACCGGGTAGCCGCCCTTGTCATACGGGTTCCACAGCGAGAACCGGTGGTGCGCGAGATCGCTCGAGAAGAAATCGAGATCGGGGCCGTGGGTATCGATCGTGTCCCAGCCAAAGCCCGTCGCGGCACCGTGCTGGTGCCACAGGCCGCGATAGATCCACAGCAACGCCAGCGTGTAGAAGAGCGGCACCCAGAGCCACTCGAGCTTCACGCGGGACTTCATGCCGCGCAGTCTAGCTACTTCGCGAGCCGCGACGCGCAGTTTGGGGAGCAGTGTCCGCGAGCTCGAGGTCGCCGGTCGCCGGCTTACCTCCGCGAAGGCTCGCGTAGGTGCCTGTCAGGATGCGATAGCTTCTCGACCAAGCGCATGCCCACACATGTGGGCACTGGACAGGAGTAGCCAGCGGTTTCGCCGACCGATCATTCCGCCGGGCTACCGGTTGTCGACTATGATCGATAGGTGGTGCCGGCCGCCGATCCGCAACGGCCCGAGGCGACGCGTCTCGGTTCGTACGAGATCCTCCGCAAGCTCGCGCGCGGTGGTATGGCCGAGCTTTTTCTCGCGCGCACCAACGGTCCCGAGGGTTTCGAGAAGCTCGTGGTCTTGAAGAAGATCCTGCCGAGCTTCGCGGAGAACCCGAAGTTCGTGCGGCTCTTCCTCGATGAAGCAAAGCTCGCCGCGACCCTCGATCATCCACACATCGCCCACGTCTACGACATGGGCAAGGTCGAAGGAAACTACTTCTTCACCATGGAGTACGTCCATGGCCAAGACGTCCGCGCGATGTTGCGCCGGACCGTCCGGCAGGAACAGCTGTTCCCGCTCGATCATACGGTCCAGATCGTCCACGCGATCGCATCGGCACTTCACTACGCGCACGAGCGGCGCAAGTCCGATGGGTCGCTGCTCGACATCGTCCATCGCGATGTCTCGCCTTCGAATATCCTGGTGTCGTACGACGGCGCGATCAAGCTCGTCGATTTCGGCGTCGCGAAAGCCGCGACAAGCTCGGTCAAGACGCGCACCGGTACGCTCAAAGGCAAGATCGCGTACATGTCGCCCGAGCAGGCCAAGGGCGGCGCGGTCGATCGGCGCAGCGACGTGTTCTCGCTCGGCATCGTGCTGTGGGAGCTGCTCACCACGCAGCGCTTGTTCCGCGCCGACAATGACCTCGCGACGATCCAGCTGATCATCAACTCGAGACCGCCGCCGCCGCGCACGTTGCGGCCGGAGTGTCCGGTCGAGCTCGAGCGCATCGTGTTGAAGGCGCTCGCCGCAGACCCCGAGCAGCGCTACCAGACCGCCGAGGATCTCCAGCTCGATCTCGAGGAGTTCGCGCGCGAAGAGAAGCTCAAGCAATCCACGATCGCGTTCAAGGCGTTCATGCACGAGCTGTTCGCCGACGAGATTCGCGCGTGGAAATCGGCACAGGCCTCGGGCATGACGCTCACCGATCACGTGGTCTCGGCGAGCGTCGTCGAGATGACCACGCCGGTCAGCAGTAGCGAGTTGTCGATGCTGTCGGGCGACGACGAGCCACCTGAAGACGACGAAGAAGATGACGAGGGCTCGCGGCAGGCACCGATGCACGGCATGATCACCGAGACGCGCGCACGCAACACGTTCACACCCGCGGTCGCCGAGGTCTCGCCGAAGGTGATGCTCGGCCGGGTCGACCACACGCCGTCGCCACCGTACGCCTCGCCGCTCGTGAACACGGATCTCGCGAATACGCCGACGCACTCGATCCAGACCGGCCCCTCGCTGCCGCGCGCTTCGACGCCACCCCCGATGGGCATGCCCGACACGCCGTCATCGGGACCGTATCGAATGCCGACGAGCACGCCGAGCGGCAACCCGTCGTTCGCGAACGACAGCGCGCGGCTGAGCCAGTTCCCGATCGCACCGCGCGAGTGGCGCGGCGCACCGACGCAGATCGGCTACGACACCACGAGCGAACCGAGGCGCAAGCGCTTGCTGCTGATCGGCCTCCTCGGGATGGGGCTGCTCTCCTTGATCGCGCTCTCGACGGGTGGCTCGCCAGCACAGCCGCGGATCGGGGCCAAGGCCACCGAGCCCGCGGTCGAACCCGCGGTCGAGCCTGCGGTCGAACCCGTGGTCGAACCCGTGGTCGAGATGAAGTCCGATACCAAACCGGTCGAGATGAAGGTGGAGCCACCCCCGGTTGCGCCGCGTGCCGGATCGGCGACGGTCGCGCCGCCCGTCACGCCGCCGCCCGTCACGCCGCCGCCCGTCACGCCGCCGCCCGTCACGCCTTCGAAGGTTCCACCACCACCCAAGCTCGTCGTGACGCCGCCAAAGACCACGGTGCCGCAGCCCGATACCCACCATCACGCGACGCCTCCCCTGAAAAAAGTGGATAGGGCGGTCCCGACTTCCGATCCTTCTGGTTTCCTACCGCCCTCCAAGTAGATGTCGCGCCGCCTCCTGTTCGCCATCGCGCTCTCGCTCTGCGCCACACGCGCCCACGCGGACGAGGATCTGAGTGACCTCGATCCACGGATCATCCAGATGGCGAACACGCTCACGGCGAATGCGCGCTTGCACTTCATCGCGGGCTATCGCGCGTTCAACGCGAAGGACTACAAGACCGCGAGCAAAGAGATCGAGACCGCCTACAAGCTCGATCCGGAGGTGCCGCTGCTCTACACGTGGGCACTCCAAGAGAAGGCCGCCGGTAATTGCGCTCGCGCGGTCGACCTGTTCCAGAAGTATCTCTACTCGGACATCTCCAAGGCTCAGGCCGATGCCGCGCGCAAAGCGATCAACGACTGCGGTGGCGTGCCGAAGGTCGAGCCGAAACCCGACCCGACACCCGATCCGGTGATCGCAGCACCGCTCGGTTACACGTGGTATCGCGACAAGCCTGCCGACGCGCTCGTCGCTGGTGGTGTGATCGGTCTTGTCATCGGCACGATCTACTTTGCCAAAGCTGGGAGCACGGCGAGTGCCGCCGACAGTGCGTTCTACCTCGACGATCACGATCGCCTGCGCGACGATGCGACGCACCAGCGCAACCTCGGCATCGGCGCGACGGTGATCGGCGGCGTGCTCGCAGGTGCCGGCGCCGCGCTGTGGATCTATCACTCGAAGAACGCGAGCGTGACCACGGATGGTCACAGCGTCGCATTCGCGATGAAGTTCTAGCTCGGCCTAGCTCGGCCTAGCTCGGCCTAGATCGTAAAGATCGCAGCGCCCCAGGTGAAGCCGGAGCCAAACACGGACGAAAGAATCCGGTCGCCCTTCTTCACCTTGCCCTGCTGGCGCCAGTGGTCGATCGTGAGCGGCACCGTCGCGGCGGTGGTGTTGCCGTAGAACTGGATCGTGTTGAGGACCTTCGCGGGCGGAATCTTCGCGACCTCGACGACCTTCTCGTTGATCCGCAAGTTCGCCTGATGCGGCACGAACCACTGGATGTCGTCCCAGGTCAGGCCGGTCTTCGCGAGCGCGGCTTGCGTCGACATCACCATGCCGCGCACCGCATTCAAGAACACTCGCTTGCCGTCCATGTGCGGATACATGGTCTGGTTCTGTTCGCGGTCGTTCGCGTCGTAGTCGACGTACGGCAGCTTCTTGATCTCGAAGATCTTCAGATAGAGATCCATCGCACCGCTGCCATCGGCATGTGCGGATGTGTAGATGATCCCCGACTTCGCATCCTCGGTCTCCGAAGGCCCGAGCACCATCGCCCCAGCACCATCGCCGAACAGCACCATCACGTCCCGGCCGCGCGTCGAGAAATCGAGCGAGTGGCTGTGGAGCTCGGCACCGACGAGGAGGATCCGCTTGTACATACCGGTCCGGATGAACGCGTCGGCCATCTGCATGCCGTACACGAACGCCGAACACTGCTGACGAATGTCGAAGCAGGCGCAGTTCTTGTCGGCGATGCCGAGCTTCTTCTGCAAGATCACCGCGGTGCCCGGGAAATGAAAATCTGGCGACAGCGTGCCAAGGATGATGCAGTCGATGTCGCCCGGCTGGAGGCCGGCATCCGCGATCGCCTTGGTCGCGGCCTGGAGTGCGAGGTCGCTCGTCGCGGTATTGCCATCGTTCGGCACGTAGCGGCGCTCGGCGATGCCGGTGCGCTGCTGGATCCACGCGTCGTTGGTCTCGGTCTGCACGGTCTCCTGACGTACGTGCTTGTTATCGAGATACGTCAGCTCGTCATTGGTGACGATTCGATCCGGGACATAGCTGCCGAGCCCCAAGATCTTCGTGCGAATCATGGACCTGAGATAACACATGTTGCAGCCTGCCAAGGTGCGTCTTCCCCGCGTGAGCCTCGGTGTCGTCGTCGGTATCGTCGTCGGAGGTGTCGTCGGTGTCGGTGCAACTGCGTGGGCCGACCGACCGACCGGTAGGTCGGCTGCCATCGGCTGGCCAACCTACGATCGGTACTGTCTCGCCTGTCATGGCGAGCTCGGGGATGGTCACGGACCCGCGGCACCCTTCACGCTCGCGATGCCGCGAGCCTTCACGAGCGGCACGTACAAGTGGGGAGCCTCCGACGAGGAACTGGCGACCACGATCCGGTTCGGTGCGCCGGGCACCTCGATGCCGGGCTTCGACGCCGTGTTGAGTGCGAGCGAGATCGACAACGTCATCCGCGTCCTCGCTTCGTTCGCGCCGATCACGCCCGTTGCCAGGCGAACGGTTGGCTCAGCATCGCCGGCATCGCCAGCATCGCCAGCATCGCGTGACCGTGGCAAGAAGCTCTGGACGACGTGGGGTTGCAACACCTGTCATGGCGCCGAGGGACGAGGTGATGGGGCCGCCTCGCTCGCCGCACCCCCGTATGATCTGACGACGCTGCCGCTGCACCGACCTCGCACGACCGACAACACGATCGCGCGACGCTTCGCTGCGGCAACGAGCATCGAGCGCGGCATCCAAGGCACCGCGATGCCGAGCTACGCGCAGCTTCCCGAGGTAGATCTCTGGGCGCTCGCCGATCACGTCGTCGCGATCAACGCGCACGCGAAGCAACCGGATCGCAGCTCGCTCGATCGCGCACAGATCGATGCAGATCGTGCAGCGCCGCTCGCGACCGGCATCTGGTCCGGGACCGGCAGCGACGCGCAGATCTGGGGCGTGCACCTCGCGCCACAAGGCCCACCACCTGCGTCGCTCGCACCTGCCGAAGCGTCGCTGTCGGCCGAGCAGTGCGCGCGCTGTCACGCGAAGCAGGCGCGCGAGTGGCGAGGCTCGCTGCACGCCGCCGCCGGATCTCCCGGGCTCTATGCACAGCTCGATCACGGTCAGCCCGATACGTGTCGTCGCTGTCACGCGCCGCTCGCCGAACAGATGCCCGGGAAGGACTTCGATCCATCGCTGCGCGCCGAGGGCATCACGTGCGCGAGCTGCCACCTTCGCGCGTGGACGCGCAACGGCCCGCCGAACCTCTCCGATTCGCTGCTCGCGGCGCCGGGCTATCCGGTGCAGCAACGCGCGATCTACGAGCGCGGGGATTTCTGCATGCCGTGTCACCAGCTACCTCCGCGCAACGCCGTCGAAGGCAAGCCGCTGCTGAACACGTACAAGGAGTGGATCGAAGGTCCCTACATGCGGCGCGGTATCCAGTGCCAGCACTGCCACATGCCGAATCGCGAGCACCAGTGGCTCGGCGTCCACGATCCGGCGACGTTTCGCCAGGGCATCAAGCTCACCGTCACCGCGCGCCACACCGAGCGAGGTGCAAGCGTGGTCGCGCAACTCGCGAATGTCGGTGCGGGCCACTACTTACCGACGACCCCGACGCCCGCAGTGTGGTTACGCATCCAGCTCTACACCGCCGACGGTGCGGTGATCGCGGGCGCGAGCGGCGAGCAACGCATCGGCCGCGACCTCTATTTCAAGGATGGCTGGCATCAGCGCGCGGATACCCGCATCCCACCGGGAGAAAAGCGAACGCTCGCGCAGGCGTGGCAAGGCGGCCGCAGTAAGGACGCCTCCTTCGCTCGTGTGACGGTCGAGGTTCACCCCGATGACTATTACGAGGGCTTCTACGTCGCACGGCTCGCCGAGCACCCGCCCGAGGCCATCCGCGCGCAGTACCAACAAGCGCTCGCCCATGCGAGAGCGTCCCACTACGTCGCCGAGCAGCGCGACGTCGCGCTAGAGTCGGCGCTCTGAACCGGTGGCTCTGCATAGCGATGGTGGCGGCATGCTCGGGGCATCGCACCGGGCACTTCGACGACGTCCCGAATCACGCGCCGAAGCTCGTCGTCTTGCTCGTGATCGATCAGTGGCCGGAGTGGTCGTTCGAGCAAAAACAGAGCGCGTTCTCGAAAGGCTTCGCACGCATCGTCACCGAGGGCGAGTGGCACGTCGGTCATCACCCATCCGCGGCCACGCTCACCGCTCCGGGTCACGCGCTCCTCGGGACCGGCGAGCCGAGCGCTAAATCCGGCATCCTCGCGAACGAGTGGTGGCATCGCGATCTCGGCGTGGAGCTCCACTCGGCCGAGGCCGCAGATGGCTCGTCGACCGCGGAGTGGCTCCGCGTCAACGGGCTCGGTGATTCGGTCGCCGCCGCGAAGACCGGCGCGAAGGCCGTCTCGGTCAGCCTCAAAGATCGTGCGTCGATCCTGGTCCTCGGTCATGCCGGTACACCGGTCTGGTACGACCTCAAGACCGCGCGCTGGAAGACGATGTTGGCGACCGAGCCGGCGTGGCTGACCGACTACAACAACTCGAATCCCGTCGCACCGCGCGCGAGTCAGGTGTGGATGCCACTCGATCCGAAGCGGCTCGCACAACTCTCCGGCACGACTGACGATCAACACGGCGAGATCGGCGAGAAGGATTTCGGGCCGGTGTTTCCGCACGATCCTGCGACGACGAAGAAGCCAGCCGAGGCGTTCTACGCGACGCCGGTCGGTAACGAGCTCGTGTTCGATGCGGCGCGTGCCGCGATCGCAGGCGAACATCTCGGCGAGGATCGGATTCCGGACCTGCTCGTGATCAGCCTCTCGGCGCACGACTACGTCGGCCACGGCTGGGGCCACGAATCGTGGGAGATGTGGGACGACGAGCTGCGTCTCGACGATCAGCTGGGACAGTTTCTCGATCAGCTCGACAAGCAACTCGGCGCCGGCAACTGGGCGATGGTGATCACGAGCGATCACGGCGCGAGCCCGCTGGCCGAACGGGTGAACGGTGGCCGGATGACGCACGAACAGATCGGCCGCGCTGCAAATCAAGCGGCGGCCGCGGTGCTCGGGCCCGGCAAGTGGGTCGAGAGCGGTCACTTTCCGAACATCTACTTCTCGAAGGCGATGCTCGTGCAGCCCAAGGCCGAGCTCGCATCGGCGACGCAGCGAGTGATGTTCGCGCTGCGAGCATTCCCCGGCATCGAGCGTGTCGGGCGGGTGAGTGACTACGCCGGCGATTGCGACAAGCGCACCGGAGAAGCATTCACGTTGTGCCTGACGTTCGATCCGGAACGGTCTGGCGATCTGTTCTATCTCCCGAGGCGCGGCTGGACCGTGATGGACGAGGACGAGCCGACCGCGACGGCGCACGGTTCGTGGCACGACTACGATCAGCTGGTGCCGCTGATCATGATCCCACCGGATCGCGGCGCGAAGCACGCGCGGATGACGGCGCCGGGGAACACGATCGAGATGGTGCGCGTGTCTGCGCTCGTCGCGCGCTGGCTCGGGGTCACGCCCCCGCAGTCTCTTGGTGTTCGGGGTCTTCCGGGACTTCCGGACCCGGGCCCGGGTTCTCGCCCGGGGACGGGTTCTCGCCCGGGGTCGGCATTGCCGGGTCCGAAGCCGGCGACGGATCCGCAGGAGCCGGCTGGATCTGGAGCGCGAGGGTCTGTGGGTTCGGGGTCGCCGCCACGGTGATCGAGCCGCAGTGGTCGTAGTCGAGGCACGCCTTGTAGGTGCCGGGCTCGATGTCGTCGAACGTCGCGACACCGTCGACGCAGTCTGATCGACCCTGCGAGGAGTCCATCACCTCGAGCGTGATCTTCTTGCAACCGGGAGCCTGGATCGCGACCGCGATCGGGGTTTGGGGCATGTCGAAGGACATGGTGACCGTGGCGCCCGCCAGGATGTGCACGAGTTGTGGCTGAGCTGTAGTGCTGCCGTAGAGCTCGATCCGGTAGTCGCCGGGTAAGAGCTGTTCGAAGTGAAAATCTCCGACGTGATCGGTCTGCGCGCTGATCATCGTGCTGGTCGCGACCTCCACGGCCCACACGTGCGCGAAGCCACGGAAGTTGACGATCGTGCCGTCGAGTGAACCCGTGCGGCTGATCACGACTACGACCTGTGATTCTTCGGCAGCGAGCTCGCGTGGCACCGACATGTCATGGTCGCGCGTCGCCTGGATCGTGAGCTTCTCGCCTTCGATGCCCGCGATCTCGAAGTTGCCTGCGCTGTCGCTGCGCGTGGTCTGCGTACCCTCGGCTCTTCCGTCGAGCGAATCACTGTCGAGGAAGCTCGCGCGCGAAGCGATCGCGACGTGCGCACCCGCGATCGGCGCACCGCCCTCGTCGCGTACGACGCCGCGAATGATCTTGCCCGGATCGACGGTGATGTCTCCGAGCTGCGTGACGCCGCCTTCCGTGATCTTCACGTTCTGGATCACCGTGCGCTGGAACGAGCCGACGATCGCGATCGAGTAAGAGCCCGGCCGCAGGTGGTGCTGGTGGAATGTGCCGTCGTCGGCGCGTACCGGCTCGGGCGTCTGCGTCCACGAGGGCTCGAGCTCCTCGGAGACCACGACGCCGTAGTACGCGACCGGAACGCCATGCTCGACGACGCGACCCGCCACACTTCCGAGCACCGGAACCGTGAGCGAGAGGTTGCGCGTTCCGGTGTGGACGGTCACGCCCGGAAGGGCGCCATGCTCGTTGTCCTGCTGCGCGCTGACTTCGTACTCGCCGGGCGGCAAGCCACCGAAATCGAATTTGCCGTGCTCGTCGGTGCGGGTGTAGCCACGGCCGATATCGTTCTTGCCGTCCGCCGAGACGCTCACATCCTCGACGGGTTGCCCTGTCGAATCACGGACGATACCCGCGATGCTCGACGTGGCCAGCTGGATGCGCAGCTCGGTCGGAACGCCGCGCCGGATCGTGATCTGGCGTTTCGTGGCCGCCATCAGCTCGTTCTCCGCAGTGACATCGGCAACCCCGGGCGCGAGGCCCTTGATGACGAAGTGCCCGTGCTCGTCGCTCTGTTCGCTCGAGCCGCCGACGTGGACCGACGCCTGCACACCGGTGCCTGCTTGATCGACGACGAGCCCGGTCACCCGCGAACCGGTGGTGACGTGGATGACCACGTCGTGGCGCGCATGCACGCCATCGTGGGTGTAGGTCACCTCGGGGTTCGCGAGATGCTCGTCGGAGCTCGCGGTCACGATCACCTTGCCAGGGCCGAGTAGAGGCACCTCGAAGTGGCCGTGCACGTCGACCTCCGCTCTGTCGCGAAACTTCGCCTGCTGGTAGGAGACCGTGCCCTCGGCGATCGGCGTTCCATTCTCGTCGACGACCGTACCGGCGAACATCGCACCGGGCTCGAGCACCACGAGCTGCGCGAGCTGCGCGTGCGGATCGTCGCCGGTCTCGACTTGGCGCTCCTGCGGTGCATAGCCGGCCGCAGTCACGGTGAGCCCCTCGTGGTTGAAGCCCAACCCGCGCACGCTCGCGTTGCCCGTCGCATCGGTGATCGCGTTGCGCCGACCGACCACGACCGCGGCATCGCGGATCGGCTGGTGCGAGGTATCCTCGACGTGGATCTTCATGCCGACGCCGACCTTCATCTCGAGCTCGAGCGGATCGCTATCCTCGGACAACGAGACGGTATCTTCGGCGTACGCGAGCTGCTTCTCGGCGCTGATCGAGTAGTCCGCTTCCGCGAGATGATCGAACGCGAACGATCCATCCGCTTCGGTCACTACCGAGCGCGCGCCGTTCAGCGTGACCTTCACGCCCGCGACCGGATGCTTCGCTTCATCGATCGTCTGGCCTTCGAGCCGCAGCCCGCCTTCGAACACGTAGAGCGGATGCAGCCTTAGCTGTGCCGGTGTCGGTATGCGAGCGACGAGCTCGCCGATGCCGGCACGCGCGGTCGCACTCACCGCGGTGCGGGTCGGAGCGTCACCCGAAGGCGAGCGGTGCCAGAACCACGCGACGGCCACCACCAGAGCGATGGCCCCAAAGGCCCGTTTCCTCATGTTTCATCAGGTCGACAGCCGACCTGCGGACAGCACTAGATTTCGTGGGGCATCGGGCGGCGGGGGGCTCGGAAGTAGCGCAGCGGCGAATACGGGCCGAAATTCGAGACCCGGCTGGTGTACAGGTCCGCGTAGTCATTGACCTGTTCGCCGAATCGCGAGTTCTCGTTACCCTCGCGCAGACAACTGCCCCAATGTGGGTTGTAGGCGCGATCGAGGCGGGTCTCGAGCGAGTCGACCTCGGTCTCCATCAGGGCCGCGCGGTCGCGCAGCGAATCGATGCTCGCGCGCGACATCCGGCGCTCTTCTTCGAGCCGATCGTGGAGGTTCGCGTGCGACGAGTCATCGAGCAGGCGCTGGATCTTCTTGAGCCGCAGCGATTGCCAATCGATCTCGGATTCGAGGTTGCGATGCCTGCGATCGAGCAGCTCGAGATCATGGATCTGCGCTTCGAGGCGATCGCTGACCGAGATCTCGCGCTCGAGCTCCTGCAGCACCATCGCGGTGCGCCACATGTGCGCTTTGCGCAGCCGCAGAATATCGCCGTAGATGTGATCGCCGATGTAGAGGACCTGCTCGCCCTTGATCCCGGTCATCTGCTCGAACGCGATGACGTTGCCGCCCTGATAGATCTTGTCGCGCGAGAGGTGCTTGACCTCGACGTTCGGCATCGGATCGTTCGTCACCGGATCGATCTGCACGAACGGACGCAGCTCGTTGAAGAAGGCCGGCTTCGCGCCGCCGACGATCACCATGTCAAAGTAGTTGCGCCACGAGGGATACGCCTTGCGTTCGCCATCGAGCAGGTAGCTCATGACGACCTTCGTGTAGTCGTAGAGCGAGTTCGTGAGCAGGAACAGCTTCTTGCCGCTCGAGCGGAACTTGTGGAGCGTCTCGCCGAGGAGCGGATCCTTGACGATGAACGAGGCGAGGTCCGCCTTGATCACCGACTTGAGCGTGTCGTCGCGATGCGCTTCATCGATCGCGGTGCGGATATCACCGAACAGCTTGTCGAAATCGACCGCCGTACCGCTCTTGCCGTACCACTCGACGAGCGTCGTATACATCACCGCTTCGGGCAGCCCGAACAGCGTATCGATCCACTCGAAGCGATCCGCCGAGAGGTTGATCTTCTCGTTGCGGTAGAGCGCCTTGCGCTTGTCGGCATCGACCTCTTTGAAGCCGTGATAGCAGCGTCCCACATGTGCGTGGCGGTCGAGCTTGAACACGTTGCCGAGCTGGCGATCGACCATGACGCCCCGGATCGCCCAGTGCGGATCGTAGGACAGCTGCCGGATCGCATCCGGATACCCGTGCTTGGTGCACAACTTGTCGAGCGTCAGCTGGATGCTGAGCTGTTCGAGCCGGTCCTGGTGATACAGGGCCAGGGTGTAATCCATGTCGAACCCGATCATCTCGATCGAGTCCATCCGGAGGTTCCGGTTACAGAACACTCGGTTCTTGCGCGCGACGTCGATCTCGGTGGTCGTGTCGCCCAGGAGCGCGCTCAGACCAGGATCGAGATCGAGGCCCCCGAGGCCTACGTGGGCGACCATCTCATCACTATTGTAGCGTGCCCTTCGGGTGATCGAAGAGCGTTTTCCCGTATACATTGGGCGTATGGTTTCGTCGCCCAAGCCCTGGAACCGTGAAAAAGAGCCGTTTGCCGAGCTGATTTCGGCCGCAGCGATCGCCACCCGGGTGGCAGAGCTGGGTGCCAAGATCACCGAGGACTACAAGGACAAGGAAGACGTCGTGGTGATCGGGGTCCTCAAAGGCTCCGTGATCTTCCTGGCCGATCTCGCGCGTCATATCGCGCTGCCGATCAAGCTCGAGTTCATCGGCATCTCGTCGTACGGCGATGCGACCGTCTCTTCGGGCGTGGTTCAGATCACGCAAGACGTGTCCACACCGATCGAGGGCAAGCACGTGATCGTCGTCGAGGACATCGTCGATACCGGTCACACGGTGGGCTACCTGCTCGAGAATCTCAAGACCCGCCGCCCCGCCTCGATCGCGCTCGCCTCTTTGCTCCACAAGCCGGAGCGCCAGGAGCGCGACGTCAAGATCGATTACCTCGGCTTCACGATCCCGAACAAGTTCGTCGTCGGCTACGGGCTCGATGTCGCGCAGCAGTACCGAAACCTTCCGTACATCGGCTACGTGACTGGGGCATGAAACCCGAGCAACTCGCCAAGTTGCCGGCGGTGCTGTTCGAGATCGGAAAGCTCGTCGGCTCCGATCTCGATCCGGGCATCTTGCTCTCGCGGATCGCGGAGCTGGTGTGCCAGATGGTCAACGCCAAGGCGTGCTCGGTGATGTTGCTCGATGCCAATCGCAAGCGGCTGCTCGCGAAGGCGGCGTACGGTCTGCGCACGGAGCGGATGCACACGCTGTCGTTCGCGATCGGTGAAGGTGTGGCGGGTTGGGTGATGGAACACGGCGAGCCCGCGCTGATCAACGACGTCACGAAGGACCCGCGCTACATCACGCTCTCGGCGAACCAGACGCCGATCATGTCGATGCTGTGCGTGCCCCTCCTCGCACGTGGCGAGCGCGTCGGCGTGGTCACCGCGACCTCGGAGGCCGCGTACGCATTTCATCCGGACGATCTCGAATTGGTGCGGTTCATCTCGACGACGATCGCGCTCGATATCGAGAACGTCCGGCTCCATCGCGTGGCGGTCACCGATCCGCTGACCGGCGCGTACAACCGCGAGTTCTTGCAGCAGCGGCTGCCTGCCGAGATCGAAGCCGCGATCGATCGCGATTCGGCGCTCTCGGTCGCGCTGGTCGATGTCGATCACTTCAAGACCGTCAACGATCAGCATGGTCACGGGGTTGGCGATGTCGTGCTCGCCGAGGTCGCGCGCCGGTTACGCGGTGCGATTCGCGGTGGCGATATCCTGGTCCGCTATGGCGGTGAAGAGTTCCTGACCGTGTTGCCCAAAGCAGATGCCGGGCGCGCCTGGGAGGTCGGCGAGCGCATGCGCCAGCGCGTGTGCGAGCGCGCGTTCGATGTCGGCGATGGGGTGGCGCTCTTGCTACGCATCTCGGTCGGCATCGCGCAGTGGCGGATGGGCGAGACGATGCCCGATCTGATCGATCGCGCGGATGTCGCGATGTACGGCGCGAAGCAGCGGGGGCGTAACCGAGTCGAGGTCGCGCCGTGACCGACGACGGCGAGAAGCGCGGTCCGCCGCCGATTGTCCGCGACGAGAACGACGAGAGCGAGTACGCGGTGCCGAGCGGCTCGCCCGATGTCTACGATCCGAGCTACGTGCCGCCGGACGCCGCGCTCGGACCTTCCAGCACCGGCGGTATTCACGATCCGGCAGCGTCTCCGCAAGATTCGGACGCCGCGGCGGTCGGACCGTCCGGTGTCGTCGTGACCGCAGAGACGAGAGTCGGTGCCGCGCTCCGACCTCCCGGCGGCCCGGTGATCGCCGCGCGCGTGCCTACAGCCGGTGTCACCGAGGCCGCGAGAGTCGGCGCTGCACTGGGAGCTGCTGGCGTAGCTGGGCTTGGCTCTCCGGACGTCGTCGCAGATGCGTCGGCGTCGTCGGGCATCGCCGCGCCGTATCCGCCGTCTCCATCGAGCGGAGTGGCCCTTGGCGCACTCCCTGCGCCCTCACTCTCGCCGGATGACGCGCCGATCTTGCCGCCCGAGCTCACCGCGCAAGCTGCCCTCGCGGATGCGGTCGGTGCGCCCTCGAAGAAAGCGCGCAAGCGCGCGCGCTCACTCGAGCGCGACCAAGAGCGCGATCCGTCGGAACCCACGCGAAGCCGCAGGACCCCCGTCGTCGCAGGCGGCGCGATCGTCGGTGGCCTCGGCATCGCGACCCTCGTGTTACTCGGGCACGCGAACTC
Source organism: Kofleriaceae bacterium (assembly GCA_025357755.1). GTDB lineage: Bacteria > Myxococcota_A > Polyangia > Haliangiales > Haliangiaceae > JABFXX01. Next base: position 1,772 of record JANXOP010000253.1, on the reverse strand, counting down.
GCAGCGCTTCGAGATCACGTGCGATGCAACGCACGTGTACGCCGAGCAAGGCCGCTCGTTCCCGCCGTGGGGATCGAAGAAGCTCTATGGGCCCGCGTGGGCACCGATCACCTTGCCCGCGAATGCGGAGTGCCAGACGCGCGCGACCGAGAACGAAGCCGAGCTCACTACCTGGTACCTCGCACTCCTGGTCGACCGCGCGACCACGACGCTCACCGCGCGCGATCTTCTCGAGACGCCGATGACCGACGCGAGTGGCAAGGCGACGAACCAGCTCGATTACGTCTCCACGCAGCTCGATCAAGCGCTCTTGCTCGCGCGCGATCCCGACAAGCGAGATCAGCGCAAAGAGATCACGCGGCTGCAAGGCGATGTCGACTACTGGCGCGCCGCGGCCCGCGTGCGCGACGCCTCCACGGTGTTGCTCGATGCGACAAAGCAGTTCGACGTCGCGAATCAAAAACGGCCGCGCCATGCGACCGACGCTGCGGCGTGGTCGACGTTCCTGCATCGCGTCGCCGACGAGCTTCGCGCAGGGCCGAACGGTGCACCTGTCATGACGCCAGCGTCAGGTGCCGAGCCGGTTGGCGCCGCGCCCGTACCGGTCGGGACCGCGCTCCCCGTCGAACCTTCGGGAAGCGCGGGAAGTGCAGATACTCCACCCAGCGCGCCTAGTGTTCCGTCCGGCGGCGTCCTGCTCTAACGCGCTTCTTCGACGAAGATCATGCGATCTCGCGAACGAATTTTGTTCGACGTCCCACGGGTCGTCGATGTTCGTCGATCGCACGTGCGGCATCACTCGGACCGTCGATCGACCGCAGCACGGCCACGCAGCAACCCGCGGCTCGTCGATGTTCGCGGTCTCGGTTCGTCGTGTTGCACGCGCGGCATTCGATAGGTTCGTCGGCGACGCGACGTGCTGGACGTCTGCGTGCGAGCTCTCCCGCGATCATCATCGGCCGCAGTTCGACCGCGGCGCTCGATGTCCCACCGGGGCCGTTAACGTGCTTCGCTCGCCTGCGCCGCGCGGCGCAGCGTCAATTGGACCGTCGCTCGACCGCATCACCGCCTCGCAGTAAGCGGTGGGTCCTCGATGTTCGCGACTACGCTCGTTCGAGGCGCTTGGGGCACGTCCTCGTCATGTAGATCGTTTCGTCGGCGACACGCCGTACCCGATCGAAAGTGCGCCATCGAAGCAGCGACGTGGGGGCACCTCACGTGGGGCGTTCTCGTGAACGCGATCGAGCGCAACGTTGTCCGGAACGCGGACAGTGTGTGACTCGGGAAGATCTCCACCAGACGATTTCCTTCGCTGTATGCGCTTTGTCATTGACGAGATTTGTCGGGTCGCAACACGCATCCCCGCGACCTCGCTCTCTTCGCTCACGAGACGCGCTGGCTTCACGTCTCGCAGCGCCTTCGCCACGCAGCTCGAGACGATCGCCTGCGCCATCGAATCGTCATCGAGAACGCACGCCCTCGAGCCGAAAAAGCTGGTGCTACGGTGTTACCGAGCGGCCCTGTTGATGGTCGAGGCGACCGCCTATTCGATGGACATCGGCGGGCGCCGACAGGGTGTCACTCGGCTGATGTCCATCAAACAGGGCGCCGTGAGGCCGGCAGGGCGTGATGGTTAAAACGAACGATCGCTGTCTGGGTTCCGCGGTCGATCGGTCATCGGTCGCGCTCGCGTGTATCGGCTTCGATGACGCGCGCCATGACATCTCGCTCGACGAGCTTCTTCTTCCTGCGTGCGGTCTCGCGGAGCGCAG
>JANXOP010000201.1 GCA_025357755.1 Kofleriaceae bacterium | reverse complement strand
GATGGCTCCGAGGGCGTCACTTCTAGCACAGCTTCGGGACGTGTGAAAAGTGCCCTGTGCGGCCACGCACTCTGCGCGGCCGCGCTCGAGGAGCCCAGGGGCGAAACCGCGGGGTTCGCAGACTTGCGTGAGATCGGCGCTGCATGAAGCCCCGGCATGTCGGGTGCAGTCGAACCTGACATGGACATCGTCACCTGGCTCGTTGTTGGTCTTGTTGCTGGCGTGCTCGCCGGTCTCCTCGTGGGCGGCTACGGCCTCGTGGCCGACATGGTCGTTGGCATGATCGGCGCCTACATCGGCGGCTATCTGTTCGCGCACGAAGGCTGGCACGCGCCGGTCAGCGGGCTCGGCGGATCGATCTTCATCGCCTTCATCGGCGCTGTGATCTTGCTCGTGGTCCTGCGCCTCGTGCGCTCGGTCACCGCGGGACCGCGTCGAGTCTAGTCGAACTTCGCGTGGTTCTCGGACGTCGAGAGCGTTCTAGGATCCATCCGATCGCAGCACACGATACCGTTGAGGTGATCGATCTCGTGCTGCAGGATGCGCGCGTACCACCCGGTTGCTTCGATCGTGATCGGTGCGCCGTGCTCGTCGTGCGCTTCGACCCTCACGCTGCGCCAGCGTCGGACGATCATCACGAAGCTCTTGAAGCTCAAGCAGCCTTCGTAGGCGTCTACGATCTCGTCGCCGACCGGCGTCAACGTTGGATTCACGAGCACGTGAAACGGTACCGCGGACCGCTCACGAGCTGCTAACTGCTCGGGCGTCAGGCCCGAGTGCAGCTGCGGCGTATCTTCGATCACGGCAAGCGCGAGGGAGCGACCGATTTGTGGCGCCGCGAGCCCCACCCCGGGCGCAGCCCGCATCGTCTCGCGCATCTCGTCGATCAGCGGTGCGAGGGCAGGGAGATCAGCGACGGCGACTGGGGCCGCGCGCGCGCGGAGCACGGGGTCACCCACCTGGACGATCGGCAGCATGGCTGCTTATAGCTCAGGGTTCGAGGTCGGCGGCAAAATCGAGGAACGTGTAGCGATCGCGGAGCTCGCGCGCATGGGTGAACGCCTCCGCGAACAGCGCGTCCGGGTACCCGAGCTGGCTTGGCGTGGTCGGGGCACCGGCCGCGCCGAGGATCGCAGCGAGGTCTTCCGGCGGCTTCACGACGGCGGCGAGCCTTGCGCGGATGCCCGGCCAGTGCGTTGCAAGCCGCTCGTTCACGACGGCGAGATCGACCTGCTTGGTGCGGACGTCCTCCCAGACCGCGGCGCCCCGCTCGGGGCCGAAGTGCGAGATCACGGAGGCGTGGGTGATGCCGACCGGGCGCAAGCGTGGCGCGGTCCGCGCGAGAACTGCGGTCTGGAGCCTCGCCATCACGAGCGCCGCGACGCCGACCTGTTCGCCGTGCAACGCTTCGAGCACGCTGACCGGTCGCATCATCTCGAGGTAGTGGCTGATCAGGTGCTCGCCTTGGCTGGCCGGATAGCTGCCACCACAGGCGGTCATGCCGAACCCCGAGAGGACCAGCGTGCGAGCGAGCGCACGCAACGCCGTGCGATCTCCCGCGAGCAGGCCCGCTGCGGCCGCGAACAACACCGGCTCGTCCTCGGCGAGGAGCGCGAACGGGAGCTCGCGATAGGGTTTGTCGAGCAGCAGGTGCGCGAGCAACCAGTCGGCCTGTGCGGTCGGCCGGCAGATGCTGTCGCCGAGGCCCGCGCGGATCAACCGCGGCGGCGCGGCCGCGAGCACGTCGAGATCGAAGAACGCGGCGACCGGCGTGCGCGCGCGCACCGAGCGCTTCGCGCCGTCTTCGTGGATCGAGGCGCTCACCGAGGTGAAGCCATTCATCGAAGGCGCGGTCGCGAACACGAGCTGCGGAATATCGAGCGTGATCGCAGCGAGCTTGCCGAGGTCGTTGATCGTGCCCGAGCCGACCGAGATCAAGCCCTGGGTACCGGGAGCGACGCGGCCCGCGATCGCGGCGGCCCCTTCGCGATCACACTGCGGGCGCTTGCCGAGCACGATGCTCTGGATCGTGAAC
>JANXOP010000109.1 GCA_025357755.1 Kofleriaceae bacterium | reverse complement strand
GTTCACGTCATGGCCAAGTTGAATCAGGTGCTCGCGATCGAGAAGGGGATCAAGACGCGGGTCTACGCGGAGTTCTCCGAGCTCCATCAAGCGACGCAAAAGCCCGCGCTGATGAACGGCTTCCACAAGTCGTATCAAGCTCGCAAGGAGGAGGACGAGACCTATCCGGCCGAGAGCCAGAAGGTGCAGCACAACGCGGTCGACGTGATCGAGCGCGTGTCGGCATCGCTCGCGGAGCTGTTCGACATCACCGCAACGAAGGATTGGACGAACTGCAACGCGCGGGCGGACGTCCTGATCGACGGCCGCGTGCTGCTCGCGGAGGTGCCAGCGACGTACTTGCTGTTCCTCGAGAAGCAGCTCGGCGACCTCCATACGTTCATCTCGAAGATGGTGGAGCTCGATCCGGGCAATGACTGGGTGATCGATCCGGGTACCGGCCTCTACAAGACGGACACGCAGATGACCCAGCGGACCAAGAAGGTCCAGCGCCCGATCACGCTGTACGAAGCAACGAAGGAGCATCCAGCGCAGACCCAGCTGATCACCGAAGATCAGATCGCGGGTCAGTGGGTGACGATCAAGTACTCCGGCGCGATGCCGGCGCCGCGCAAGAAGCAGCTGCTCTCGCGCATCGAGAAGCTCTCGAACGCGGTGAAGTTCGCGCGCGAGCAGGCGAATGCTGTCGAAGCGTCCGAGAAGAAGCTCGGCAAGGAGGTGTTCGACTTCTTGTTCAGCACCTGAACGTTTCTTGATTTCGGAGACAGACTAAAGCTCAATCTCAAACTCAACAAAGTTGACCTGCCCGGCGTGAAGGTTCGAGTCCTTCCCGAATCACTGATTCGGATATTTTAGATCCGGTGGCGAAACTGGTAGACGCGCGGGCCTCACGGTCCGTGTCGGGCGGTCAGATGAAAGCTCAACCTATTCTCCAGACTCAAGACGCCGAGCTCACCATCTCTTCCGTCGGCGCAGTTGCCCGAGATGCCGGTTCGACTCCGGTGGCCCACTCCAACTTTTGTGGGCTTTGGCTAATGGTAAGTCGCGGGTACGAAGATCTCAGCGCCGACAACTGCCGTTGGTGAGCGAACACGGCACCCGCAAGGAGCGATCCTTGCGGTCAGGCTCCTGGGGGCCGGATACAGCCCCTTGGAGCCGCTTTTTTTTCAGTGATGCCGATGCCGATGTGGGCGCGGCGCCGACGGAAACACCGGCGTGCGTTGCACGGTCGCGTTGACGACCGGTGGTAGCGGCGCATCGGGATGAACGACCGCGGGCTCGGGCCGCTTGTCTTCGCGGTGATGCTCGAAGCGTGGATCGTGCTCGCAGCCAAGAAGCAGAACCCCCAACAAGAGCGCTTTCATCCACCGGGTAGACGCCGCCGAAGGCGGATCCGTTCCCGAATTTTCAGGGGACCTTCTTGGTTCCGAGGCAGCGCCCCCAGTGCTCGATCGAGCTCGCGACCTCGCCGAACCCGCGCCCCTTCGTGGTCAACGCATACGACACCTTGATCGGCGGACCTACATCGACACTGCGTTCGACCAGTCCGCACGCCTCGAGCTCCTTGAGCCGCGCCGACAGGATCTTCTCGCCGGGACCTTTGGCCCGTGCCACCAGCTCGGTGAAGCGCAGCGCGCCGGGCTGCAACACGGTCAGGATCAGCGCGTTCCACGGCTTGCCGAGGATATCGACGGCCGCCTGGAAGGCGCGGCACTGCGAATCGACGGGCTTGGCGGCCATGCGCTGTACTATAACTATGAACTATCCAAATGAAAGCCGCTTGACAATCTACAGTGCGAACCCACACTGCGGACATGCCGCTGAACGAGCCGATCGTCCAGCACGGCCGGTAGCGCTTCGGCACACACCCGTTCATCCCGATGAGTGAAGTCGCTCGCCAGCAACGTACAGAAAGGCCGTCATGAGCTTCTCGATCGCCCCCCTTCTCATTCACAGCGAAGCGATGCCGGAAGGCGCGAGGCTCGCATTGCGCGATGCACTCTCGCGTCCCGAGGATGAACGCCCGGCGTTGCTCGCCAGCGTCGCGAAGATCCTCTATCGCGAGGCCGAGCTCGATTGCGGTGACGCGCTCGAGCTCGTCGGGTTGTCGTCGGCGAATTCGCCGTGCGGCTGCTACTGAGCCTTCATCGACAGGGGGAGCTACTCGCGCATTTTTTCGGTGGTGACGGTCAGCGGCACGGCTGCCTTCGCGCGCCACACGCCGAGTGAGATCTGCTTGCCCGGCGGGGTCTGCGCGACGAGCCACGGTAGCGACTTGTGGTCGACCTCGCGGTTGTCCCATGACAGGATGACGTCTCCGGAGCGGACGCCGGAGCGGGCGGCGGGTGATCCAGCCTCGATCTCGGTGACCAACGCGCCACTGAGCTTGGGAAGCGCGAGCTGGGTCGCTTGCTCGGCTGTCACCGGCAGGACCTTCACGCCGAGCCAGCTGCGCGCGACCGCACCGTAGTCACGTAGCTGCGTGATGACTTCACGCACGCGCTCGATCGGAATGACGAACGAGACCTCGCCCACGCGGTCACCGGTCGCGACCGCGACGCCGACGACCTGACCCGCGGTATCGATCACAGGACCGCCGGAGTTGCCGCGCGTGATCCGCGCATCGGTCTGGATGAACGTGCGATAGCCCATCACGCGACCGGCTGCGAGCGAGCCCGCGCCTTCGCGGCCAGTCGCGGAGACGATGCCGGCTGACGCGGTGACGTCGTCGCCGAAGGGATTGCCAAGGACGACGAGCCACTCGCCAACCGCGATGTTGTTCGAGTCGCCGAGCGGCAGCGGTTGCAACCGCGGGACATCGATCTGGAGCAGCGCTAGATCGAGGCGCGTGTCGCGCCCGAGAAGCTTCGCGGGGACCTCGCTGCGATCCGGCAACACGACGCGGAGCTCGCTCGACGCCGACGCGATGTGATCGTTGGTGACCACGTACACGCCGTTCGCTTCGACGAGGAACCCGGTCCCGAGCGCGACATCCGCGGTGGCCTCCGGAGCACCCGGGAACATCGCGGCAGGGCCAGACTTCACCGGCGTTGCCGCCTTGATCGCCACGACGCCGTGCTTTGCATTCGCGATCAGGTCGACGAACGTGCCCGGCGCGTTCGGGTACAGGACGCGCGTGGTAACCGGCGAGGTCACGAGGCCGGAGCCCACTCCACTACCGCGGTGCTCGCCGGTCAGCTCGCGTTCGCGGCACGCTGTCGCCAGCACGAGCGTGAGCGTGACCGCGACCGCGACCGCGCGAGTCATTTTTTGGCCTGGCCGGCGGCCTGCTGGTGCTCGACGTCCACGGCGGCGACGCGGAGATCGTAGACCAGGCTCGCGATCAACTTCTGCTCGGCTGGTTCGAGGTTGCCTTTGGTCTTGGCCTCGAGCATCGCGAGCACGTCGATCAGATGACGCGCGGTCTCGACATCGACGGGATGGGGCCGGCCATCGGGAGCCGGCATCTTGCCGAGCGCGATCAGTGCAGTCGACGCCAGCGACAACACGTGGGTCGAAAAATCGACCGGCGCGGTCGCCGTGGCCGGGTTCTGGTCGGGCATGCTCGGACCATATCGCAACCTGCCGGATCTCCACGGGCATGTAGCGGGAATCCGTGACACCGTAGAGGGGTTCTATGGATACGTTGCGAGACGCACCCTCTCCATTTCCGGGAACCTCAGGGGCCTACGGGGCCGACGCGCCGGTCGAGCCCAGTGCCGGCCGGCCCCCGTCAGACATCGCGGCGCTGACCGAGCAGGTTCGGCTCACGTCGGCGTTCGTCGATCAGGTCTTCACCGAGATCGGCAAGGTGGTCGTCGGTCAGAAGGAGATGATCGAGCGCGTGATGATCGGCCTGCTCACGGGCGGTCATTGCTTGATCGAAGGCGTGCCGGGACTCGCGAAGACCCTCACGATCAAGACGCTGTCCCAGACGCTCAACGCGAGCTTCTCGCGCGTCCAGTTCACGCCGGACCTCCTGCCGGCCGACATCACGGGCACCATCATCTACAACATGCACACCGGGCAGTTCACGCAGAAGCGTGGCCCGTTGTTCGCGAACCTCGTGCTTGCCGACGAAGTGAACCGCGCCCCGGCAAAGGTCCAATCCGCGCTGCTCGAGGCGATGCAGGAGCGCCAGATCACGATCGGCGATTCGACGCATCAGCTTCCCGATCCGTTCCTCGTGCTCGCGACCCAGAACCCGATCGAGCAAGAGGGCACGTTCCCGTTGCCCGAAGCGCAGCTCGATCGCTTCATGCTGCTGATCAAGGTCGGCTATCCGACCGCTGCCGACGAGCGCGTGATGCTCGATCGCGTGAGCGGCCAGGATCAGGCGCAACCGCAAGAAGTCGCCACGATGGAGCAGGTCCGCGCGGCGCGCAAAGTGGTCAACTCGATCTACATCGACGATCGCGTCCGCGACTACATCGTGCATATCGTGCAGGCGACGCGGCGGCCGCGCGACTACGGGCTCGCCGAGCTCGCTCCCTTGATCGAGTTTGGCGGCTCGCCGCGCGCGACGCTGTGCCTCGCCGCCGCGGCTCGCGCCCACGCGTTCATCCAGCATCGCGCGTACGTCACGCCCGATGACATCAAGGCGATCGCGCTCGATGTCATGCGCCACCGCGTTCAAGTCACCTACGAAGCCGAAGCCGAGGAAGTCAGCTCCGAGGACGTGGTTCGCCGCGTCTTCGAATATCTACCGGTGCCGTAGATGGCGCTCGCGACCGCGGACCTCTTCAAGAAGGCGCGCTCGATCGAGATCGCGTCGCGCCGCCTCGTCGATACCCAGCTCGCGGGTCAGTACCACGCGGTGTTCAAGGGGCGCGGCCTCGTGTTCTCCGACGTCCGCGCGTACTACCCCGGCGACGACGTCCGCACGATCGACTGGAACATCACCGCGCGGATGAACGCCCCGCACGTCAAGCAGTTCGTCGAGGAGCGCGATCGCACGGTCAACCTCGTGATCGACATGAGCGCCTCGGGCTTCTTCGGCTCGCACGGCGCGACGAAGCGCGAGATCGCCGCGGAGCTCGCGGCGGTGGTCGCGTTCTCGGCGATCAAGAACAACGATCGCGTCGGGCTCTACATCGTCACGGATACCGTCGAGCGCTACGTACCGCCGAAGAAGGGCCGCAAGCACGTGCTGCGCGTGATCGGCGAGATCCTCGCGTTCGAGCCCGCGTCGCGCCGGACCGATCTGGCGAAGGGCCTCGACTTCCTGGCCAAGGTCGCGAAGCGGCGCTCGGTCGTGTTCTTCGTCTCGGATTTCTTCAGCGAGGGCTGGGAGCGTGCGATGCGGATCGCGTCGCAGCGCCACGAGATCGTGCCGGTGGTCGTCGCGGATCCGATGGAGCAACAGCTACCCGCTGTCGGGTTGCTGGTGCTCGAGGACCTCGAGACTGGCAACGTGATCGAGGTCGACACTTCCAAGGCGGCGCGGCGAGATTTCGCCCAGCGCGCGGAGCAGGCGGTCGCCAAGCGCGAGCAAGCGCTGCGCAGGTTGAATCTGGATGTGGTGAATGTTCGAACCGACGAGCCGTATGTCGACGCGCTGATCGCGTTCTTCAGGGCACGCGCGAAACGGATGGCGCACGGGTGAAGAAGCTCGCGCTCATCGCGTTGCTCGCAGTAGGTGCAGTCGCGGCGGCGCAGCCGTCTGGCTCGGCGAGCGGATCGGATCCAGGATCGGCAGGATCCAGTACGGGTTCGGCCGGCGCAACGGGCTCCGGATCGGGTGGGGGAGCCGGAACGGGCTCGGGCTCGGCAATTTTCATTCAGATCGATCCGGCTGCACCGGAGGTCAGCGCGGTCGCGTCTCCGACGGAGCTCAAGCTCGGTGGGCGCTTCACCTTGTTCGTCACCGCCGCGATGGACACGGGCCAGGAGATCAACCTCCGCGAGCCCGTCGAGCTCGGCGGCGCGTTCGAGGTCGGCAAGCGGGTCTCCGAAGATCGCGTCCGGTCCGATGGCAAGCGCGTGCGCGAGTGGCAGATCGAGGTCCGGGCGTGGGAGCTAGGCGATCTGCGCATTCCGCCGGTCGCGGTCACGTTCACCGCGCTCGGTCATGCGGGGCAGGTCGAGACCAACTCGGTACCCGTTCACGTCACCGGCGTGCTCGGTGATTCGGATGATCCGAAGCTCATGCGCGACAATGCGCCGCCGCTCGAGCTCCACGAAAAGAGCTTGCTCGCAACGATCGTCGACTGGCTCGAGGACCCGCTCCACCTCGGGATCCTCGTCGGGGTGCTCGTCGGAGCTTGGATGGGTTGGCGGTTCCGCAAGCTGCGTCGCCGCCGGGTCACGCGGTTGGTGGGTGGGCTCGCGCCGATGATGAACGCGCCGCGCCGCAAGATCGACATGACGAGCGAGCGCGCGCTCGAGCGCTTGCTGTCGATCGAGCAATCCGGGGCGCTGACGAAGGAGACCGAGCGGCGCTCGGGCTACGCCGAGATGACCGACGTCGTCCGCGATTACCTAGGCGCACGGTTCGGCGTGATGACCGGCGAGATGACCTCCGCGGAGCTGCTGCTCGCGCTCACCGGTAAGCTCGACGATGGAGCCACCGCACTGATCGAGCGCTGGCTCGGTCGCGTCGATGTCGTGAAGTACGGCAACTTCCCCGCGTCGCGCGACGAAGCCTACGAGACCCTCGAAGCTGCACGCACCCTCGTGGTCTCGGCCCAGCAGCCCAGGGCAGCTTCGGCAAAAGAGGCGGCTTCGTGAATCGCGACAGGCTGTTCCGCGCGGTCTGGCCGTGGGTGCTCGTCGCCGTGATCATCGGTACGCTCTTGGGTGGCGCGGCGCTCGCGGGCGTCAAGCTCTCGCCGTTGCGCCACGAGCTCGGTCGCGTCGCGCACCTTGCCTTTCATCCGGAAGACCAGGAGGGCGAGGTCGTCGAGTGGAGGTCGCCGCGCGCGATCCTGCTCGTGATCGGGGCCGCGCTCGTCGGTGTGCTCGCGTTTCATCTGCATCGTCGGCGCGCAGCCGCGATGGCCTTCTCGCAGGTCGCGATCGTGAAGCGCCGGGGGCTCGCATCGTGGTTGGCGGATCTACCTGCGGCGCTGCGGGTGGTCGCGGTGATCGCGCTCGGCATCGCCCTCGCGCGGCCCGAGACCTATCGCATCGTCAATCATCAGGTCGACAGCATCGACATCATGCTCGTCGTCGACATGTCGAAGTCGATGGAAGAGACCGACATGCAACGCGATCGGCTCGATGCCGCGCAGCGCGTGATCCGCCGCTTCCTGCACGAGACCCACAACGATCGGATCGGCCTTGTCGTCTTCGGCCAGCAGGCGATGCTGCAGTGCCCGCTCACCCAGGATACGAAGTTGCTCGAGCAGATCGTGAGCGACCTCGCGATCGGTGATGTCCCGGAGCTCGGCACGGCGATCGGTGATGGGCTCGCGCTCGGGCTCGCCCAGCTGCGGCGCTCGGATGCCAAGAGCAAGGTGGTGATCCTGCTCTCCGATGGCGACACGAACTGGGTCACGCGCTTCGATCCGGATCAGGCCGCGCAAGCCGCGAAGGACATGGGCGTGAAGGTCTATACGCTGCTCGTCGGATCCGAGAGCTCGGATCTGTTCGGGGGGATGTCGGTCAACCCTTCGACGCTGCGCAACATCGCGGCCACGACCGGCGGCGAGTTCTTTCGCGCCGCTGACTTTGAATCGTTCGACAAGGGCTTTCAGACCGTTCGCAAGAAGCTCGATACGACGAAGCGCACGATCAAGGAGCGCGTCCCCGACAAGCAGCTGTTCCTGCCCTTCGCGATCATCGCGGCCGCGCTGATCGGGCTCGAGCTGTTGCTCGCGAACACGCGGCTGCGGAGGTTCCCGTGAGCTTCGTGCATCCGACCGGGGTGCTACTCGCGTGCTGCGTCCCGCTCGCCGTGATGGCGCTGTGGTTCTACGATCGCGCGCGCCGCCAGCAGCTCGCGAATCGGCTCGGCGAGTTGCCAGTGATCAAGAAGGTGATCGCGACAGCCTCGCCCGGACGGCGGCTCGCGAAGGCGATCCTCGTCAGCCTGGGCCTCGGCTTGGTCGGGATCTCGATCGCGCGACCGCAGACCGCCGGCAAGCGCACCGTGAAGTTGCGCGGTCTCGATCTGGTGGTCGCGGTCGATGTCTCGAAGTCGATGCTCGTCGATGATGTCGGCCAGACCGCGGCGATGATGCAGAAGAAGATCGCGCCGAGCCGGCTCGGCCGTTCGCGCGAGATGGCGGTGGCGTTGATCGATTCCCTCGATGACGATCGTGTCGCGCCGCTCGTATTCGCGGCCTCGGCGGCACACTTTCCACTGACCGAAGATCGCGAGGTCGCCGAACGCTTCCTGTACGACCTCGGCGCGGCGGACCTGCCGCCAGGCTCGAACCTCGCCGAGGTCTTTCGCGTGTCGCGCTGCGTGCTGCGCCCCGATCTCTACGACGACCTCGGCTGCTCGCGGATCGGCCATCGCGGTCACGGTGGCGATCCGCTGCCCGGGGACAAGCCCGATCCGGCCGACAAGGTCGAGAAGGACGAGATCGTCGTCGACAAAGAAGAGCGCGGCAAAGCGATCGTCGTGTTCACCGACGGCGGAGATCCAGACGAAGCGGCGATCCGCGAGGTCGCCACGTCGCGCGAGCTCGGGATCGCACTGTTCATCGTGGGTGTCGGCTCGCCCGCAGGCGGCGTGGTCCACGAGATCGACGAAGAGGGCAAGGCCACCGCCGCGGTCAAGCACACCCCGGATGGCCAATCGGTGATCTCCAAGCGCGACGACGCCGCGATGCGCCAGCTCGCCGAAGCTGGTGGGGATCCGAATCGCTTCTTCATCGCGTCCTCGCGCGGCGAGGTCGATCCGACTCCGGTGCTCGATGCACTTCGCGCCGTCAACCGCGGCCTCTCGACCAAGCAGGTCTACGAGAAGCACGACATCTTCCAGCCGTTCCTGTTCATCGGGCTCGTGCTCCTGGTCGTCGAAGCCGCGATCTCGACGCGGCGGCGCCGCCGGTTCCCGGAGGATCATTGATGAAGCGAGCGCTCGCCCTCAGCTGGTTGCTCCTCCTCGCAGCCTGGGATCCGTGGAGGTCCACGAACCGCGACGTCACCGCGGGCAATGCCGCGCTGGCCGCAGGCAAGTACGACGACGCGCTCGCCGCGTACGATCGGGCCGCGAAGGACGGCTCGGTCGATCCAGACGGGCTCGCGTACGACCGCGGTACCGCCCTCCTCGAGAAGGCGAAGTCGCAAAAAGATCCACAGGAGCGCGACAAGCTCGTCCAGCGCGGCATGGAGGATCTCAAACAAGCCGCGACCCAGTCCAAGGATCCGAAGGTTCGCGGCAACGCGCAGTACAACCGCGGCAACTCGTTGATGAACGACGAGAAGTGGGACGACGCGATCGAGGCCTACAAGCAAGCGATCCACGAGCAGCCGAACAACGACGACGCCTCGATCAACCTCGAGCTCGCGCTCAAGCACCGCAAGAAGCAGCAGATGCAGCAGCAAGGCCAGGGCAAAGGCCAGGGCAAAGGCCAGCAGGGCAAAGGTCAGCAGGGCAAAGGCCAGGGCCAAGGACAGCAAGGCCAAGGACAGCAAGGCCAAGGGCAACAAGGGCAACAAGGCGGCTCGAACGGGCAAGGCTCGAATGGTTCGAATGGTTCGAATGGTTCGAATGGCTCGAATGGCTCGAATGGCTCGGGCGCAGGCAAGAACGGCTCGAACAGATCCAATGGCTCGAACGGCTCGAACGGCTCGAACGGCTCGAACGGCTCGAACGGGCAAGGCTCGAACGGCTCGAACGGTTCGAATGGATCCAACGGCTCCGGCGGCAAGAACGGCTCGAACGGATCGGCAGGTTCGAACGGATCCAATGGCTCGAACGGCTCCGCCGGTTCGAACAACGGCTCGAATCAAGGCGGTGGTAACGCCGGGTCCAATGGCTCGCAGAACGGACAAGGCGGCGGCTCCAACGGTGCGAAGGGCAACCCCGGTCAAGGTAAGAACCAGCACGGGCGCGGTGGTCAGGGTCCCAAGACCCCGAACGATCACAAGCTCGACGACCTCGAAGATTTCTCGCGCCGCATGCAGCGCGATGAAGCCAAGCGCCGCGCGTCAGGCCATCCCGAGACCGACAAAGACTGGTAGCGATATACTCGCTCCATGGCGGTTCGGGTCCTCGTCGTCGACAAGCTCGCGGCCACGCGCGATGGCGTCGCCGAGATCCTGGGCGAGCGCGCCGAGGTCGAGTGGGCGAGTCGCGAGGTCGCGGTCGCGCAGCTCCGCATCGCTTCGAACAGTGGCTCGCCCTTCGATGTCGTGCTGCTCGAGGGCGAGCCACCGCCTGCGGCTCCCTACGTCCAGAGCCTCGCCACGGGTGGAGCGCGCGTGATCCTGCTCGCGGGGGGAAGCGATCCGATCGGCCTCGCGCAGAAGTGCGGCGCCGCCGATGTCGTCGGTCGACCGATCGTGGCGAGCGAGCTAATCTTTCGCGTCGCGCGTGCGCCGGTCGCCGGTGCGGACAAGCGGAGGCCGCGCAAGAGCGACGTGCTGATCGGCTCGGGCACGTGGATCAAGGAGCTCTACGATCGGATCGCGATGGTCGCGGCGACCGATGTCACGGTCGCGATCTTCGGCGAGAGCGGCACAGGCAAGGAGCTCGTCGCGCGTACGATCCACAACTCGTCACCGCGCCACGATGCGCCGTTCGTGGTGGTCAACTGCGCCGCGATTCCGGAGAACTTGCTCGAGGACGAGCTGTTCGGTCACGTCCGCGGCGCGTTCACCGATGCGAGCCGCGATCGCGAAGGACTGCTCGCCGCCGCGCACACCGGCACGCTGTTCCTCGACGAGATCGGCGAGCTCCCTCTGCCACTCCAGGCCAAGTTGCTGCGCGTGCTCCAGTCGCAGGAGTTCCGTCGGATCGGCGACGATCACGATCGCCGCGTCGACGTCCGCATCGTCACGGCGACCAATCGTGATCTCGAGCAGCTCGTCGAGCGTGGCGGCTTCCGCCAGGATCTGTACTACCGCATCAATGTCTTCCCGCTGCACTTGCCCCCGCTACGCGAGCGCCCCGAGGACATCGCGATGCTCGTGCACCACTTCGTGCAGAAGTATCGAGCACGGCTCGGCAAGGTGATCGACGGCGTCACCCCCGCGGCACTCGCGCGGCTCTCGGCCTACGAGTATCCCGGCAATGTCCGCGAGCTCGAGAACAAGATCCATCAGGCGATGGTGATCGCGAATGGACCGCTGGTCGAAGAGTCCGAGGTCTCGCTACCACGCGCGTCGCCGGCGCCCATGCTGCGCATCGATACGGCGCGGCCATTCCGCGACGTGAAGCAGGAAGCGATCGATGCGTTCGAGCGCGGCTATCTCACGGAGCTGTTGCGGCTGCATCACGGCAACCTCGCGCAGGCCGCACGTGCCGCGGGCATGGATCGCAAGAACCTGTGGGCGCTCGTCGAACGCCACGGCCTCGATCGCGATCAGTTCAAGAAGCCGTAGCTCGAGCTTCGAGGCTAGGACGTCGGCAGGCGCACGATCGCGAGATCGGTCCAGCCGCTGACCCGATCAGGAGGCGGCAGCTTCACCACGAGCACGCGCGAGCCGATGTTCCCCGTGCCGACGTACTTTACCTTGGCGAGCTCGAAGGACGACCAGCTCTCGACGAGCTCGACCGTCTCTCTACCCGCGACGCGCTTCACTGCGAACGACGTACTCCCAGATCTGTCTGGTCTCGGAAGATCGACGCTCGCGTAGCCTGCGAGCTCAGCGAAGTTTGCCGGCGAGTGCTGCGAGCAGATCCTGATCGGCGGCGATCCGCTTCACGGCGTCGCGCGAGACCGCGCCAGCATCGAGCAGCTTCGCGAGTGACCGCTCGAGCGGGATCATCCCGGCATCGCGACCTGCCTGGATCGCGGTCGGCAGCATGTGGAGGTCGCCCTTGCGGATGAGGTTCGCGACCGCGGCGATCACCGGCACGACTTCGAGGGCGGGCACGCGACCGCCGTCTTTCTTGGGCAGCAGGAACTGGGTCACGACCGTGCGCAGGGCACCCGCGAGCTGAGTCCGGATCTGGCGCTGCTGGCCCTCGGGGAAGGCGTCGATCATGCGATCGATCGCGCCGATCGCGTTCGGTGCGTGGAGGGTGGCGAGCACGAGGTGACCGGTCTCGGCAGCGGTCAGCGCGGCGGCGATCGTGTCGCGATCGCGGAGCTCGCCGAGCAGGATCACGTCGGGCGCCTCGCGGAGGGCAGCGCGCAAGCCGGCGGCGAACGATGGAATGTGCGTGCCCAGCTCGCGCTGATGGATCAGGCCGCGGCGCTGCTGGAAGCGATATTCGATCGGATCTTCGAGCGTGATGACGTGCGCCGCTCGGCGCTGGTCGAGGAGATCGATCAGCGCAGCGAGCGTCGTCGATTTGCCGGAGCCGGTCGGCCCGCACACCAGGACCAGGCCATCGCGCAGGTCCACGATCGAGGCCAGCTCTGCCGGCAAGCCGAGCTCGGCGAGCGAAGGCACGTGATCGTTGATCAACCGCGCCGCGATCGCGACACCGGACATGTGATCGAACGCGTTGACCCGCACGCGCGCCTCGTTGACCTCGAGGCTCAGATCGACACTCGCACCGGCATCACTACCAGCGAGCGCTCGCACGATCGCGGCGAGCTCGACATCGTCGATCTCGAGCTCGTCGAGCAGCTCCAGGCGACCGTCGATGCGCAGGCGAGGGTGCTGGCCCGTCGAGAGAAAGACGTCGGAGGCGCGGCGCGCGACCGCGATCGCGATCGGATGCGCGAGCACCCGCGCGAGGCGCGCGCGCGCTGCCCGAGCATCGCGATCCACCTCGAGGTGCGGTGGTCGATCGTCGGTGGCCACGATCTTCAAGGTCGGCGCGACCTCGACCGCGCGAGCGGAGGCCACCGCCGAGATGGTGGGCGCGGCTGGCGCGGGCGCGGCTGGCTTCTTTCCACCGCGCCGCGCGACCACCTTCAAGCCGGTCGCACCACGCTCGATCGTGACCGGATAGATCGCCCCATCTTCATCGGTGAACGCGACCATCAACGGGCCTTCGTCGAGCGACCGCGCGCCGAGCAAAGGCTGCGCGAACTCGTCGATCTGCGCCGACTCCAGAGCGGGCATCGCGAGCGCTTCGACGTTGCCGCGTCGGCGCAAGCTGGGGATGCGGCCGGCCTCGAGCGTGATCGCATCGGCGTCGCGCAAGGTCATCACGCGAAGGAGGGAGACGATCGCCGACATGCGTGGAAGCGTAGCAAGCGGCGCGCCCGCCGTCTGGTCATCGTGCGACCACGCCTCGCAACGTCGGGTTGGTGCCGCACTGCCAAACTGGCTCGCGCGGGCGAAGGGCCGTGCCGCACGGGCAACGCAGAATGTGCGAACCTCACCCGTATGCGGAACCTGCTCCTCGTCGTGGTCATCCTCTCCGCGTGTCAGCGCCACATCTCGAAGTGCGCGCCCGCCGTCTCCGGTGCGGTCGATCGCATGGTCGCGGAGGCGAGGTCGAAGATGCCGTCGCCGATCGCCGCGAACATCGCGCGCATCACACCGGAGATCAAAAAGGCGATCACCGATTCGTGCGAAGCCGATAAGTGGGCGCAGCCGGTGATCGATTGCCTCACGCACGCGAATGGTCGCGAGCAACTCGACGCGTGCGACGCGATGCTCACCCCGCAGCAACGCGCGAACGAGCACCGCCACAACGACGAGCTGTTGAAGCGTGGGATCCAGCCGATCGACAAACCGGGCGTCGATAAAGAGCGCCGCGATCCACATGCCGGCCTCGGCATTCCGCCGGTCAATGCCGACCTCCAGGGCGCGGCCCCGCTGCCTGGCGGATCGGCCGGATCGGCAGCTCCAAGCCCGTAAGCGACGTGCTCCGAAATCGCATGCTTGTGGTACCGTGACCGCGCTCATGCCGGTGGACGACCTGCGCTCGGGAACCTGGGTCACCTATATCGGTGGTCGCGCGACGAGTGCGCGGCTGCGCCGGTGCCGCGTCGAGGTCGTGAGCGGTCCCGATGCAGGGCTGATTCGTGACGTCGAAGCCCCGGTGATCCGGATCGGCGCGCGCCGCGGCAACGACGTCCAGCTCAGCGACTCGAAGGTCTCCGGTCTGCACTGCGAGATCCGGCTCGACGACCGCGGTTATCGCCTGCGCGACCTCGATTCGACGAACGGCACGTACGTCTCGTCGCTACGCATCAACGACGTCTACATCCCCAGCGGCTCGCAGATCGCACTCGGTGGCACGCGCCTCAAGTTCGAGCCACTCGGTGAATCGGTCGAGATCGAGCTCGCCGATACCGATCGCTACGGCTCGATGATCGGCCGCTCGGTCAAGATGCGCGAGATGTTTGCGCGCCTCGAGAAGCTCGCGCGCACCGATACGACCGTGCTCGTCACCGGCGAGACCGGCGCGGGCAAGGAGCTCGTCGCCGAAGCGCTGCACGATAATTCGCCGCGCGAGAAGGGCCCGTTCGTGGTCCTCGATTGCGGCTCGATCCCGCCGAACTTGATCGAGAGCGAGTTGTTCGGTCACGAGCGCGGAGCGTTCACCGGTGCGACGGGCTCGTATGCCGGCGCGTTCGAGCGCGCCCATGGCGGCACCGTGTTCCTCGACGAGATCGGCGAGCTGCCGCTCAACATGCAGCCGAAGTTGCTGCGCGTACTCGAGCGTAAAGAGGTTCGTCGCGTTGGCGGGACCAAGACCATCGAGGTCGACGTCCGCATCGTCGCCGCTACGAACCGCGATCTCGGCGTCGAGGTCAACCGTGGCCGGTTCCGCGAGGACCTTTACTATCGGCTCGCGGTCGCACGCGTGCACGTACCGGCGCTCCGCGATCGCAAGGATGATCTCCAGCTCCTGATCGAGCACATCCTCACCACCACGCCTGGCGGCGAGACCGCGGTGATCGCCCAGGAGACGATCGACCTGATGATGAAGCACGACTGGCCGGGCAACGTTCGCGAGCTGCGCAACGTGATCGAGCGCGCCGTCCTGCTCGCCGAGAACCCGACCGACGAAGACTCGCTCCGCCGCGCGCCTGCGCCGGTGCAGCGCTCGGAGCCTTCGATCACGGTCACGCCGTCGCAGACCGCGACCTCGACCGATGCGCAGATGACGGTGCCCGTGGACGTCACGATCGCGTTCAAGACCGCGAAGCAGAACGTGATCAGCGAGTTCGAGCGCCGCTACATCTCGCGCCTCCTCGCGCAGCACGACGGCAATATCTCGGCCGCGGCACGCGCGGCCGGCATCGATCGGATGTCGATCCACAAGATGCTGCACCGCCTCGGCCTCGCGAACCCCGGCCGCGAGTAGCGCTCCGAGCTGTGCAAGGTTCGTACATTGCGCGCACCGGGTAGTTGGGGGAAGTTCGCGCGCGATGAGGGTCCTACACTTGATCGTGCCACTGGCGCTCTGCGTTGCCTGTGGTCCCGGTGGTCGGCAAGCAGGCGGGAATTGCCCGGGCGTGTGCAGCGCGCTCGGCTACCAGGCTTGCAACGACGGCGTGCTCGCGCCTCCGGTCGTGTGTGCCGACGGAGAGACCTGCGATCCGAGCGTGGGTTGCGAGGTCTGCCCGGCCGATACGAACTACTGCGGCGGCACCACCGGTCAGACCGTGATGATGTGCAATCACGACGGCACCGGCGGCACGGTCGTCCGGGATTGCCCGGTCGATACGGTGTGCTCGATGGGCACCTGCAAGGGCCCGTGCGACGCGGCGCTCGATCATCCCTCGAACGTCGGCTGCGATTTCTGGGCCGCGGATCTCGATAACGAGACGGACGTCATCGGGGGTGTCGTGATCAGCGATGCATCCGCTGCGCAGTTCGCGATCGTCGGTGCGAACGACAACGACTATCCCGTTACGGTGACGGTCACCACGAACGGTGCGCGCGTCGGTCAGCCCATCGTCGAACAGGTCGTCGCCACGGCGACGATCGCCCCCCACTTCGCGCAGCGCATCGATCTGCCGCAACGCGAGGTCGACGGATCGATGGGCCAGAACGGTTCGTATACCCGCAACTCCGGCACCGGCACGTTCGTGTCCCCGCACGCGTTTCATGTCGTCGCGTCCAGCCCGATCGTCGTCTATCAGTTCAACCCGATCGTCCAGACGTTCTCGAACGACGCGTCGACGCTGATCCCGATCCAGGCGCTCGGTGCGGATTACTCGATCATCGGCTACCCGACCGCGAATCCGTGCGGCACGCCGGGCCTGCCGATCGAGAGCATCCCGGATCACACGTCGGTCACGATCATCCCGGTCCTCGACGACACCCACGTCACCGTCACACCGACCCATCCGATCGTCGCGGCGGGTGGCGATACCGGCCTCGCGGTCCCCGCGACCGCCAAGAACACCGTGTTGAACCTGACGTTGTCGCGCTACGACGTCGCGAACCTCGAGTCGGATCAGCCGACGACCGATATCTTCTCGTGCATCAGCTCCGGTCAGGACGGCGACTTCACCGGCACGCAGATCCACAGCGACAAGCCCGTCGTGGTGTTCACGAGCGCCGAGCGCGGCATCGGCTTCGGCGGCGCGCCAAACGTGGTCTACCCCCCGGACTGGGTCGCCAGCGGCGACGGCGCCGATGACATCTGCTGCACGGATCACCTCGAGGAGCAGCTGTTCCCGATCACCGCGCTCGGTCGCGAGTTCGCGATCGCGCGCAGCCCGATCCGTTCGACCGATTCGACCGGTTGGGTCGAGCCCGATATCGTTCGCGTCGTCGGCACGGTCGATGGCACGGTGGTCACGACGAACCTGCCGGCGCCGTTCGCATCGTTCACGGTCGACAACCACAAGCAGAAGACCTTCGCGGCGACGAAGGGCTTCGCGATGTCGGCGACGAACGCGATCGAGGTCGCGAGCTACCTGGTGCCGCAGCACTTCGTGAAGCACGGCTACATCGGCGATCCGAGCCAGCTCTTGTTGCCGGCCGCCGAGCAGTTCCGCAAGGACTACGTGTTCCTCGTGCCGGCCGAGTGGACGCTGAACTACATCGTGGTCGCGAAGCCGACGACCGCGACCGTGATGCTGGACGGCCTGCCGCTCGCGATGACGATGGGCTGTTACTCCGCGCCGATCGGCATGGTCGCCGGCACGCCCTACGAGCAGACCACCTGTCCGGCGAGCGAGGGTCACCACGTGGTCAACGCGGATCAGCCGTTCGGCCTCTCGGTCTACGGCTACTTCAACGTCGGGAGCTACGCGTTCGTCGGCGGCAGCGACGTCAAGATCATCAACCCGATCCAGTGAGCAGCTGCGCGCGGCGCTCGGCGTGCCGCGTCTTCAAGTTCTCGCGGATCCCCTCGACGAGAGCGACGTCGGCACTCCGGGGATGACCCGGAAAGGCCGGTGTCGGGTCGTACTCGAGGTTCAAGGCGATCGCTTCGGCGACCGCGCGACCCGCGGTCTCGAGCACGATCTGGAGCGCGGCATCGATCCCCGCGGTCACCCCGCCGCTCGTGATCCGATTGCGATCGACGACGACTCGCTGCTCGGTCGGAATCGCACCGACGAGCGGGAGCAGATCCATGTACGCCCAGTGCGTCGCCGCGCGGTAGCCATTCAACAGCCCGGCCTTGCCGAGCAGCAGCGAACCGGTGCACGCCGCCGTGACCCATCTCGCTTTGGCACCGACCTGCGCGACCCACGCGACGGTCTCGGCGTCGTTCGTCGCTGCGATCTGACCGTAGCCACCCGGCACGAACACCAGGTCGGTCGTGGGAACGTCCGCGAACGTCGCGGTCGGCGTGAGCACGAGCTTGGTCTCGGAGAGCACCGGCTGCAGCGTCTTGGCGACGATCAAGACCTCGGCACCCGGGATACGCGCCAGCACCTCGTGCGGCCCGGTGAGATCGAGCTGCGTGAGCTTTTCGAACAACAACATCGCGATGCGCATTAGTCCTCCGACGCGTCCTTCCCGTGCGATCCGTGCGGCAACACGGCGTCGTATTTGCCGTTGCCGTTCGTGTCGAGAAAGATCGGGTTCGTCAACGCGAACGGATGAACGACCACGTCCTTGCCGCCACCGACGACCGGGGCGAGCGAGCGATCGCCTTCGACGCGAACGAGCACGTAGGTGTCGTTCTTGACGTCGATGGCGTAGGTGTCGTGGAACCGCTGGATCTGATCCTTGATGGCCGGCTCCGTCGCGATCTCCCACCGCTTCACCTCCTTGCCCGCGACGTACACGATCACGCGCGAGACCGAGATCCAAGGCGCGGCGCGCACCGTGATCTCCGCGGTTGCCTTGCCGTTCGGTGCGGGCGCGAGATCGCCGATGCCGGTGGTGCCGACCCGAAAATCGACGATCGGTCCGGTCGTCAAGAACGAATGGTGCGCCTTGACGCCCTTGGCCATGTCCTCGGCCGTGAGCTGCTGCGGATCATCGTTCGGGACCGAGACGTAATTCCGCGGATAGCCACCGAGGTTGTAGTTGAGGTGATGGGTGTCGGAGTTGCCCGTCGCGGTGACGAGGTGACCGCGATCGAGCATCGCGAACCAGTCCTGCATCACGCGGTCGATCGTCTTGCGGTTCGTATCCTGGTAGCCGTTCAAGACTTCGATCGCATCGAAGTCGTACGAGAACCCGCGCCGGGTCGAGCGATCGTTCACGTCGTCGAACTTGCCGAGATAAAAATAGCCGATGCCCTTCTCGAGCCGCGGGTGATGGATATCGATCACGGCCGTCGGCGCGGTCTTGCGGACCTCGGCGAAGATCTCGGCGGCGGTCTTCTTCTTCACCGGAATCGCGCCCTGGCCCTCGGACTCCATCTCGTGCGGCAGCGGGAACGCACCGAAGTGACCCCACGCACCGCTCGTGATCTCGTCGCCGGTCGAAGATGCGAGGTACTTCTCGGCGTGCATCTCGGCGATCACGGGCTGGTAGTTCGCGACCACGTTGTGATCGGTGGCGACGATCATGTCGACGCCATCGGCGATGAACTCGTAGACCCGGTCACGCATCGGCACGTGCGAGTCCGAGCTCGCGGCCGCGTGAACGTGAAAGTCGCCGGAGGCCCAGCCCGGGGTCTGGATCACGTGCTGGAGCTTCGCGTGGAGCTCGACGCCGGTCGGCGTCATCGTGATCCGTTGGGTCGCGATCGTCCATTCGATACCGCGGCTGAACGTGATGTCGTACGTGCCGACGGGCAACGCGATCACCCCGACACCCGCGAGCGAGAACACCCGGTTGTAGGCCTCGAGTGAATCGTCGATCTCGACGCCGATGTCCTTGGAGAACCGCGGCTCGGGCGTCCTCCCGACGCCGAGGATCGTGAGCTTGCCCGGCATCCGCGCGCCGGTCGCCGCGTCGAGGATCTCGAACGACAGCCCGCCCTGGGCGGCGAGCTTCGGCAGCGGTGCGCCGGAGCCGGCGCCGAAAGTGATGTGGACGTTCGCCTTGGGCGTCCCCGCATCGGCCTTGCACGCCGTCGCGCCGGCCCCCGCGCCCGCAGCGATCCATAGCAGCCACCACGACCTGGTCATCCCTCCGATGCTAGCCTGCCGGCGATGTCCAGTGCGCCCAGGTCCATCCGTGATGCGTACGATCCGGAGCAGTTTCGGCGTCAGGGTCACGCGTTGATCGACACGCTCGCGGACCATCTGGCGAAGGCGCACGACCGCCAGGGCCCGGTCGTGCCGTGGCAGGCGCCCGAGGCTGCGCGCGCCGAGTGGGGCAAGGCGCCGCTCGCGGGTGCGGACCTCAATGCCGACCTCGCGTCGATCCTCGCGCGATCGACTGCGCTCGCGCATCCGCACTGCATGGCGCATCAAGTTCCACCGCCGTTACCGGGCGCGGTGCTCGCCGAGGCCGTCGTCGCGCTCTCGAACAACGGCATGGCGGTCTACGAGATGGGTCCGGCGGCCGTGCCGATCGAGCTCGCGGTCGTGAGGTTCCTGTGCGGCAAGCTCGGGTTCGGCGACACCGCCGGGGGCGTGCTGACCTCGGGTGGCTCGCTCGGCAACCTCACCGCGTTGCTCGCGATGCGTCAGGCTCACGCGGGTTTCGATACCTGGAAGGCCGGCGCGCATGGGGGTCCGCCGCTCGCCGTCATCACCTCGGACGAAGCGCACTACTCGGTCGCACGCACGCTCGCGATCATGGGCTGGGGCGAGGGTGGGGTCATCACGGCGCCCGTCGACGCGCATCATCGGATGACGGCCGCCGCGGTCCGAGCCGCGCTGCACTCGGCGCGCGGCTCGGGTCGGCGTGTGATCGGTATCATCGCGGCGGCGGGCTCGACCGCGACCGGTTCGTTCGATCCGCTGGACGAGCTCGCGGAGCTCGCGGCGCACGAGCAGCTGTGGCTGCACGTCGATGCCGCGCATGGTGGGGGTGTTGCACTCTCGCCGACCCATCGCGCGAAGCTCGCGGGGATCGAGCGTGCGGACTCGGTCGTGTGGGATGCGCACAAGCTGTTGATGATGCCGGCGCTCGTCACCGCGGTGCTCTTCAAGCAGGAGTCCCACGCCTACGAAGCATTCGCGCAACGCGCGAGTTACCTGTTCGCCGACGAACGTGCCGAGAGCCACTGGTGGGACCTCGGCACGCGCACGCTCGAATGCACCAAGCGCGCGATGGCGGTCGAGCTCTGGACGCAGCTCCGCGCTCACGGCGAGCAGCTGTTCGCCGAGATCGTCGATCGCCAGGCGGCGCTCGCGCGCGCGTTCGCCGACAAGCTCGACGCGGCGCCGGACTTCGAGCTCGCGCTCGATCCGGAGCTCAACATCGTGTGCTACCGCCATACCCCTGCGGGAGTCGCCAACCTCGACGCGCACAATCGCGCCTTGCGCCAGCGCGTCGTCGAAGACGGCCGGTTCTACATCGTCGGTACGATGCTCGGCGAGACCTACTACCTGCGCTCGACGATCATGAATCCGTTGATCGAGCCGAGCGACTTCGATCACCTCCTCGACCACCTTCGCGCGCTATGCCCGTAGTCACGATCCTGCGCGAAGGCGACACCCCGATCGTCGTCGAGATCACGCCCGGCGGCACGCTGTTCGAGGCCGGTGCGAAGGCGCAGGCTGGGATCGAGACCGCGTGTGTCGGCAAGGGCACGTGCGGCTTGTGCCGGGTCCGGATCAAGGCCGGCAGCGAGCATCTCAACCCGTACACCGACGAGGAGACCAAGCACCTCGGCAACGTCTATCACATCACCAAGGTCCGGCTCTCGTGTCGCACGCGACCGACCGGCGATGTCACGCTCGAAGTCGTCAAGAAGCGGAAAAAATAGCTCAGCTCGGGGCGCTGCTCTTGCACAGCGTGAGCTTCGCTTCCTCGACGATGCACGTCGCGTCCCACTGCTTCTTCGACACCGGATTCGTGATGTGCAGCGTCTGCCTGCCGACGGGTAACTTGATCGTGGCCTTGCTGCCCGAGCCGACCTTGGCTCCCTTGAACGCGATGTCACCCCAGCCGCCGACGATGCTGAGCGTCACGGTGCCCATCCGGGTCACGGCCTTGAGGGTCTCGGTGATCTCGATCGGATGGCCGGCGACGAGCTCGACCTTCTGCTTCACGAGCTCGTAGCCCGCCTTCGCGATCGTGACCTCGCCCTTGGCTTCGTCGAGGTCGTCGCGGACCAGCGGCGTCTCTCCGAGCACGCGGTGATCGAGGCTGACCTGCGCACCTTCGGGCGTGGTCGTGACGTGGAGGCCGGCGCGCGCCTTGACCATGTACGGCGACACCAACATCGTCTCGTTCGGCTGCACCGTGCGGTCGTCGTCGATCGCTTGATAGCCGGGATGCTCGATGTGGACGTGGAGCTTCGTGCTCGCCGAGACCTTCAACCGCAGCGGCTTGGCGTGCGAGGTCGGCCCGAACGGATGCGCGATCCCATCGACGCCCGTGATCGTACCGCTCGCACCATCGGGCTTGGGATCGATCTCCATCACGCCGACTTGCTCGACGCTGGCCGCGTCCGCGATCGCGACGATCGCGGTTTTGTTCGAGCCCAGCACGCGCCAGCCGACGAACCCGCCACCGACGAGCACGCCGGCGATGATGCCGAGTCCGACGGTCCGCCGCCGGCCGCCGGTCTCGGTGACGATGCTCTTGGTGTCGGTCGCGGTGATCACCGGCGCCCTGATGGGAGCGCGAGCTTGAGGCGTCGCCGTGCGCGCGATCGCGATCGAAGCGCCGGTCGAGATCGGATCGATCTTGGGCTGTGCGCCGGTCGGAGGGGCGCCGGGCTCGGTGCGGCGATCGCCATCGAGCTTCTCGAGCAGGCGATGCAGGCCGGAGTCCGCGTCCTTCGCGATCGGCTCGGTCTTGCGCGCGGGTGCGACGCCGGTCGGATCGAGATCGAAGAGCTGGGAGACGCCGTCCTCGCCGATCTTGCGATAGAGGCCCGTCGAGTGCTCGCTGCGCTCCCCCCGCTCCCCCCGGTCCCCCCGGTCCCCCCGGTCCCCCCGGTCCCCCCGGTCCCCCCGCTCCAACGTGCTGGTGCTCGAAGGTTTGTGCTCGGTCACCGCCGTGCGCCGTGCGACGGAAGGTTCGGCCTGCGCTTGGCCGAGCTGCTTTCGGATCACGTCGTCCAGCTGCTGACCCGCGCCGCTGATCCGCTTCGCGGGGAGGACCGATGCGACCGCTTCGGCGACGTCGAGCGCGGTCGCCATGATGCTCGACTCGTACGACAGCTCGATCAGCGAACGGAGCACGGCGGCCGGGCGCATCGGCCGATCGACCGGTTTGCGCGCCAGCGGGCCGGCGAGGATCTCGTCGAGCCGCGACGGCAAGCCAGGGCGCACCGAGCTCGCGCGTGGAAGCTGCATCGTCTCGATGTTCTTGATGATGTCCTCGGCTTCGTCGCCGGGGAACAGCTTCTCGCCGGTGAACAGCTCGAACAGCACCGAGGCTGCGCTGAACATGTCGCTCCGTGTATCGAGCGTGTCGCCGCGCGCTTGCTCCGGCGACATGTAGCGCCACTTCCCCATGACCTTGCGCACGCCTGAACCACCGCTCTTGTGGGGCGCCGCGGCGACCGCGATCCCGAAGTCGCCGATCTTGACCTCGCCGGCGCGGCTGATCAGGATGTTCGAAGGCGAGACATCGCGGTGGACGACGCCGTGCTGGTGCGCGAAGTCGAGCGCGCGAATGATCTCGATCGCGATGTGGAACGCGGCGGGCAAGGGTAGAAGGCGCTTGTCGTCCTTGAACTTGCGCAGGAGCATCGCGAGGTCGAGTCCGTCGACGTACTCCATCGCGATGAACAGCGCGTCGCCGATCCGACCGAAGTCGAAGACCTGGACGACGTTCGCGTGGGACAGTTTGACCGCGACCTTGGCCTCGGCGATGAACCGCGCGGCGAACTCCGGGTCGCGGGCGAG
The DNA here is from genome assembly GCA_025357755.1 of Kofleriaceae bacterium. Classification (GTDB taxonomy): domain Bacteria; phylum Myxococcota_A; class Polyangia; order Haliangiales; family Haliangiaceae; genus JABFXX01. The sequence continues at coordinate 488 of JANXOP010000109.1, read as the reverse complement.
CTCCGGCAAGATCCGCTTGATCGCCAGGGTCTTCTCGAACCCGTGCGCGCCGTACGCCTTGGCCAGAAACACCTCGGCCATGCCACCCACCGCAATGCGGTCGAGCACGTCATAGCGTTCGAGAGATTTCTGGAGAGGTTCGTCCATTCGACTTCTAGGGCCCCAGCCCTAAAGCTGGCCTATAGTAAGGGAATGACGACCGGGTTTCCGGCTCGGGTGGCGATCTGTGCGGTCTGCGGGCTTCTCGCGACCCTCCAGACCGTTCGGCCCGCTCGCGCCGAGGAACCTCCCGCCGGCGATGCCGGTGGCGTCGAGGGCGCCCCCGTGGAGCGGCGGCAGGTCGCCGTCATCGACTTGACCGAGGACGATCGGGTCCGCGCCCTCTCCGGGGCGCTGTACGCGGCGATCAACCAGAGCGATGGCCTGATGATCCCGAACAGCCGCGACTTCGATCGCGATCTGACCGGCCCGCTCGTCGACGAGGATGG
>JANXOP010000092.1 GCA_025357755.1 Kofleriaceae bacterium | reverse complement strand
GCCTATTTTGCCGCATTTCGCTGCTTAAGGTTAGCGGTTGTCCGAGGGGACGGCTCGGGCTATGCTGAGCGTGAGACAGGGGCGCCACAAAGGATGTCGGTCTTTTTATTCATCGGTGCCCCGTTCGGTCCGTTTTTCGCGCGGCTCGCGCAGGAGAACAACCTCGTCATGCGCCCCGACGAAGCGCTCGTCGGTGAAGTCATTCACCTCGGCGAGTATCCGGTCGGCATCACCGGCAGCTTCCGCCCGGAGTTTCTCGAGGTCCCCGAGGAGATGATCGTGACCGCGATGCGGTTGCACCAGCGCTACTTCGCCTTCGAGACCGCCGAGGGCCACCTCGCGAACAAGTTCGCGACGCTGGCCGCGACGATCGTCAAGGATCCGAAGGTCGTCGCCGAGGGTAACGAGAAGGTGCTCGCATCGCGGCTCTCCGATGCGCGATTCTTCTTCGGCGAAGATCGCAAGCACACGTTCGACGAGTGGAACCACACCCTCGATAGCGTGGTGTTCCAGGCCAAGCTCGGCGACCACGCCAAGACGATCGGTGACAAGACCCGTCGGCTCGTCGAGATCGTCGCAGCCTGCGGCGGCTCGCCGGCCGCACTGGCTGCCGCGAAGTTCTGCAAGGCAGACCTCGCGAGCAAGGCGGTTGGCGAGTTCCCCGAGCTCCAGGGCACGATGGGACGGCACTACGCGAACCATCACGGGCTCGGTGCCTCGGTCGGCGATGCGATCGAGCAGCATTGGTGGCCGAAGGGCCAGGGCGCCGAGCTGCCCAGGACGATCGATGCCGCGCTCGTCGCGCTCGCCGACAAGATGGACACCATCGTCGGCTGCTTCGCGGTCGGGCTCGAGCCGAGTGGCTCGGCGGATCCTTTCGGGCTTCGCCGCGCCGCGATCGGCATCTGGCAGATCCTGCTGTCGAACCCGAGCATCTCGTGGATGACCCTGTTCCAGACCTCGCGCGACGTGCTCGCGAAGCACGGCGTGAAGCTCGTAGATCCCACCAAGCTCGAGGAGTACTTCCGGCAGCGCCTGCAGGGCATCCTGGTCGATGGCGGCGTGCCCGTTCAAGATGCGAATGCCGCCCTCGCGCAAGGCTTAGCCGATCCGATCGATGCCCGTGCGCGCGCGCAGGCGATCTCGAAGATCAGCAAGGAAGCGCGCGAGGTGTTCAAGCGCGTCGCGAACATCCTCGATGATGCGCGGGCCAAGAACCTCATCGTGACGACCGCCGTCGATCCGGCATTGTTCGCCGCCGACAACCCGGTCGAGAAGAACCTCCATGACGCCGTCGTCGCCGCGCAGGCCCGCGAAGCCAGCGCCCGCAACGCCGCCGACTACCCAGCGGTGTTCGAATCGCTCGAACAGCTTCGCCCTGTCGTCGCTGCCTTCTTCGACAAAGGTGGCGTGATGGTGATGGATCCGGATCCGAAGCTTCGTGACAACCGGCTGGGCCTGCTCAGCTTCATGATCAGTCCGTACGCAGAGATCGCGGACTTCCGAAAACTCGGAGGGCAACAGTGAACTTCGTCAAAGCATTCGGCGGTGGCGCCGCTGAAGGTCGCGCCAAAGACAAGGCGCTCCTCGGGGGCAAGGGCGCGAACCTGGCGGAGATGGCTTCGCTCGGCTTGCCCGTTCCCCCCGGCTTCACGATCACGACCGAGGTGTGTCGCTACGTGATGGCCCACGGCGAGGGCACGTACCCCGAAGGGCTCGACGCCGAGACCCAGACCGCGCTCGCGAAGGTCGAAGAGCTCGCGAAGACCAAGTTCGGCGACGCCACGAACCCGCTGCTCGTCAGCGTGCGCTCCGGTGCCCCGGCCTCGATGCCGGGCATGATGGACACGATCCTCAACCTCGGGCTCAACGACACCACCGTCGATGCGCTCGCGAAGCAGAGCGGCAACGCTCGCTTCGCGTGGGATTGCTATCGCCGGTTCGTCGCGATGTACGGTGAAGTCGTGCTCGGCGTGGTCGCCGAGTCCGAGGATGCCGAGCAGCCGTTCGATCAGGTCCTCGATCAGATCAAGGCGAAGTACAAAGCGAACCGCGATCAGGACCTCACCGAGACCGCGCTGCGCGAGACCGTCGCCGCGTTCAAGCAGCTCGTACTCGAACGTACCAAGACCGCCTTTCCCGACGACGTCAAGGCGCAGCTGTGGGGCGCGATCGGCGCCGTGTTCCGGTCGTGGAACAACCCGCGCGCCGACGTGTATCGCAAGATGCAGAACATCCCGGCTTCGATGGGCACGGCGGTGAACGTGCAGGCGATGGTGTTCGGAAACCTCGGTGATGATTGCGCCACTGGCGTCGCGTTCACGCGCAACCCGGCGACCGGCACGGCCGAGCTATACGGCGAGTTCCTCATCAACGCGCAAGGTGAAGATGTCGTCGCTGGCATCCGCACGCCCGAGCACATCAGCGAGCTCGCGAAGAAGCTTCCGGCCGCTCATGCCGAGCTCGTGCGCGTCGCCAAGCTGCTCGAGGATCACTTCAAGGACATGCAGGACCTCGAGTTCACGATCATGAAGAACCAGCTCTTCATGCTCCAGACGCGCAACGGCAAGCGCACCGGCATCGCGATGGTCAAGGTCGCGGTCGACCTGGTCGCCGAGGGCAAGCTCACCGAAAAAGAAGCGGTGATGCGCATCGATGCGGCCAAGCTCGACGAAGTGCTGCACCCCACGATCGATCCGAAGGCGCGGCCGCAGTCGATCGCCAAGGGCTTGCCAGCCTCGCCGGGCGCCGCGATCGGTCGCGTCGTGTTCACCGCGAACGCGGCCGAGGAGTGGCACAACCGCGGGGAGGAAGTGCTGCTCGTGCGCACCGAGACCTCGCCAGAGGATATCCACGGCATGAAGGCCGCGGCCGGCACGTTGACCGCGCGCGGTGGCATGACCTCGCACGCCGCGGTCGTCGCGCGCGGCATGGGCAAGTGCTGCATCACGGCCTGCACCTCGCTTCGCGTCGATGCGGCGAAGAAGACCGCGTCGTTCGTCGGCGGCGGCAAGGAGCACAAGCTCAAAGAGGGCGACGTGCTGACGCTCGATGGCTCGACGGGCGAGGTGTTCGTCGGCCCCTTACCGCTCGTCCCGGCCCAGCTCGGCAAGGAGCTCGGCACGCTGATGCAGTGGGTCGACAAGTTCCGCAAGCTCCGGGTCCGCACGAACGCGGATACGCCGACCGATGCGAGGACCGCGCGCAGCTTCGGCGCCGAGGGCATCGGCCTGTGTCGCACCGAGCACATGTTCTTCCAGCCCGAGCGCCTGCTCGCGGTACGGGAGATGATCGTCGCGGCCGACGAGGCGGGTCGCCGCGCCGCGCTCGCGAAGATCTTGCCGATGCAGCGCGATGACTTCGCGGAGCTGTTCCGCGTGATGGATGGCCTGCCGGTCACCATTCGCCTGCTCGATCCGCCGCTCCACGAGTTCTTGCCGCACAGCGACGCCGAGATCGCGGAGGTCGCGAAAGAGATAGGAGTGCCCACGGCCGTGATCGCGCAGAAGGTCAGCGAGCTGACCGAAGCGAACCCGATGCTCGGCCATCGCGGATGCCGCCTCGCGATCACGTATCCAGAGATCTACGAGATCCAGACCCAGGCGATCGCGGAAGCCGCAAAGCTCGTCGCCAGTGAGGGCATCGTGGTCCATCCCGAGATCATGATCCCGCTCGTGATGGTGCCCGAGGAGCTGCGTCGGCTCCGCGCGCTCGTCGCGAAGACCTTCGATGCGGCCGAGACCGGGGTCGCCTATACGATCGGCACGATGATCGAGCTGCCGCGCGCGTGCGTGGTCGCCGACAAGATCGCCGAGCACGCCGACTTCTTCTCGTTCGGTACGAACGACCTCACCCAGACCACGTTCGGCCTCTCGCGCGATGATGCCGGCCGGTTCTTGCCAGCGTACGTCGATGGGGGCGTGCTGCCGGTCGACCCGTTCGTCGCGCTCGATCGCGATGGTGTCGGGGCGCTGATCGAGCTCGGGGTCCGCGGTGGCCGCACCACCAAGCCCGGACTCAAGGTCGGCATCTGTGGCGAGCACGGCGGTGAGCCGAGCTCTGTGGAGTTTTGCCACACCGCCGGCTTCGATTACGTGTCGTGCTCCCCGTTCCGGGTGCCGATCGCCCGGGTCGCGGCGGCCAAAGCCGCCCTGGCAGAGAGCAAATCGTGATCAATCTCGGTGCCCGCAAGGCAACTCCTTTCAGCGTTTCCGCGTCCAAGACTCCGGTGACGAGACTCGGTCTGGCTTGCTTGGCGCTCGCGGCGTGTACCGCCTCCGCTGAAGAGGTTCGCCCGCCCGAGACCCAGCTCTACTTCCCGACGGGCATCGGCGTGTCACCCGACGAGTCCAAGCTATTCGTCACGAACGCGAACTCCGAGCTCCGCTACGACTCGGGGTCCGTCAACGTGATGGATCTTGCACTCGCGGATTCGATCGCGGCGGCATGGACCTCGAGCGCGAAGACCACCCCGAGCGGATGTCACGGCGACACCGATCGCACCGAGACCCTGATCTGTGACGAAGCGCAATTCATGTTGCCGAACAGCGGCGCACGGATCGGTAACTTCGCGACCCAGCTCGGTGTCCAGGATACGAGTAGCACCGGAGATGGTCACCTTCGCCTGATCATTCCGACCCGCGGTGATCCTTCGGTGACCTGGATCGATTGGGATGGCTCGCGGCTGTCGTGTAACTCCGATAACCAAGGGTTCGAGCTGTGTGACGACACGCACCGTCTGTCGTACGTCCACAACGATCCGAACGTCGCGTACCTCCCGGAGGAGCCGTACGACGTGTTCGTCGATTCGCCGGGCGAGTTCGCACTCGTCACGCACCTGTCGTCGGGCTACGTCTCGCTGATCAACACGCCGGCGGTCGGTAACGCATCCGTCGCGGATGTCGCGGTCGGGATCTTCTCCTCGGACCCGCTGACCGGCCTGCAGGGGTCGACCGGCGTCGCGGGCCACGCCACGCCGAGCGGCCTCGACACGGTCTACGTCGGGAGCCGCACCGAAGATCGGATCCAGACGTTCACGGTCGGTCGACCGCCGAACCTGGTCGATCCATTCCTCATCGCGGGTGCCTACTTCTTCCTCGACTCGGTCGGCGGCAACGCCGGCGGCTCGTCGGATACGCGCGGGATGAAGTTCTCGGCGGACGGCAAGAAGCTGTACCTGCTCAACCGCAATCCACCGTCGCTCCAGGTCGTCGACACCACGCTGAACGACGCCGGGTACCCGAGAAACAAGGTGGTCGCCGCCACCGATATCTGTCGCCAGGCCTCGACGCTCACTGCCCTCGATTCGGGTGATGGCGAGAAGGTCTACTTGACGTGCTTCTCGGACGGCTCGATCTACATCGTCGATCCGCGCGGCCAGGGCTCGGTCGCCGACATCGTCACCGTCGGCCGTGGTCCCTATGCGATCGCCGCCTCGGCCGTTCACAAAAAGATCTACGTGACGAACTTTCTCGAAGACACGATCGCCGTGATCGATGTCGCGCCGGGCTCACCGACCCGCAATCGAGTCGTGCTGCGTATCGGCGAGGTCAAACCGCCATGAAGTTCCGGATCGCCCTGTTAGCTCTCCTGTCGTCGGTGACCTCGTGCAGCACGACGGACAACACCATCCTAAATCAGCTCAACCTCGACCGCCCGGTCGATATCGCGTTCGCGTGTTACGGGGGCTTGCGCCTCACGGGTGGTGCGGCGGCGATCGACGACCTCACTGCCCAACCCCTGATCCAGAGTGCCATGCCGCTCCAGGCATGCGACATCCGCTCGCAGGCCTATCCGCCGGGCTCCACTGCACCCGTGCCGCCGGGCCAGGAGTTGCTGAGCGCCGCGAATAACCCCGGATCGTCGTCGTACTTCGGTTTCATCCTCCAGTCGGCGCCCGGCACGGTCGCGATCTCCCAGTGGGCGACCAAGCCGTCCTCCCAGTTCGCAGGTGGCGACGTCACGGTGCTCGACGCAGATCCGCTGCTGCCCGGTAAGAACTCGATCGCGGTAGGCGAGAACCCGGTCGCGATCGCCACGGATACGATCGGTTGTTACGAAGTCACCGCGAACGCGGGCTCGTGCGACATCACCACGATCGACATCAACTCCGCGATCTCGGTCGCGACGGACAACGCTACCGCGGTCAAGCAGGGCAGATCGGTCCTCATCAACCGCATCGCGGTGAAGAACGCGACCGGACAGCTCGTCAAGGCAAAGGCCGCCGCGATGGTCGGCGAGCCGCCGAGCGGCACGATCGGCAACGCGTGCCCGGCGACGCCGACCGGCCTCATGTACATCGCCTATCCGGGCTGTCATCTCGTCGCGGGTGTCGACGTCTCGACCGGCACGATCGTCAACGGGATCCAGTACGACGCGAGCGGTGTCGCTTCCATCGTCGATGGTAACGTCACGTGCCCCGACGAATGCGGTGGCGATGTCGTCACGGCCGGGACGCGGCCGATCACGCTCGATCTCCAGCTCGATGCGCGGACCGCGCGTCGCACGCTCGCGATCGGCTCGGTGAACTCGAACGTCGTCACGATCGCGGACCTCGACCTTTCGGACAAGCCGACCTCGCTCTCGAGGGTCGTGCTCGAACAGAACAAGAGCAGTGACCTCGGGGTCACGTCCGTCAAGGTCTCTCCCACGATCGGCATGGGCGGAAACACGGGCATGATCAACGACGACTCGGCACTCGGTGGGCAGTTCCAGTTCCTCTACGCCATCTCCACCGACAACACGATCCGCGTCGCGAACATCTACAACGTCACCAACAAGGAGTGTGACGCCCAGATCGATCCGCGCTTCCTCCAGAACAACCAGAACGTCGCGCAGCTGTCGTGCTTGCCGCTCGGCGACCCCACACTACCGCGCCGCGCAGGCGCGCGTGGTCCGGGCATCCAGCTCGTCGGTCATTCGAACCCGACCTCGATCGACATCTTTCGCGTCCCGGGCTCCGATACCGACTCGCGCATCCCGGGCACGCCGCTGCGCATGATCGGCTATTTCGGCATCATCACTGCTTCGAGCGGTGCGACGTACGTGCTCAACGTCGACAATGATGACGGTACGCCCGACGGTACCGGCGTCTACGACTACGTCGTTCCGAACAATCCGGTCGCGTCTGCGATCCCGCTCGACATCGCTCACCAGCTGCGCGATGCCGTGCCCGATCGCGGCGCTATCGCGCAGGCCGCCGATGCCAGTGGGACCACCGAATCTCCGATCTGTGACACCGATGGCGTCGACCCCGATGGCACGTCCGCGCCCGATCAGGGCACGCGCTACACCGGCACCACGACCCGGACGCTACCGACCTCGACGTTCGCGACCGAGAAGGTCGCCGCGTTGCCGAGCCTCCGCCAGGTCAAGTGTGTCGGCACCGACGAGCCATTGCCCAACGGCAAGCCGGTGAGCGAGCTGTCGTTCGCCGCCGACGTCACGACGCGCGCGCAAGTGTTCCCCGATCTGTTCGGCTTGCCGTACTACGACGAGACCTGGACGCTCACGTACGAAGGGTCGCTCTCGATCGATACGAGCGCGACCGCGAACGATGGCCCGGCGATCCGGACCACCCAGATGTACGTCGACGCCGATGGCCTTCGCCTGGTCGATCAGACGCACCCGTTCTGCGACGCCGGCGTCGAGCCCTACGACATCGTCCAGCTGCGAGGTTGCGATGCGACACTGGGCAATGCGGACTGCCCGATCGGCTATACCTGCTTTGTCCATCCCCAGAGCCAGGTCGCGAACCTCGGCGCGTGCATGCTCGTGGATGAAGCCGATCGTCTCGCGGTCGCGTGCAAGGAGTTCCTGACCTCGCAGCGCCAGTACACGGTCAGCCGCACCACCAGCGGCGAGCTCAAGTTGCTCCCGCGCAAGCACGTGCTGCTCACCACGCCGGTCGACGGTTGCTCCGACGACACGCAGTGTCAGACGCTGGCGAACTATCGGCTCCAGAACATCGACGCGACAAATCCGATCAACACGACGCTGGTCGACACCCACACGTTCACGTGCGCGATCGATAGCGCGCGCGCGCCCGAGCTCGCGGCGGATGGCGTGAGTGCGATGAAGCGGTGCATCGAGACCTGCTCGGTGGACAGCGATTGCGACACCGGTACGGTCTGCGACCACGGGACCTGCATGGAAGGCGTCATCCCGCCACAGGCGTGTGTGAACGCGCCGCAGCGGTTCGAGCTTCGCGCGAGCGAGGCCTTCGCCGTCGTCGGAACGCACAGTGGCTACCGCCACCAGATCATCGAAGACGCGGGCGGCAACTGCGTGAAGAACCCGAATGCGAGCATGTTCGACATCGGTCGGATTCCGCTGCGCGCTGCGGCGTGTGACCCGGCTGCGGACCCATACACCGGCAGGCATGCGGACGGCACGTTCGACCCGAACCCGTGCGAGACCACGGTCGACCAGTACGAAGCGCAGAACAACTACCTCCCGGGCACTTGTACGGCGGCCTCGCCCGCACAGATTCCCGTGACGCGGAGTGCGGATGCGATTCGCTATCGCGGTCGCGGCCTCACGTTGACGATGGTCAACCCGACCTACCCGGGCGACGCGACCTGCATCGGCGACCGCGCCGGAGACCTCGGCAAGATTCCGATCGTGCCGAAGCTCTATCAGGCTGCGGTTCGCGTGGTCTCGGGCTTCGCACCACTGCTGGTCGCGACCGGCGCGGCGTATCCGGTGAAGGTCACCCGGGGCCCCGGCGAGAGCATCTGGATCATGGACGACGGCGACTATCTCTCGACCTCGGTCAGCGTCGCCTCGACGCGCGGCAAGGTCTTCCGGGTCGAGTCGGGCGCGCTGACGGTCCGGAACACGCTCGAGTAGGCGTCGCATCGCCGTTTTCTTGCCGTGGAGATCCCGGGGGCAGAAGCTCGGGGTATGTCGCGCGAGGAAGGGCTCTACAAGGACAAGATCGAGGTCAGCCTCGACGGTCGTCAGATCTTCTACTTGTTCTTCGGTGGCTCCGTCATCGTGGGGCTCGTGTTCGTGCTTGGCGTGATGGTGGGCCGGCGAGTGGAAGCACGTGGTCACGTCGAGCGCGCGCAGACCCAGGCCGCGGTCGATCCGCTGGCGGCACTCGACCGGCTCGAAGGTGGCGGCGGCCTGTCGTTTCAAGGCGCGCTGCGCGGCAGCGGCGACGCGCAGCCCAGCGATGTCGAGAAGACGATCGGCGAGATGGCCAAGGCCAAGGAGCCCGCGGGCAAGAAGCCCACCGCGCCTGAGGCCAAGAAGGTCGAGGAGGCAAAGGCCGAGCCGAAGATCGAGAAGAAGATCGAGCCGAAGATCGAGCCGAGGCTCGAGCCGAAGCTCGACAAGAAGTCCGACGAAGCGAAGTCCGAGAAGAAGTCGGACGACAAGAAGTCCAAGTCAGACGACAGCGACAAGAAGACCTCGGACAAAGAATTCCTCGCGAAGCTCGAGAAGAAGTCGGACGACAAGCCGCCCGAGAAGCGGGCGAAGTACACGCTCCAGCTCTCGTCGTTCCAGGACAAAGGTGAAGCCGAGGCGTACCTCGCGACCGTGAAGTCGAACGGGTTCTCGCCCTACATCACCGAAGCCGAAGTCGACGGCAAGACCTACTACCGGATCCGCCTCGGCAACTACCGCTCGGTCGATGCGGCGAACGACGCGAAGTCGGACGTGGAGAAGGCGACGAAGAAGTCCGCGTCCGTGATGAAACTCTAAGCGACCGGCCCGAGACTCGGCAGGTCGGCGAGCCACGCGGACTGGGTGCCGTAGAGCACGAGCACGAGGCCCGCACCGAGTGGCCACGGACGAGGCCGCTCGGTCGGCGCAATGAAGCTGATCGCGGTCGCACCGTGGATGCGGGCCTCGAGCAGTGCGGGTGCGAGCGCGCCCTCGACGATCGCGAGACGATGAAACCGCGCCACGAGCTCGGTCTCGATCTCTCCATCCGTGCGGCCTTCGCGCGCCATGCGATGCGCGCCCGCGTGCGGGAGCTGTGGCCCGCCACCGACGAGGCGAACCTCGCGTGGTGGCGCGCCATCGAGGAGGTCGGTGACCGGTTGCGCCAGCCTGACCTTGCCATCGCTGCGCTCGATCAATGCGAGTGCGCGGAGCTGGCCCTGACCGAGCGGTTCGGTCCAGTCCGCGAGCACGCGCGATATGCGCGCGATCGCGAGCGCGGACTCGCCGACGAGGTACGTCGCGTAGAGCGCGACGAGCGCA
>JANXOP010000091.1 GCA_025357755.1 Kofleriaceae bacterium | reverse complement strand
GTCGGTCACGAGGCTCGCGTCGATCAGCGCGATCACCGCGTGCCGCGTGCGCTGCCACTCCGCGGTCAGCCGCGCGGACGGCGCGCCGAGCTCGCTCACCGCCGCGAGCAGCGGGAACGTGCCGGTGCTCGACTCGCGCTGCCACGTGCCAGCGCGGTCGCGCCACGTGCCCATCGCCGGTAGCGTGCGCTCGACTCGTACGATCGGATCGCGCGGCAGCTGCGCCAAGATCACGAGCGCCTGGACGGGCAGCGGGGCGCGCGCCAGCTCGGCCCAGCGCACGAGCGCGCTCGCGCCCCGGAGCACGTCGTAGAGATAGAATCGCGGAAACATCGAGGCTGGCCAGCCCACCGCCGCGGCGCGCTCGTCGGCATTGTGGCGCGTCGGCGAGCCGAGATAGAGCGCGCGCTCGACGAGGAATGCCGCGCCGCGTTCGAGCCAGGCGCTGGGACCGCGCCGCAACATCGCCTCGAAAATCGGCACGGTCGCCACCATCGAGCTCGCGCACTCGTCCGTGACGAGATAGGCGGTCTCGTCGCAGTTCAACCCGCCGTCGCTCATCTGATAGCGCAGATACCAGGGCAGCACCCACGGCAACTCGCGATCGACCTCGATGCTACATGCGGTGAGCACCTGGTCCATCGAGCCGAGCGCGCAATGGCACGTGGCTCCGCGCGCGCGTTCTACTCCGTCCGGCCAGTCGCTCTCGCGGATCGGAAAGAGGTGCACCGGCAGTGCGTTCAGGCCCTCGACCATCGCCCGTGCCGCGCGCTGCGGAATTCGGGCGGCCTCGCCGAGCTCCCATAAGAGGACCATCTGCCACCACGGACCGTCCCACTTCGGCCAGTAGGTCTCCCGGGTGATCGCCGCGATCGCGGCATCGCTCGCGAGGTACGCAGCTGCCTGCGCGATGCCGTCCTCGATCGCAGGCGTGAAGCTCACGGCCGGCGCGTCGGGGATCGTGCTCAGCGCTTCGCGTAGCTCGCGGACGTTCATGATCGTAGCTGACCACGGGGCACGGGAGAGGATCCGTGCAGCGTCCGGAGAATCGTCTGCTACCAGGACGCTCCGCCGTTGTGCGGCAAGCTAACGAAAGACACGGCGTCCCACAGGTTGATGCTGAACGTCCCGACATCGGTCACGCCCGCGGGTGCGTTGTACGGCAGGCCACGGCCGATGAACTTGTAGGCGATCGGATCGACGCCCGCGGGCGCGGCCCAGCCGAACGCATCGAACCCACCTTGGATACCGTTGACCCCCGCTCCGCCGTTCGGCAGCGCCGCGAAGACGTACGAACGTGCGCCAGTCAGGTTGGTGAGCCGGAGCGTGCTGAGGTCGAGGTGTGGCCCGGTCGAGCAGCCGGTCGAGCCGATGTAGCCGATGACGTCACCCTTCTTGACGCTCGTGCCCGCGGGTGCCGTCGGACGACCTCCCCAGGTCGCGACGTGGAGTGCGATGCTCGGGTCCCCGACGTTGGGGTGCTCGTTCATGTGGTGGTACGCGGCTACGAAGTGCTCCGCGTATTGACCACTGCCGACCTGGGTCTCGAGGAACAGCTCCTGCTGTGCGCTTCCCGGGATCGACTGCGTGCAGCCGAACGCCGCGACCGAACGACCGTACGATGCGCGGACGATGCCGTCCGCGACTGCGAGCACCGGCGTGTCCTGCCGCATGCTCCAGTCGTACGCGCCCTCGACGGCGACGAACGGGTTGCCGAGCGAGGTCTGCGGCGCGGCGCAGGTATTCATCAGCGTGCCGGTGCGGTCGATCTGGCAGGCGTCGGTCCCGCTGTGGCCAAAGTCGGCAGCGTTCCATGGATGCTGCGGATCTGCGCCGAACAGGTAGTTGCCGAAGACCGAGGTCTGCGTGACCGTCGTTCCAAGCGGGTAGGGCATGCCGAACGCCGCGATCTGGGTAGGCGACACGGTGAACACGCAGTTGTGGTTCGAGCTGTTGACGAGTCCGAAGATCCAGCTGATCGCGGCACTGCCGGTCGCGCGGCCGTAGTGCACGATGCCTCCGTCACAGCGCACCATGACGTTGTTGTTGCCACGAATCGACCACAACCCGGCGTGACGCACGATCGTGTTCGGGCCGACGCTCGTGGCGAGCGACGCGCACGAATCTCCACTCGCGAGCGCGGTGAGTGCCCAACCACCGTTGGTCGGATCGGTGACGGAGCAGTAGTTGCCATAGCCCGCCGGCGTGGCGATGCCGGGCACGGTCGCGAGGATGCCGGAGTCGCTCAGCGCGGATTCGATGCTCGACTGGTCGGGTTCAGCGCCTGCGTCGAGGCAGCCGACGAGCGGCGACAGCAACAACAGCGACAGGAGACCGGGAAGCCGCCCGGAGACGGTTGCGGGTGATTCGAAGCGGATCGTTTTCATCGACCGGATAGAGCGAGCTGGATGCGGGACGTAACCAACAAAGTTTCGTGCGATACGTGAAGCTGTACGCGCGATGGCCGATCCACTAGCCCCCACCGTGCCGTTCCGGCCGCGCGCCGAACCCGCGGAAGGCGAGGGCGAGGCCAAGCTCGAGCGCGTGATCGTCGCGGCGGCAGGCGATGTCGATCCGATCGCGCGTGGCATCGCGCGCGCGCGTGCCGAGGCCGGGCTCTTCGGCGAAGCGACCGCGCACACGATCGGCAGGTACCGGATGATCGAACGCGCCGGTGCGGGCGGCATGGGCGTGGTGTGGTCCGCGTGGGACCCCGAGCTCGGGCGTGGCGTCGCCCTCAAGCTCGCCTCTACCGGCGATGCGCGGACGCGAGCTCGGGTCCTCGACGAAGGGCGAGCCCTGGCGCGCTTGAGCCATCCGAACGTCGTCCCGATCTTCGATGTCCTCGAGGCGGACGAAGGCGTGTTCCTGGTGATGGAGCTGGTCAAGGGCCGCACGCTTCGCGAGTTCGCCCCGACCGCGAGCCTCGCCGCGTTGCTGCGTGCGTATCGCCAGGCCGGCGAGGGGCTCGCGGCCGCTCATCTGGCCGGGCTCATCCACCGCGACTTCAAGGCCGACAACGCGATCCTCGGCGCCGACGAGCGCGTGCGCGTGCTCGACTTCGGACTCGCGCACGGGATCGAGGACACCGGCGTCCCGACGATCGCGGGGACGCCGCGGTACATGGCCCCCGAGCAGCGTGAGGGCCTCGCGCTGACACCGGCGGTCGATCAGTACGGGCTGTGTGTCGCGCTCGAAGAGGCGTTGCAATCGCGTGGTCCAGTTCCCAAGTGGCTCGTCCCGATCCTCGCGCGCGGGACCGCGCCTCGCGCCGAGGATCGCTTCGCCGGGATGGTCGAGCTCGTGCGTGCGCTCGCCCTCACGCCAGCCGCGAAGTGGCGACAACGCGCGCTGATCGGCGGCACGGTCCTCGTCACGATCGCGATCGTCGCCGCATTTGCGATCGGGCGTGCGCGGCGCGCGACTCCGAAGTGTGAAGATGGCGCGGCGCTGATCGCGCCGAGCTGGGGAACGGAGGTCCGGAGCCGCGCGCTCGGCCACCTCGCGTCGCTCGCGAGTGGCTATGCACCCGAGGCGCGTACGCGGATCGTCGACGGCCTCGATCGCTATGCGACGCAGTGGACCGAGGTCCAGCGTGGCGCGTGCCTCGCGCACCAGGCCGGCACGATCTCCGAGGCGATGCTCGATCGACGAGATGCCTGTCTCGCGCGGCGTAACGGCGCGCTCGCGGCGATCGGCGAGCTCGCGACGAATGCCGATGCGACCGCGATCTCGGGCATCGTGATCGCGGTAGGCAGCTTGCCAGCCCTCGCCGCGTGCGGCGACGACGATGCGCTGCTCTCGCCGGTCGCGCCTCCGCCGTCGGCGATCGCGGCCCGCGTCGCGCTGGTCGCGGACCGGATCGCTCGCGTCGACGTCGAGCGCGATGCCGGTCGAACGGACGAGGCATCGCGCGATGCCGAGGCTGCGATGGTCGAAGCTCGCAGCCTCGGCTACCCACCGGTGCTCGCGCGGGCCCTGGTCGCGCGCGGTCGGATCGCGCTGTCGCTCTCGGAACGCGATCGCGGCGCCGGGGACTTCACCGAGGCGACCCGGCTCGCGCTCGCGGCCGGTGACGACGCGCTCGCGATCGAGGCCTATGCGCGCGCCGCCTAC
>JANXOP010000064.1 GCA_025357755.1 Kofleriaceae bacterium | reverse complement strand
CCGAGGTCACGTTCACGCCGTCGCGTCAGTTCGACTACAACACGACGTACACGATCAGCGTCGACCGGCTCGAGACTCGCGATGGCTTGATCGAGCCGCCATCCGGGACCAAGTGGTCGTACACGTTCAAGACCGAGGACTTCAAGTTCCTCAGCTGGGCGCCGAGCGGCCTCGACCTCGCGAACCACAAGGTGACGACCGAGGTCACGTTCTCCGGTCCCGTGCTGCCGAATATCGCGAAGGCGATGATGAGCTTCACGGTCAACGGGCACGCCGCCGCCGGCGTCGCGATGCTGCCGACCCACAGCCCCAACATCGTGATCGTCCAGCTCACCGATCCGAAGCTCGTCCTCGGCGCGAAGCTGAACTTCGCGCTCAAGGCGGGATTGCCATCGCTCCAGTCCGCGAAGGCGGCCGCGGCAACGGCGGAGTACGTCGTCGCGACCGACAAGGGCGTGTCGATCAAGAACGCGTACATGGTCGAGGGCTCGAACGGCTTCTACATGGAGGTCGTCTGTAACGACGATGCCGCCGCGAAGGGCCATCGCTACTCCTACGCGGGCGAGTCGTATTACGACCTCTCGGAGCGTTGCCAGCTCACCGACGAGGCGATCAGCCGCATCCACTTCAGCCCGCCGGTGAAGAAGATGTACATCACGAACGGCAAGGCAGGCTTTCGGGTTTTCGGCGAGTTCAAGCGCGGCACGTACGCGGTCAAGGTCGATGGTGGCGCGACCTCGGTCGATGGCGGCGTGTTGCTCGCACCGTTCTCGAAGTCGTTCTCGGTCGCGGCACGCAAGCCCACGATCGCGTTCCAGGGCACGGGCCGCTATCTGCCGCGCACCGCGTGGACGAACCTCGGCATCAAGCAGCTCAACGTCGATGCGGTGAACCTCGTCGTGCGTGAAGTGCCGCCGGAGAACCTGATCTTCTGGCTGAGCAATGACTACAGCGACGCACCCGACGAGCGCACGAGTAACGTGATCCTCAAGAAGGAGATCGCGCTCAAGAGCGATCCGGATGTCCAGGCGACGACGTGGCTCGATGTCGCGTCGCTCCTGCCCGCGACCTCGCGCGGCATCCTCGAGATGCGCCTGGTCGCGACCGGTACGACGGCGAGCGCGCGGCTGCTCTTGACGAACATCTCGCTCGTCGCGAAGAAGAGCATCACGCCGGGTAAGCCCTGGGACCAGAAGGTGCTCGTGTGGGCGCTCGACATGGACACCGCGAACGCGCTGTCGGATGTCGAGGTCAGCTTGGTGCGCAAGAGCGGCAAGGTCGTCGCGAAGTGCTCGACGCAAGGCAAGACCGGCTGCACGCTGACCACGAACGCGGACACCGATCCGGATCAGAGCGAGCCGTTCGCGCTGATCGCACGCAAGGGCGATGACCTCACGTACATCCGCTATGCCGACCTCAAGGCCGACGTCGCGGAATCCTCGACCAGTGGCACCCCGTTCGTCGCGGACTCGCCGTATCGCGCCGCGATGTACTCGGACCGCGGTGTGTATCGCCCGGGCGAGACCGCGCATGTCACCGCGATCGTGCGTGATAGCAAAGACCAGGCGCCGGCCCAGCCGCTGCCGGTCGATGTCACCGTCGTCGATCCGCGCGCGAAGGTCGTCAAGCGGCTCGTCCTCAAGACCAATGCCGCCGGCATGATCAATGTCGATCAGGCGCTACCCGCGTTCGCCGATACCGGTCACTGGCGCGTCGCGCTCGCGGTCGCGGAGAAGCCGCTCGCCGCGTACGACGTGCAAGTCGAGGAGTTCGTACCCGAGCGCATGAAGGTCACCGCGGCGCCGAAGCAGCCCGACATGCTGATCGGCAACAAGATCGCGATCGATGTCAGTGCACAGTACCTGTTCGGGGGCACCGCGGCCGATAGCGGCGTGGAGCTCTCGTGTACGGCCCAGCCGTCGCGATTCTCGCCGCCCGAGAACGCGGACCTCACCTACGGCGTCGAACCGAAAGGCAAATCGGTGACGCTCGGTGACGCCACCAAGGACCAACTCGATCCCAAGGGCGAGCTCTCGATCAACTGCCCGGACGACACCGCCAAGACCACGTTCACGCAGACCAGCGAGGTCACCGCGGTCGCCTCGGTGCTCGAGGCGGGCAGTGGTCGCGCGACGGTGAAGTCGACGACCGTGACGCTGCACCCCGAGAAGTTCTACCTCGGTCTCAAGTCGAAGACCTCGCAGGCCGAGGCCGGTGTGCCGTTCACCGTCGAAGGTGTGGTCGTCGATTGGAAGGGCAAGCCGGTGGCGAATGCCGTCAATAACCTCGAGATCGAGCTCGATCATCTCGAGGCCGACTACGGCTACAGCTACGACGAGGATAACGGTGAAGGTCGCTACGATCGGTGGCTGCGCAAGGTCCCCGAGGGCAAGAAGACCGCGAAGGTCTCGGGCGGTAAGTTCACGTTCGAGGTCACGCCCGCGGATGCCGATGTCGGCTTCGTCGTGCGCGTGAAGGCGGGCAAGGCGAAGACCGAGCTCGTGCTGCAAGGCTCGTATCCGTACTCGTACTACTACGGCGGTTATGGCGAGGATCGCGTCGATCAGACGCCGCGCCCGGCGAAGCCGACCCAGCTCGTGCCACAGCTCGCGAAGGAGATCGAGGTCGGTAAGCCCGTGAGCGTCAAGGTGCTCACGCCGTACAATGGCAAGATCCTGTGGACGGTCGAGACCGATCACGTGATCACCGCGGAGTGGAAGGATGTCACCCGCGGTGAGGCGACCTGGTCTTTCACGCTGAGTGACTTCTCTCCGAATGTCTACATCAGCGCGTTCGTCGTCAAAGATCCGCACCTCGAGAGCAAGGATGCATTCCTGCCGGATCGGGCGTTCGGGGTCAGCTCGGCGCGCGTGCTGCCGACGGTGTTCACGCAGTCCCTCAAGATCGACGTGCCCAAGGACGTCCGCTCGTCGAGCCCACTCGTGGTCAAGCTCGATGCCGGCAGCGTGCAAGGTCCAGCCTTCGCGACCGTCGCGGTCGTCGATGAAGGCGTGCTGTCGCTGACGAACTTCAAGTCGCCCGATCCGCTGTCGGTGCTGTTCGCGCGTCGCTCGCTCGCGGTCGAGACCTTCGAGACGATCGGTTGGACGATGTTACACAATCCGGCCGGCGCATCGTCGCGGACCGGCGGTGGCGACGACAGCATGGCCGATGCAGAGCAGGGCGCCCTGGGCAAAGGTCGCGTCCAGCCGGTCAAGCCGGTGGCGCTGTTCTCCGGCGTCGTCGCGGTTGGCGCGGATGGCAAGATCACCATCCCGTTTCAAGTCCCGTCGTATCGCGGTCAGCTTCGCGTGATGGCGGTCGTCGCCTCGGCCGGTCGGGTCGGTCGCGCCGAGGCCGAGGTGACGGTCAAGGATCCGGTCGTCATCCAGACCACGTTCCCGCGGTTCATCACGCAGAACGACGAGATCGAGATCCCGGTCTTCGTGACGAATCTGTCCGGTGGTCCCCTCACGATCAACATCAAGCTCGACAGCACGGACCTGCCGATCGTCGGGCTCGTGAAGCCGAAGAATTCGCCAGCGCCGCTGTCGTTCGCCGGTAAGAACACGGGCTCGATCAAGCTCGAGAACGGCAAGAACGACACCGTCGTGTTTCAGGCGAAGGCCATGATCCCCGTCGGTGGCGCGAAGCTCACCGTCACCGCGACCGCGGGCAACCTCACGGTCAGGGACGAGCTCGAAGTGCCGTTCTTGCCCGCGGGTCCGAAAGATCACGCGATCCAGAAGCTCCGTGTCGAGGCGGGCACGCTCGATCTCGCGAAGCAACCGGTGCTCAAGAACTGGGTGCCGACGAGCGAGCAGACGACGTTCTGGCTCACCACGAATCCCTACAGCGATGCGTTCGCGCACCTGAGCTACTTGATCCACTACCCGTACGGCTGCATCGAGCAGACCGCCTCGTCGACACGGCCACTGCTCTACCTCGGCTCGATCGTAGAGGATGTCGATCCGAAGCTCGCCGAGCTCAAGATCGAAGACATGGTGCTCGCGGGCATCACGCGGATCTTCTCGATGGAGACCCCCTCGGGTGGCTTTGGCTACTGGCCAGGTTCGGCTGACCCGCTCGAGTGGGCGACCGCGTACGCGACCGACACGTTGCTCGATGCCAAGAAGGCTGGCTACGCCGTGCCCGAGGATCGCTTGAAGGAAGTGATCGGCTGGATCGATGGTCGCGTTACTGCGTACGAGCGTGGTGAGAAGGTCGTGCACGAGAAGTGGAACCACTACGACGAGCAATCGGAGGCGTACCTCCACTACGTGCTCGCGCGCGCGGGTCGCGGCAAGAAGGGTCGGATCCAGGCGCTGATCAACGCGATCCCGAAGAACCCGAAGGGCGAGCAAGCCGAGGATCTCTATCTGCTCAAGGCCGCGCTCTACCTTGCCGGCGATCGCCGCTACGCCGCCGAGCTCAAGGCCGTCGACGCGACGCCGATCGCACCGGAGCGGATCAACAGCTGGAGCTTCTACTCGGATCGCCGCGCGCGTGGCCTCGAGCTCTCCACGTTCTTCGAGCTGTTCGGCGCCGCACCGGAAGGCGAGGCCCTCGCGAATCGCGTCGCCGAGAGCCTCGCGAGCGAGCCTGGCTGGGGCTACTGGAACACGCAGGAGCTCGTGTGGGGCGTGACCGGGCTCGGCAAGTGGGTCAACGCAACCCAAGGCAAGGGCGTTGCCGCGGGCACGGTCACCGCCGATGGCACCGCGATCAACCCGCGCGCGAACAAGCACAAGTCGACCGACAAGACGTGGTCGCTCGTGCGTGCGAGCGAATACAAGACCCTCACGATCGACATCCCGAAGAGTGCGGCGGGCTTATTCCTGATGATCTCGAGCGACGGTGTGCGTCCGGGCAGCGACTACAAGACCGGCGGTAATGGGATGTCGGTGAACCGCGCGTACAAGACGCTCGATTCGACCGAGGTCGATCTGAACAAAGGTACGTTGCACCTCGGCGACCTCGTGTTCGTCGAGGTCGAGATCGAGAACACCAGCGGCGCCACGATCCAGAACATCGCGCTCGTCGATCGGCTACCTGCGGGCTTCGAGATCGAGAACCCGCGGCTCGGGCGCGCGACCAAACCCGACTGGGTCAAGGACGAGCAGCAGTGGGGGGTGGACTTCATGAACATGCGTGACGATCGGCTCGAGGCCTTCGGCTCGCTGCCGCCGCACACCTCGAAGAAGATCGTCTACACCGTGCGTGCGGTGACCGCCGGCAAGTTCACGCTGCCGCCGATCGAGGCCGAGGCCATGTACGACGCGACGCTGTGGGCGCGTTCGAAGGGCGGGACCGCCGTGGTTGCCGGACCGTGGACCGGAAAGCTCCTCTAAGCCAACGGCTCTGGCCGTGGGCACTGCGCGCGATCACCGCGTGCAACGGCGCGATGATCATGCTCGTCATCGCGGCGTATGTCGTGCCGTTGCCGGATCGTGATACGGGGTGGTCCGCGGTCGTCGAGTATCGCGACGGTCGGCCGGCGTACGTGTTCCTGTCGCCCGATGACAAGTGGCGGTTGCACGTCGAGCTCGAGCGTGTCGATCCAGCGTTCGTGGAGGCGCTGATCGCGCTCGAGGACAAGCGGTTCTGGAGTCATCACGGGGTCGATCCGATCGCGATCGCGCGCGCGGCGTGGTCGGACGTGACGAGTGGGCGACGAGTCTCGGGCGGCTCGACGCTGTCGATGCAGCTCGCGCGGTTGTACGAGCCGCGCACGCGCACGTTGCCGCACAAGGCGATCGATATGTTCCGCGCGATCCAGCTCGATCTCCGGCTGCCCAAGCAGGACATCCTCGAGGAGTATCTTTCGCGCACGCCGTACGGCGAGAACCTCGAGGGCATCGAGAGTGCGGCGTGGAGCTACTTCGGTCACGGCCCACAACACCTCACACCGGTCGAGATCGCGACGCTGCTCGCGGTACCGCAAGGCCCGCAGCGCTACGCACCGAGCCCGGCGAACACGCAGCGGTTACAGACCCGGCGGGACGCGATCTTGAACAAGCTGATCGCGGGCGGCGTGTTCCGCGATGTCGATGCGAGCTCGGCGCTCGCAGATGCCGCGATCAATGCGCCGCCCGATCGTTTCAAGCCGATGCCGCGCGAGGCCGCGCACGCGGCGATCTGGCTGCGCTCGCACCATCCGCTCGAGCTGCGCATTCGCTCGACGCTCGATGCGGGACAGCAGGCGCTCGTCGAGAAGCAGGTCGCGCTCCGGCTCTCGGAGTTTCACGCGAAGAACATCCGCGGTACCTCGGTCGTGGTTGTCGATCACCACAGCCGCGAGGTGGTCGCGCTCGTCGGTAACCTCGACTTCATGGACGCGACGCACGGCGGTCAGATCGCGATGTTCGATCGGCCTCGCTCGCCGGGGTCGACGCTCAAGCCCATGCTCTACGCGCTCGCGATCGATCGCGGCCTCGCGCTGCCGCAGTACCTCGTCGCCGACGTGCCCACGCAGTACGGCACGTATCGCCCGCGCAACTTCGATGGCGACTTCGCGGGGCTTGTGACGCTCAAGGACGCGCTGTCGCGGTCGCTCAACCTACCGTTCGTGGATCTCCTCGCCGAGCTCGGCGTCGAGCAGTTCGTCGGCGAGCTCGCGCGGATGGGGGTCGCGAGCGAGCGTGCGGTCCCCGGTCAGTACGGGTTGTCGATGGTCGTCGGTGGCATCGAGGTCACGCCGCTCGAGCTCGCGGGGATGTACGCGACGCTCGCCGAGGACGGCCTCTATCAACCGCTGAGGCTCACCACCACCGACCGCACGGGCGTGCCGCAACCGATCTTCGGCAAGGGCGCCGCGCACCTCACCCGCGAGACGCTGTCGCAAAAAGATCGACCCGACTTTCCGCATCGCCGCGACGTCAACGGCGTGCCCGCCGAGATCCACTGGAAGACCGGCACGAGCTTTGGCTTTCGCGATGCCTGGGCGGTGGGCTCGGGGCCGGCGTACACCGCGGTCGTGTGGACCGGGAATGTCGATCTCAAGCCGAGCTCCGAGCTCGTCGGCTCCGAGGCTGCGGGGCCGCTGCTCTTCGACGTGCTCGAGGGCGTGGCGCAACGCTCGCAACGCCACCTCGATGCCTCACCCCCCGCGGATCTCGTCGAGGTCGAGGTCTGCGCGTACTCGGGCCATCTCCCGGGCGAGGCATGCGAGCACCGCATCAAGGTCCTCGCGCCGGTCCACGCGGTGCCGACCACGCCATGTCCGTACCACCAGGCCTTCGATGTCGATCCGGCCGGCACCGCGGTCGTACCGGCGTGCAAGCAACCGACCGTCACGTATCACCGCAAGAGCTTCGTCGTCCTGCCGAGTGCCGTCACCGCGTGGTTAACGGCGCGCAATCGCGAAGTTCCGGAGGCACCGGTGTTCGGCGAGGGTTGTGGCGCGACGGTCGGTGGTGCTGCGCCGGTCATCATCACGCCGGGCGAGGGCCAGATCGTCACGATGATTCCAGGCCTGCCGGCAGCGGCGCAGAACGTGCCGCTCTCGGCGAGCTCGCGGGCGGGACAGCTGACGTGGTTCGTCGATGGTGCGCTGGTCGCGACGGCGCCGGCGATCGAGCGCGTCTATTGGCCACCTACGCCGGGCAAGCACGAGCTGGTCGTGACCGACGATGCGGGGCGAAAGGCACGCCGGATCCTCGACGTGAAGTCGGGCCTGGCCGCGAACTAACGGCTTATACTCGCACCGTGGCAGACCCGGTGGAACCGCTGGCTCGGACCGAGCTCGGGCCCACGCAGCCGATGGACGCGACCGCGAACCAGCGGCCGAGCACGATGCACCTCGATGCGCCGACGATTCCCGGCTATCGCATCACGCGCATCCTCGGCGAGGGCGGCATGGGCACGGTGTACGCCGCCGAGCAAGACGCACCGCGCCGGCAAGTCGCGATCAAGGTCCTGCAGAGCCGCTCGGGTTCGGCGCTCGCACGGTTTGCCGCCGAGGCCGAGATCATGGCGCGCCTCGATCATCCTGGCATCGCGCGCGTACTCGAAGCCGGCGAGGCGGAAGGGCATCCGTTCCTCGTGATGGAGCACGTCGATGGCACGATGCTCGATCAATTCACGAAGCACCTCGCGCTCGGCCGCAAGCTCGATCTGTTCGGCGCGCTGTGCGCGGCGGTGCAACACGCGCACCTCAAGGGCGTGATCCATCGCGATCTCAAGCCTTCGAACGTGATGGTGCGCGCCGATGATCACCGCGTGGTCGTGCTCGATTTCGGCGTCGCGCGGCTCGCGGCCGACGATGACAAGACGCCGGGCGACACGCGCGCGGGCGAGCTGATCGGCACGCCGCTCTACATGAGCCCCGAGCAAGCGATGCTGCGCGCGGATCAAGTCGACGTTCGCACCGATGTCTATACGCTCGGCGTGATGCTCTACGAGCTCGCCTGTGGCGAGCTGCCGTACGAGACCCGCGAGGCACCGTTGCCGATCCTCACGTGCATGATCTGCGAGGACCCTCCGATCCCGCTCGCGAAGCGCGATCCACGATGGCGCGGCGACCTCGATGCGATCACCCAGCAAGCGCTCGCGAAAGAGCCGGCCAACCGCTACCAGTCGGTCGCCGAGCTCGCCGCGGACGTCCAGCGCTTTCGCAATGGCGAAGCGGTCTCGGTCCGCACGCCCACCTTGCTCGAGCGCGCGCACGCATTCGTCCGCCGCCGGCCGGTGCTCGCGGCGGCTCTCGCGGGGGCCGTGATCGCGCTCGCCGTGTTCGCCACGATCGTGACCGTGCTGTGGCGCGATGCGAGTCACGCGCGAGGTGCAGCCGAAGCGGCGCAAGCCCGCACCGAGAGCGCGCGTGCGGATCTGGAGTCGCGCACGAACCAGCTCGTGCTGCGCCAGGCGCGCGTCGCGCTCGGTCGAGATCCGACCGAAGCGCTCGCGTGGCTCGCGACGCTCACCCCACGCGACGTCGATACTGGCACCGCGTGGGCGATCGCGCACGAGGCTGTCGCACGCGGTGTCGCGAAGGACGTGCTCAAGGGGCACGCCGACGAAGTTCATTGGATCGAGCCGCTGCCAGGCTCCGGCTTCGTCAGCGCGGGCTACGACGGGCGCGTGATCGTGTGGGATCCCGATCAGCGCCCGATCTACGCCGCGAAGGGGCGCGCCCAC